>JAZIGI010000094.1:0-2699 GCA_036679125.1 Actinomycetota bacterium | reverse complement strand
GGAAAGGCTAAACCCATCGGTCCTAATACCGGGGCACTGCACCGGCCAAAAAGCGCAGTACAGGCTCTGGGAAAGGTTCGGGGACCGATACCGCGCCATGCACTCCGGCAGCGTTTTTGAGTTTTAGAACCGCCCCTTTATGTTTTCCCTGTATTGGTTTAGTAACCGGGCGGTTTCCAGGTACTCCCGGCTCAGCTGTTCCTTTTCATCCTCGTCCACGGTTTCGTTAAGCCTTCCGCCAAGGAAGGCCAGCCGGCACTCCAACCGCCTAATATCATCCATCAGAATCCGGTAATCGGTGCCCGCCCTTTCCTTTGCCCGCTTCTCCCTAAGTTTTGACTGGTAATACTCGTAGCCGCCGTCATAACACTGCAGCCTGTTGTCCTCTATTACGAAAATACGGTTTGCCAGTCTTTTTATGAAATACCGGTCATGGGTAACAAATATAATGCTTCCTTCAAACTCGTTCAGCACTTCCTCCATCTTTTCCCTGGACCCTATATCCATGTGGTTTGTGGGCTCGTCCAGCACCAGCAGGTTTGCTCCGGACAGTATAAGCTTTGCGAAGGCCGCCCTGCCCTTTTCCCCCATGCTTAGGTTCCCGATTTTTTTAAACACGTCGTCCCCGCGGAACAAAAGCCCTGCGAGCAGCAGCCTTGCATCCTGTGCCGCGGCCCCCGCCGCCAGCATTTCGTCAAGGATGGTGGCGTCATTATTCAAGTTGTCAAATTCCTGGGCGAAATAGCCAATCCTTACCGAGGGGTTGACGGTGATGCTGCCTTCATAGTCCCTGTCTTCGCCGCACAGTATCCTAAGAAGGGTTGTCTTACCCGTTCCGTTTTGCCCGATAAGCGCAATTTTATCTCGCCGCTTTATATTGAAAGCGGCATCCTCAAAAAGGACTTTTTGCCCAAAGGCCTTGGTGATGCCCTTCCCCTTTACAAGGTAGGGCGGAAGCTTTTGTCCGGAAACTCCCTTGTTTATTACCTCGAAGGCCGGGGACACCTCTTTTCGCGGTTTGTCTATTTTCTCCGCTTCAATCCTTGCAAGCTCCCTTTCCTTCGCCTTTAACACTCCGGCATGCTTTTTGGCCTTGGACCTGTAAAAGTCATTCTGGCCTGCCGACTTGTGGGCGCTCTCGTACCAGCCCTTCCGCTCGTAAATGACCTGTTTAAGATGCTGTATCCTGGCTTGCTGCTTTTGATACTCCCTTGTTACGCTCCTTTGTTCAATCTCCTTTTGGTCCCTGTAGGCCGAGTAATTGCCTTCGTACACCTTTAATCCCTGGGGCGTTAATTCCCATATCCGGTTTACCAAATTATCCAGGAAATATCGGTCATGGGAGATTATAAGCATGGGTTTGCTTTGCCTGGCCGCAAACTCCTCCAGCCAGGCGCAGCTTTCCATGTCAAGGTGGTTCGTAGGCTCGTCAAGTATAAGCAAATCGTAGTCTTTTAGTAAAGCACTGCACAAAAGAAGCTTTGTCTTTTCACCGCCGCTTAGACTTTGTGCCCTCTGCCTCCATTTGTTCCTATCCAATCCCACATCATAAAGGGCCCTTTCCACCGCCCCGGCATCCGCCGCACCGTCCGTGACAGCGCAGCGCGCCGCATCGTAGACCGTTATATCTTCGTCAAACTCCGGGAACTGCTGCACGTAGAGAACATCAATATGGGAAGGAGAAAGGGTTATTTGGCCGGTATCGCCCTCTTCAATCCCCGCCAGTAGCCTTGCAAGGGTTGTCTTGCCAATGCCGTTGGCTCCTATAAGTCCTATCCTGTCCCCGTCGTTGACTTGGCCGCTTATATTCTCAAACACCCGTTTACCTTTATAGCTCTTGCTTAAGTTTGTAAACTGCAGTCTCATATAATCATCACTCCTTACCGTTTAAGGAGAATAAGCCCGGCGCATAAATAAAAAACCGCAGCAAACACCCGGGTGTTATACTGCAGCATGGATATCACCATATTGGCCGCGGAGGCCTGCGGTGCCGATAATTATTCCCCTATTAGTGTTTTTAACCATCACCTTAAAGGCGTGCATACTCCTGCCGTTGCTTGCAGCGCCTTTAGACATTATTTATAATTTGACGGTTAAAGAACACTCCTCATCGCGCACCTCGTAAATTATATCGTTGCAATGTGATTATACCACGCAGCGTGCTTTACGGCAACCCTGCCCTTTTTCTTGGTAGAATATTCGAAGTCCTAAGCGCAAATAATACACAAAAAAGGGAGGTTTGTCGTGCACACCTTGAGCCATTTGCAGGAGACCCTGCACCAGAAGGAACAGGCGCTGGTCCAGTATGTTAGGTACATGCGGGAGGCCCAGGACAGCCAGAATGAAGAAATTGCCGCCCTTTATGCGGACCTGGCAAAAGCTGAGGAAAAGCACATCGCCGTCATAAGGGACCAGGTTGCCCAACTGTCCAACGGGATGAATACTCTTAACAAGTACCAGCAGGTGAACCAGTACAGCTCGCAGCATTCCACCTACCAGAGAAGTCCCGAGCATTAAGTCGGCAGAAAAGAGAATATACCATATAATTTTAAAGCCCTCCTTAGCTTTATTTTAAGGAGGGCTTTGGTTTTTTCGAATTATTACTCGGTTTCCTCTTCAACGGGTTCGCCTTCTTCGGGCTCTTCTTCTACCGGTTCTTCACCGTTTTCTTCGCTTTCTTCAGGCTCATCTTCGCCGTT
>JAZIGI010000093.1:0-2703 GCA_036679125.1 Actinomycetota bacterium | reverse complement strand
CCTCTCATCCGGCGAGATGTGCGGATGCGACGGCGCCGCGCGACGGCCGGACGGCTTCTTGGACTTCTTCTTCCCCCGGCGGTCCTGGTCGCTCTGCACCATCTTGGCGGCGTCGGCGATGAGGTTGGTCGCCGGTGCCGGCGTCTGAGCCGCTTCCGCGTCCTTCGCCATCTGGCGGTAGCGGGCGGCCTCGGCAGCCTCGGCCCGGGCGGCCTCGGCGGCAAGCGCGGCGGCGTCCGCCTCAGCCTTCTTGGCGGCTTCGACGCGTGCGGCCTCTTCGGCCTCGCGCCGTGCGCGCTCTTCAGCCTCGCGTGCCGCGGCGTCCGCCTCAGCCTTCTTGGCGGCTTCGTCGGCGGCCTTGCGGGCCGCTTCCGCCTCGGCGCGCGCGGCAGCTTCAGCAGCCGCCTTGGCCGCGGCCTCGGCCTCCCGCTGCGCCTGTTCGGCGGCGAGCCTCTCGGCTTCAGCGGCAGCCTTTGCCGCCGCTTCTGCTTCCATCTCCTGCTGCTTCACTTCGATCACGTCGTGGAGGTCCTTGCGGATCTTGTCGACGTACGCCTCCACCAGCGTCGACGCGTGGTTGCGGGCGGGTATCTTGAGCCGCTCGAGATGGTCGAGCAGCTCCTTTGAGGTCATTCCGAACTCCTTGGCGAGTTCGTGTACACGCATCGCAGGCATCAGCGTCACCGTCCAGTTCCTGGGGCGGAGGCTCCATGGTGCTGGAGCACGTCCTCGAATTCACGTCTCAGTCGCTCCACGTCTTCCTCGATCAGACTTGCCCGGAGCGCGGATGCAAGCCTGCTCTTCGTGACGGCCGCCTCGAAACACGCGGACGTCGCGCACACCGAGGCCCCGCGTCCGGGCGCTTTGCCGGAAGGATCCACGTGAACCTCGCCATCAGCATCGCGGACGAAGCGGATGAACTCACGCTTGTCCGCCACGCGACGGCAGGCGACGCAGGTACGCTGGGGCTTCGGGCGATGGGTCACGACTCGTCTGACGCCTCCTTCTCGTGCACGCCGCAGTAATGGCTACCGGGCCGCGCCTGATTGCGGCAGCGTATGCCCGTGCTGGTCACCGCGACGCAGCGGCCGTCACCGTCGTCAAGGTCGCTGTCGCCGCCGGAGATCTGCTCGGCGAGCCCGGTTGAGACGGCCTGGCCGAGGCTCTTGATATCGATGCGCCAGCCCGTGAGCTTGGCGGCGAGGCGGGCATTCTGGCCCTCCTTGCCGATCGCCAGAGACAGCTGGTCGTCGGGCACGATGACCGTGGCGGTGTGCGAGTCGTCGGAGACGATCACGCGCGCGACCTTGGCCGGTGAGAGGGCGTTGCCAACGAAGGTGGCGGGATCCTCCGACCACGGCACGACGTCGATACGCTCTCCACGGAGCTCGGCGACGACCATGCGCACCCGGCTGCCCTTCGGACCCACGCAGGCACCCACAGGGTCGAGGCCGGGCTCTCGGGAGGAGACGGCGATCTTGGAGCGCATCCCCGGCTCGCGGGCGACGCTCTTGATCTCGACTATCCCGTCGTAGATCTCCGGGACCTCGAGCTCGAACAGGCGCTTGAGGAGGTTCGGGTGCGTGCGCGACACCACGATCGAGGGCTCGTTCGAGGTCTTTCGGACGTCGATGACGAGAGCCTTCAGCCGCTGGTTGTGCTCGTACCGCTCGTTCGGCGGCTGCTCGGCGTGAGGGAGCAGTGCCTCCACGCCTTCACGGATCTTCACGAGCGTGTAGCGCGAGTCGGACTGCTGGACAGTACCGGTGATGCTGTCACCGATGCGGTCAGCGTACTCCTCGAAGATCTGCTCGCGCTCCGCCTCCCGGATGGACTGGGTGATGACCTGCTTGGCCGCAGTGGCAGCGTAGCGGGAGATGTCGGATGGCGTGACATCACGGGCCTCGAATACCGGCTCTTCCTCGGTGCCGCCGACCGGTACAAGCTCGTACACGTGGATCCGGCCGCTCTCGCGGTCGATCGTGACGGAGCAGTCGTTGTCGGTGTCGAGGATCCGCTTGTATGTGACCGCAAGCTGCTCTTCGAGCCGTTCGAGCATGACCGTCTCGTCTATGTTCTTCTCGCGGGCGAGTTCCCGCAGTGCGTCCATCAGCTCGGAGCTCATCTGTGCGTCCCGTCCCTTTCGCCAGCCATACCGAAGTCGGCTTTCAAGCGTGCGCGCTCGATTGCATCGAACGGCACGCGCATCTCCAGTGCATCGATCACGAGGACGACGTCGTCACCGTCGAGCCGCTCGAGGCGCCCGGTGAACCTCGCCCGGCCCTCGATCGGCTGTCGCGTGTGCACCACCACATCGTGGCCTGCGAACCGCTCGAAATGTCCGCGCGTCCTCAGAGGCCGCTCGATCCCCGGTGACGAGACCTCGAGCGTGTACGGACCTGAGAGCCGCTCGATGGTGTCGAGGGCGTCCGAGAGCCACGGATTGGCAGCGGCGATCGCCTCGATGTCGATGCCGTCCTCGCGGTCGAGGAACACCCGGATGATCCGGTGTCGCTGGCCGCCTGCCACCTCGGCGGTCACCAACTCGAGCCCGTTCTGGATCGCAAGAGGCTCCAGTACTGCGATGATCTCATCGGCGAGCGTCATCAGCGGGTGCCTCCTTCCAGAACAAAAGAAGCGGGGGTAAGCCCACTTCTCACACGGACGCTTGTCGTTCGGACGGATTGTAGCACAGCGCACAGT
>JAZIGI010000092.1:0-2785 GCA_036679125.1 Actinomycetota bacterium | reverse complement strand
TCGTGATGAACCACCCCTTCATCGATGGGAACAAGCGGACTGGAGCCCACGCCGCATTCCTCTTCCTTGCAGACAACGGGTACGCCGTGACACTGACACAGGATGAGAAGTACGATCTTGTGATAGGCGTCTGCGAAGGCACCGTCACGAAGAAGGCACTGGCATCGGCGTTCCGCGAGAACGCTCAGGCGTTCGAGGAGTAAGCGCACCCTGCCGGTTACGACCGCACAGGTGACCCGTCTTCACGCCCTACGGCATGACCTCGAGCACGGAGGCGAACGACGGGCGATACGCGGCGAGGCGGCGATCGAACGAGAGTACGCGCGCCGTCCGGAGCACCTCGCACGACGCCAGAAGCGTACAGTCAGCGAACCCGTACCCGATATCCGCGTAGCGTTCGTCGATCCTACGGGCCTCCTCGAGCAGGCTGGTGTCGGCCGGGAAGATCTCGAAGCTCGTCGCCTGTAGACGAGCCCACAGGCGACGATGGTGATCGAGCCCATACCTGGTCCGAACAAAGCCAAGCGTCTCAGTCAGGATGGTGATCGGGATGATAGCTCGCTCGCCCGCGAGAGAGCTGATGGCGTGTGCAGCCTCAAGATGATGAGTCTCCCGTGTGTTGGCTGCAGCGACCAGGACGCTGGAATCAATCAGAGTCGACAAAGCCATGCTCTCTGTCCCACCCACCCCCGACGGCGTAGTACTCATCGAGCAACTCATCGATCCGTTCGGAATCGTTGGAGGGAGGGCCCCAGTCGTCGATGATGCCGATGATGGCGGTGTAGTCGTGTTTCGGCACCTGCTCGGTGCGCGCGCGGTACTCCGCGATCGCTTCGCGGGCGATCTCGGCCATCGACACGCCGCGCCTCTCGGCCTCATCGGCGAGATACGCGTGCATCTCCGTCGGCAGGTACATCATGGTCTTCTTCATGTTCATGGCAGGCCCAGCATCGCACCGTCGCACATGTATGTCAACCATATATGTCACTCATCAGTCGTGCCCGTGCCAGAGCGATTCCCTTACAGCAATCCCAGCCCGCGAAGCGTGCCCGCGTGATAGGCGACCAGTCCGCCGAAGATGGCAACGGCAACCAGCGCGAGCGCGAGTATCGAGCGCCTGCGCCGTCCGTGCCAGATGACCGTGCTCACCACCGCCATCGCGCCGAGCTTGACCGCGATGGCGACCAACGGGCCCTGCCGGTTGGCAGCCGCGAGCACGGGATTCCCCTCGCGGGCGATACCCAGCCCGAGTTCGGCGGCGGTGAACCAGCCGTCGGCAAGCGAGAGGACGTTGATCACAAGGATAGTGAACACGACGATCCACGCGTGATCGCGCATCGCACCGAGCACCGGATAGCGCTTGCGGCGGTCGAAGCCGTGGCGCCTGTCGATGAAGCGGTACCTGCGGTGACGGCGGCGCCTGGCGACGCGACGCTCCACGCCGTCCCATTCGCTGACCTCGGGCTCGACCACGTTCATCACCGTTCCTGACAGAGGTTGGCGGGTCTTCGGGGGCTGCCCTTCACCCGCCCAGCTCGAGGGCATCCGCCACCGATCCTAGCGCGGGGCCGGTGGGTGGTGAGGTGAAGCGTTCCATTTGCGAAGCTCGAACGCGTACCTCACCACCCACCGGCCCCACCCCGCTAGTACCGGTTGTCGAACACCCTCGGCGTCTTCTTCTCAGAGCGTGGCAGCTCGCCCACCGCCACGGCCAACGGCACGATCGTGATCGACCGTGGCGACATTGTGCTGCCGCAGAAGTCGTACGCGAGCGAGCCGATCGTGCTGACGGTGGAGAACGGCTACGCGACGCGCATCGAAGGGGGGCTGGACGCGGAGCTGCTGCGCGAGTACGTGGCCACGTTCAAGGACCCGCAGGCGTACGCGATCTCGCACATCGGCTGGGGCCTGCAGCCGCGGGCGAGCTGGACCACGCTGGGGCTGTACGACCGGGAGGCGACCATCGGCATGGATGCGCGGGCCTACGAGGGCAATTTCCTGTTCTCGCTGGGGCCCAACAACGAGGCGGGGGGCAGCCGCACGACGGCCTGCCATATCGACATTCCGCTGCGCCGCTGCACGGTGCGCCTGGACGGGCGCGAGGTGGTGCGCGAGGGCAAGGTACTGGACTGAGGAAGGGGCAAGGACAATGAGCAATGATCTGGCCAGCTATGAACGCCAGGGGTTCGGGGCGCGGTTGGAGCCGCAGGCGCCGTACGGGCTGCTGATCGTGGACTTCGTCAACGGGTTTGCGGATCCGGCGCAGTTTGGCGGCGGCAACATCGCGGCGGCGATCGAGACCACGCGCACGGTGCTGGGGGCCGCGCGCGAGCGGGGCGGGGCGGTGGCGCACAGCCGCATCGTGTACGCCGACGACGACGCCGACGGCAATATCTTCAGCCTGAAGGTGCCGGGGATGCTCACGCTCAAGGAGCACGCGCCGGCCAGCGCGATCGTGCCGCAGCTGGCGCCGGCGGCCGGCGAGTACGTGGTGCGCAAGAGCACGCCGTCGGCGTTTTTCGGGACGATGCTGGCGGCGTGGCTGGCGCAGCGCGGGGTGCGCACGCTGCTGGTGGCCGGGGCGACCACCAGCGGGTGCGTGCGCGCCAGCGTGGTCGACGCGATGTCGGCGGGGTTCCGCCCGCTGGTGCTGTCCGATTGCGTGGGCGACCGCGCGCTGGGCCCGCACGAGGCCAACCTGTTCGACATGCGGCAGAAGTACGCCGCCGTGATGCCGCACGACGAGGCGCTGGCAAAGACAAAGTGACACACACACCCAGGTGCC
>JAZIGI010000091.1:0-3361 GCA_036679125.1 Actinomycetota bacterium | reverse complement strand
CGTTAGGTGGATTGGGGGGGAGCGTGCCGGCACCGACGTTGACGGGGTTTGCTCGGATCGCCTTGGCTGGCGCACTCGTCCTTGCCGCCGTGGCTGTTGTTGTTGGGGCATCGACGGCCGCCGGGGTCGCGCTGTCGCTAACGGCGGCTGCAGCCGTAGCCGTGAGCAGCCTGTTCACCAGTTCGGAGTTGAAGCACGCGCGGGCCGCAGTCGAGTCGCAGTTTCCGGGACGGCTGGACTCCTACCAGATAGCACGCTGGAGCCTGCTGTGGACTCGAAACGAGCGTCGGCTTCGATGTGCCATGGCGGACCCCGAGATCCTATCCGTGGAGAATCTCGCGTCTCAACTCGGCAAGGCAGCCGACGCCATGCGGACCGATCTTGTGGCGTGGGCGCTGTTGTTCGTGCTCATCGCCGTCGCGGTCTTCAGGTGACGGCGCCCGCGCAACCACCTAACAAGCGCATCCAGCGGACGGCGTGAGCTACAATCGTCCCCAAGCGCACGGCCGCCGCTGATGCGCTGACACGTTAGGAATAGCCCCGCAGGTCAAGTCAGCAGATGTCAGGGCTGTATACTAAGTTGTACGCAACGTCGGGGCGCAGGGTTCCGGCACGTGGTTAGGATCCGGGACTTTGGCACAGGCAGACACTCTACTCGTCGATTTCGGCGCACTGTGTGCGGCGCTTGGTGCATCGTCTGTGGGCGGACCGCTCTCGGCGGCCGAGAGCGCTCTTCTCTCCAGCGGCGAGTGCTCATCCCCGGACACCGAACGCATCCGTGAACGCATCCTCTCTGGTGCTGATCCGCTCGGCGACCGGATAATCACCGCGCGTTCGGCGGCAGATCGCCGCACCATCGGTCAGGTGTTCACTCCGGCAACACTGGTAGACGAAATGGTTGCCTGGGTATCGGTCCAGCATCCCAATCGAGTCGTCGACTGCGGGTGTGGCTCCGGTCGTTTCGCGCTTGCGGCGGCGCGAGCTAACCCCCGATCTCAGGTGTTGGCCGTCGACCTGGACCCTGTCTCTACCCTCGCGTGCAGGGCGAACGCTGCGGTCCTGGGCCTTCACAACGTATCAGTCCACAACGAGGACTTCGTCCGGCTCCAGTTGAGTCCCGTCGATGGACTTACCGCGTTCATCGGGAACCCTCCCTATGTACGACACCATCACATCCCCGCCGATCTCAAGGCGTGGGCCCGGAGCAACGCGAATGAACTCGGCTGGTCACGCTGGTCAGGACTTGCGGGACTTCATGCGATCTTCTTCATGGCTGTGGTCAGCAAGAGCGTACCTGGCGATATCGGCTGCCTCTTGACCAGCTCAGAGTGGCTCGACGTCAACTACGGACGCGCAATGCGTGACGCTTTGCTAAACGGAGCCGGTGGTCGCTCAGTGCACATCCTGCACCCCGAAGCGCGCGCTTTCGATGACGCGATGGTCACGGCGTCCATCATGTGTTTCCAGCGTGGTCACGAGGCTTCGAGCATTCGCCTACAGTCCGCCCGTACGCCGGACGATTTGCACGATATTGGGCGCAAGGGGCGTCTGGTCTCTAGGTCGCGCCTTGAGGCGGCAGCCTCCTGGACTGAGCTGCTTGCTCCAAGGAAGCGAGCGCCCGAAGGGTTCCTGCCTCTGGGGGACTTCGTTCGCGTCAGTCGCGGGGCGGTCACGGGTGGCAACGACTTCTTCCTGCTTCCTGAGACAGCTGTCCAGCGACTCGGTCTCGCAAAGCACTGCATCCCGGCGATCACCCGAGCCCGCGAGGTCTTGGGAGCCAATGGCCGCGTCGAGTCTTCCCAAGCTTCACGCTACCTTCTGGCCGTCTCGCGTAATGACGTCGATGCCAGCAACCCGCTTGCGGACTACATCAATGCGCGAGGCTCAGATGTTCGTGACGGCTACGTGTGTCGCTCGCGGACCCCTTGGTACAGCGTCCCACTCAAGAGGCCACCTATTGTCGCCACCTATATGGGTAGGGGACGGCCAGCATTCGCGCTCAATCCTGACCGGATGCCCATAGTGAATGTCGTTCATGGACTGTATCCAAAGGTCGAGCTCGATGACGATCAGCTCCTAGGACTCGTGAACTTCCTCAACTCAAGTGACCGCCTGGGTAGCAGCGGGAGAACCTACCAGGGGGGCCTTCGGAAGTACGAGCCCGGCGAAATGGAACGATTGCTCGTGCCCTCACCCGATATGTTGCGAGATTGGACCGGACTTGACTCCTGACGCGAGGTGGCTAGCACCGCCGCACTGGGACGACCCACAGCTCGATCGTGACCGGCACCAAGCCACTGCCCTCTTTGTTCATGAGCGGATTGAGGAGGGCCCTGCGGCCTATGCCGCGGAATTCCGTGCTCTCAGGCCGCTCGTCGAGAGGCTCCTGGTCGACAGTGACCACCTTCGCGCACTTCAGCAGGCCTCTCTAGATGATCCGGCCACGGTGGATGCTGTGCGCCATCTGGCCGCACCACCGATTAGCGCAGACGACCTCAAGACGGTCCTTGAGGTCTTGGTGTCTGAGGGCGAAGACCTCAACCACGACGATGCGTTCATCGAGGTCGCTCTATCCGCCCTCGATCCCATGCGGGTGCCGTGGCTCAGTGAGTCACGTGATCCCACGGCGCATGAGCTCACAGCTGCGATTGACTGGACAACGGGTGTCTGGGCCGCTGAGCGAGTCCGAACCGCTCGCCGGATGGCGCCATCCCAGCGGCAAGAGGATGCAGTCGCAGCCGCCCTGCTCTCAGCAGGATTCACAGAAGTCCCGAGACCTCGTGCAATACATGTCGTCGATGCTCTCGACAGGGGTTGCTTCTGTCGCGAGGTCGAAGTTGCTGGCACCAAGTCGGACATGCCGGCTCGACTCCACGATGGGCGCCTGCTCGCGATCGAGTGCAAGGTCTCCAACAGCTACACGAACAGTGTCAAGCGTCTGATTCGGGAGACCGGTGGCAAGGCTGCAAGGTGGAGGAACGCCTTCGGTGAGCAAGTGGTAACGGGAGCGGTTCTTGCCGGCGTCTTCAAGCTGAAGAACCTTCGAGAGGCTCAGGATCAGCATCGAATCACCCTGTTCTGGGAGCACAGTCTGTCGGCCTTGACCAAGTTCGTTGCTGAGGCTGAGTGAGTTGGTGCGGGGCATTCCTAACCCGCGCGTCAACCAGACGCCGCGCCTGTGAGGTATGCTCAGCAGGGAGGGGATCGAAGCGCGGCGCAGGTTACGCGCACACGCGTTAGCCTCAGCCGCACGGCCGCACTGGGATAGCCCCGCGCTCGCTCATCATGAAGGATGACCTTGAGATGAACATACAGTTGTTTCTCACGGGGCTCATTGCCTCAGGCATGGTTGCCTTGGTTG
>JAZIGI010000090.1:0-3430 GCA_036679125.1 Actinomycetota bacterium | reverse complement strand
ATGTTGTCCTTGGTCACTGTCTCCTCCTCGACTCTGGGTCTCATCACCCTCGAGGATGGAGCAGTGGCCGCCTCATGTCAGGCGGCCGGGCCTTCGTACACCACTACCGGGGACACTAACGCCGCGATGCCGCTTCCACGGAACGATGTCGTCGCGAGCGAGGCTTCAGCCGAGGTCTGACGCACAGGCCACACGGCGTGGGGGCAGCAGTGACGAAGGGCGTCGGGCTTCCGGCGCCCTTCACGCGTTCCGGCGTTCGTCAGACCGCGCGCGCAGCCTCCAGAGCGGTCACCAGGCCCGCCACCTCGCGCTCCGTGGTGATGCCTCCGTCGTCGGCCACGAGCAGTCCGCCGGCCTGCGCCAGCACCCCGATCGTACTTCCTATGGCCTCCGCGCGCGCGGCGTTGCCGAGCTCGGCGGTGAGCAGGCCGCCGATGACCGCAAGACCGACCTCACGCGCTGCCCAGAAGAGGCGGTCGAAAGCCTCGAAGCCCAGCCCTCCCCCCGAGTGGAGCGCCACGAACCCCGCACGGGCGATCGCCGGCAGCAGCGGCCGGACGTCTCCGTCGGAGTGGAAGACCGCCGGCACGCCAAGCGCTCGCGCGCTCTCGACCACACGTGCATACCGCGGCAGCAGTTCGGCGATGGTGAAATCGGGCGCCACCAGCGGGCCCCCGCTCCCCGCGACATCCTCAGCCAGCACGACCGCGCGAGCACCCGCGTCCACGCCTGAGGACACCAGCTCGAGGACGCCGTCGAGGCTGGCCTCGAGGCGCTCCCCCACCGCCGCCGGGTCGGTGAGCGTGGCCCGCAAGCCCTCCATCTCGCCCCACGACCCGATCACTGGCCACAGCGGCCCGCCCACCGACCACAGCGGGGCCACGCCAGCCTCCACGAGCGCCTCCACGGCGTCTGCCGCCCAGGGCGCGTCAGCGGGAACGAACGCGAACGAAGCCCCGAGGGAGACGCATGCATCGCACAGGTCCTCCACCGGACCACGGACGCCTCCCACCACAGGAGCCAGCGTCTCGTGCGGCACGTACGTGAGGCCGAAGGGGAACGGCGTGCCTCGCAGGTCGAGCGTGCTCATCGCTAGAACAGCTTCACGCCGGCGGACACGAGCTCTGAGGCGCCCCAGACCACAAGGAACGCCGCTACCACGCCAAGCGAGACGGCAAGGAACGCGCGCTTGGGCTCCATGTCGAGCAGCCACGAGGCCGCCGTTCCTGAGTACGCGCCAGTCCCCGGCAGCGGGATAGCCACGAACAGCGCAAGGCCAAGGAACCCGTACTTCTCCACGTACGGATCCGCCTTGGCGCGGATACTCTCGAACTTGCGGTGCAGCCAGCCGTCCTCGGGAAACCGCTCGTACATGAACTCGAGGAAGTAGTAGCCCGGCCAGAAGATCGCCAGGTTCGCGATCAGGATCAGCGGCAGATACACCTGCTCGGCCTGTTGCACTGCAAGCGGCACGGCAGCGCGCGCCTCGATCCATGGGATCCACGTGATCACGATATACTTCAGCCACTCGGGCAGACCGCTCACGAACTCGGGCATCTCTTACCTTTCGGGAGAGAAGACGTCATAGATGCGCTCGATCTCCGAGCGCCAATAGGCCTCAGGATCAGAGACGTCACGGCCAAGGCGCGCCGCGTTGCGGAAGTAGCCGTCACCGGGACGCCCCGTGTCGGCGCGCACCACCAGCGACGCCAGCATGACGCCATGCGCGGCGTCAGCCTCCGTGCAGATCTCGTTCAGGAAGCCCATCATCGCCCATGAACGCGGCTTGAGCCCGATGGCGCTCACCGCACGGCATATCTCGCCATAGGTGATCGTGCCGCGCTGGCGCGCGCGCTCTTCAAGGACCGCGTTGGCCTGGATCTTGGCGGACTCCCACGCCTGCACCGGAAAGCCATATCGGGTGTTCTCGGACATGCAGGGAGTATGCCACATGGGGGCGTACGTGGGAGCAGACGATACGACCCCGTTGCCTGCAGTAGGTAGAATAGTCCGCATGAGCGACCGCTACGACATCCCCGCCGACGACGATGCGCTCTTAGCCGAGTGCGAGGTGCAGGTGTTCCGTGGCTCGGGTCCGGGCGGGCAGAGCGTGAACACCGCAGACAGCGCCGTGCGCCTGCGACACCGGCCGAGCGGCATCACCGTGGTGGGCCGGCGTGAGCGCAGCCAGCTGCAGAACAAGCGGGACTGCCTCGCGCGGTTGCGCGCCAGGCTCGAGGAGCACAACGCCGCACTCGATGCCCCCCGCCGCGTGCCCACGCGCAAGAGCCGTGCGGCCAAGGCACGTCAGGTGGAGGCCAAGCGCAGGCGCTCACGCGTCAAGCACGCACGTGGACGGGTCGACCGCCGCGAGGAGTAGCGGACGACGTGATGGTACGCGACCATCCGGCTCTATCTGGCCACGAACATCACGACCGCCAACACAGCGAACACGCCCCCTACGACCTTACTCAGAACCGATTCGTTGACTCTGTTGGCGAACCGTGCAGCGAAACGCCCTCCGATCACTGTGCCCACCGCGCCGTATATCGCGGCTTGGAGCGGAAGACTGGAAGAAACGGCATGGCCTATCGCCCCCGATGCCGCGGTGAACGCCATTATGAGCGTAGAAGTCCCTATGCCTTCATGCATCTCGTACTGCATGACGAAAACCAGGATGAGCAATATCATGACACCGCCGCCTGCCCCAAGCAGGCCGGTCACTATACCTACCAAGACCCCGAGCAGCAGACCGGACGCTATGACATTGGACCGTAGAAGCTTCAATACGCGCGACTCTGGTGCGGCACTATCGTCGCTCTTCAGGTCAGGCGTCACACCCCGCGCCCCTCTGAACCAGAATATCAGCGCCGTGATCACCAGGAATATGCTGAAAGCGCTGCTCAAACCCACGTCCGGGATCGAAGGCGATATCAGACTGCCGATCTGAGCGCCGGTCACCGAACCTATGGTTATCCAGATACCCTGCTTGAGATTGAGATGCTTGTTCTGGTAATACGTCCATGCCACGACCAACGATGCCACGGTGTCTATGAAGAGGCTCGCCCCTATCGCATCAGAAGTACTGTAGCCAAGTAGAGCGAGAGCCGGGACCACGACCATGACGCCACTGGCGCCTATCAAACCGGTCACGATACCAGCCACGCATCCTATCAGCAGAACAAGCAAATACTCCATCCTGTAAGATCCTCCATTCGTGAAGCGCCGCGGGTTCCCGGCGGCCGATGACATTGGGGCTACGGGGGCGCGATGACTTCCAGATCATACCTCTTAGGGATGTGCGGGGCCACGTCCCGTCAAGTGGTGTATGAAGCCCTCTGCTCCGACCTCGAGTATCTCACTCAGCTAGCCATGAGCGCGGGCACCACCTCCTGATCGAGTCCGTCCTGCACCACGAGCATCGGCTGCA
>JAZIGI010000089.1:0-3781 GCA_036679125.1 Actinomycetota bacterium | reverse complement strand
ACGCCGGCCCGAGCCCCACTCGCCGGCCCACTCAGCCACGCCGGCCCGAGCCCCACTCGCCGGCCCACACCGCCGCATCGCCGATAGCGCCCCAGGCTCGCGTCCACCAGCTCCGCGCCTGCGCTCTCAGACACTCCGGTCGCGTCCCTCGGAGGACTTAGCACATCCGCCAAGTCGGCTGACAGGCTGCGGCACCCATCTCCCGTGCGGGCCCTCGGAGGACTTAGCGCATCCGCTAAGTCGGCTGACAGGCTGCGGCACCCATCTCCCGTGCGGGCCCTCGGAGGACTTATCCCATCCGCTAAGTCGGCTGAGAGTGGCGGACGGACATCCGGCGCGGCCGCGGAGCAAGGGGGATCCGCCGGGGCGCTTGAGGGTCGCGGGCGGTTGCTCGGCTCGCCCGGCGGAGGGATCCGAAGCCCGCAAACGCCCGGCGGCGAGTGCATACGGCCGCTTGACCCGGACGGAAACCGTTTATCCCAGCAATGGCGCCGTATATCTCCACGCGAAGACCGCTCATCAGCTAGTAGCGCATTTCTCGAAAACCCTATTGCATCCACTGTGGGGGTGGCGTAGAGTCACAGTTGTCCCGAGAGGTCGAACCGGGAGAACCGCGAAAGGTAGCGTACCAGTAGCTGCCGGCGGGGAGTGGAAGCGGAAGGCACGCGCAAGCTGGCCGGAGGCTCTCAAGCCCCAAGGGTAAGAAACGGGAAGCTTCGGATTAGCGGATCTTCGCAGGAACGGTTTCTCGGGACACCTCTATTCTCAGGCAGATCGTGCGGGTGTCATCCCCGGTCGCCTGGCCTCGATCCCCTGGCTGCGTGCGTTGGGTCTCCGGGCGCTGCGTTGCCTCGTGCGACGCGACATCACCCGCTACCCCTCGGCACGCATCACGCGATCGCGCCCGGCCTCCTTGGCCGCGTACATCGCATGGTCGGCACGCAGCACGATGGAGTCGCGGCTCTCCTCGCCCCGCAGCTCGGCTACCCCGATGCTCACGGTCAGCAGCACGCGATCACCGGCGACCACCGCCGGCTCGGCAGCGACGCGTGCGCGGATCCGCTCGGCGAGTGCCACCGCCTGGCCGGAATCGAGACCCGGGGCGATCAGCAGGAACTCCTCCCCGCCAACACGACCCGCGGTGTCGTACGATCGACTCTCGTCCTGGATCAGCCGCCCGAAGTGACGCAACGCCACATCGCCGCCGCTGTGGTCGTACTGGTCGTTGATGAGCTTGAACTCGTCGAGGTCGAGCATGGCCACGCTCAGCGTGTCGCCCGTGCGGCGCGCCCGGCCGATCTCCTCGTCCAGTCGCTCGAACGTGCCCCGGCGGTTGAGCAGTCCGGTGAGGTCGTCGGTGAGCGCGGCGGCGGCAAGATGGCGGTGGACTTCGTTCACGCGACCGTTCAGCCTCCGGGTGATGAGCAGCAGGCCGGAGCTCGATACGCCCGCGGTGAGCAAGCCGAGCACCCACAGCGTCGCTGCCGTGTCCTGGAGTTGGCCCTCGATGCTCGCAACCGGTATCTCCACAGTGGCGGCGCCGACCACGCCCCCCACGTGGTGCTCCTGTCCGGTGTGGCATGTCAGGCACTCGGACTGTGCGACGAGCGGGCTGATGTAGCGGAGCGACTCGCCGATGCGGGTCTCGGCGATCTCCCACCTCGGCCTGCGGTCCTCCTCGAACGCCAGCAGCGACTCGCGCTCCCAGGCGTCGGCCGCATGCGCGGGGTTGATGGGGTCTAGGCTCACCAGATGGAACGACACGCCGCGCCTGGCTTCGAGCCGCTCGGAGATCTGCATGGTCACAAGTCCCGGGTTCTGCAGCACGAGCGATCGGCCGTCGGTCAACTCGGCGGTGTACGTGACGTCGAGCCGCTCGAAGTACGGGTTGATCGCCGCGCCGGGACGCTGCTCCACCCAGACGCCTCCATGCTCGGTGATCCACCCCCGCGTGGTCATGATGAGCTCGTGGTATGTGGCCGCCTGGGCGCGCAGCGACTCGTACAAGAGCGTGCGCGTGCGCAGGTAGATCGAGCCATATGTGAGCGCGGTGAAGGCAAGCGCCGCGACGACGAGCGAGACCGTGAATCGCTTCAGATGACGCTGTGCGAGCATCGCTTCGGTCATGGGCTGCCTGCCGAATGTCGTCATGGTCTTATGTATCGGCCTACCCTGTACCGAAGTGTAGCGTCAGTATCCATAACCGTCACTACCCTCTCTGTCAGTGCGGCGCGGTACGATGCGGGTGTCGAAAGGAACCACCGTGCGGACACTATCGAAATCGCGCTTCCAGAAGGGCCTGCAGTGCGAGAAGGCGCTGTGGCTTTCGATGCATCGCCCGGAGCTTGCGGCGAGGACCTCTGAGTCGCAGCAGTGGATCTTCGACCAGGGCAGCGAAGCGGGGCGGCTCGCGCAGCGGCTCTTCCCTGGCGGTGTGGAGGTCGCCGAGGACCACACGCAGGGCGCTGAGGCGCTCGAGACCACGGCGCGGCTGCTTGCCGAGGGAGCGCGAGTGCTCTATGAGCCCGCGTTCAGCTTCGGCGGGGTGTTCGCGCGTGTGGATATCCTCGTGTCCGCGGACGACGGCAGGTGGGACCTGTACGAGGTGAAGTCGAGCACGCGCACCAAGGACGTGCACGTCACCGACGCTGCGGTGCAGGCGTATGCCGTCGAGGGAGCCGGACTTCCGGTGCGCTCCATCAACATCGTGCATCTCGACACCACGTACGTGTACGCGGGGGGCGAATACGACGTCGGAGCGTTGTTCGCGATCGACGACATCACACAGGCCGCCCGCGCGTTCATGCCCGGGGTGCCCGGAGCCGTCGCCCGGCTGCAGGAGATGCTGGAGGGCCCCGAGCCGCAGGTGACGATCGGCGAGCGTTGCTCGTCGCCGTACGGCTGCGACTTCGCCGGATACTGCCATGCGTTCCTGCCGAGCGAGCACCCGGTCACGGCCCTGCCTCGCATGAAAGACCCGCTTTTGCACGCGCTCCTCGACCTCGGGGCGCTCTCGATCCACGACGTCCCCGACGACTTCGCCAGCCTGAACCCGGCACAGCGTGAGGCGATGGCGGTGGTGAAGGCCGGCGAGCCGCACGTGGACCGGGCGGGGCTCGCGCGGAGTCTCGGACAGCTCGAGTGGCCCGTGTACCACCTGGATTTCGAGACCATCAACCCTGGCCTGCCGATCTGGCCAGGGACGCGGCCGTACGAGGTGATCGCGTTCCAGTACTCGGTGCATATCCAGCACGGAGACGGGCGCGTGGAGCATCGCGAGTACCTGCATCGTAGCGCCGACGACCCGCGGCCGGCCCTCGCCCGCCAGCTGGTGGCCGATCTCGGCGCCACGGGCTCGATCACGCACTACACGCCGTACGAGCGCACGCAGCTCCGTGCGCTCGCGCGGGCGGTGCCCGAGCTCGCCGCGGAGATCGAGGCCATCGTGGGCCGGCTGTTCGACCTTGAGCCCGTGATCAGGCACAACACGCGACACCCCACCGCGGCAGGGCGCTCGAGCATCAAGGCGGTGCTGCCGGCGTGGTGCCCCGACTGCTCGTACGCGGGCCTCGCCATCAGCGAGGGCCAGCTCGCAAGCGTGCGCTATCTACGTGTGGTCAAGGGCCTTGCCGACGCGGCTGAGGCCGAGGCCACGTACCGCGACCTCCTCGAGTACTGCGGTCTCGACACGTACGCCATGGTGCGGCTGCTGAGTGAGATGCTGCGGCTCTCGCAGGAGTGAGCGCCCGCAGCAAGAGCGAGGCGGTGCATCGGGGTGGGC
>JAZIGI010000088.1:0-3840 GCA_036679125.1 Actinomycetota bacterium | reverse complement strand
CACCGGTGATCTGCTCGATCTCATCGCTGCTCTTGATCGTGTTGTCGAGGTACTCGTAGAGGAACGCGAGCCCCAGACCGAACACGAGGCCCACCACGAGCCCGAGCGCCGTGTTGCGCGCGGGCGGGGGCTTCACGGGCGCGGTGGACACCACGGCCGGGCTCACCACGCGGCCGGAGCCCACCTCGAGCTGCTCGGAGATGCGGAGCTCCTCGAGCTTGCCCGCAAGCGTGGTGTAGTTGCCGGTGGCGATCGCCAGCTCGGCGGCGAGCTCGTCGCTCTTGCCCTGCGCGGAGATCTCGCGCCCCAGCTCGAGGATCTCCTCCTTGGCAAGCGCGAGGCGCGTGTCGACCTCTTCGGCCGCGGCGCTGATGCTCTCACGGCGGTAGTCGCGGCTCCAGGTCACGAACTCGTCGGCAAGGGTGTTGGCGATCTCGGCGGCGGTCTCGGCGCTGCCGTCCTGCGCCACCACCGTGACGATGTTGGTCTGCCCCACCGCGCTCACCTGCACGCGGCCGGCGAGCTGCTCGGGCGTGATGCCCAGCTCCAGACGGCGGATCGTGTTCTCCAGCAGCGGACGCACCTGCATGAGCTGCACCTGTGTCTGGAGCCCGCGCTCGGCCTGGCTGGAGATGTCGAGCCCGAGGCCGCCGAACACGTCGACGCTCGAGCCCTTCTCGGCGATGAGCACCCGGGCCTCGCCCTGGTACACGGGCGACTGCAGCAGGCTCGCGATGAGCGCCACGAGGGCCACCACCACCACGCTGCGGATGATCACCCACCGGCGGGCCGAGATCACGGTGAGATAGTCGCGAAGGTCGAGCTCTTCCACCCGGGTCCCCTAGCTGTCGTCTGTCATGCACATCTTACAGTGTTCGGCCGCGCACCAGGGGGTGATGCGCGGCCGATGGTGCGGAACACCCCTTCGGGGGGTGGTGCTCCCTACTTGCTGAACGACGTGATGAACCAGTGCTTCACGCCGCCGATGGTCTTGCTCACACACGTGATGGTACCGCTGGTGGGGGCCGCGCTGCCACCCGAGAGGGTGATCTTGAGCGAAGCCGTACCGGAGCCCATCGACGCGCTGTTCACGGTGACCTTCTTGTAGCCACCGGAAATGATGCCGGTGGGGATGTCCTGGTTGGCGGCCTGCTGCGACACGATGGCCGCTATCACGCTGGTGTCGCCGCTGCCTGAAGGCGTCGTAGCGGTGTGGCCGTTGCGTGTGATGGAGCTGAAGTACCACGTGCCGCTGTAGTCACGGAGCACCATGGTGCCGGAGATCGAGCCGCCGGACTTGTAGCTCACGGTCACCGGCACGCTCGCGGTGGAGCCGCTGCGGTTCACGGTGCCGAGCGTGAACGAGGAGATCTCGCCGCGCACGAGCTTGCCGATCTGCTCCTGGCTGGCCACCTGCTCCCAGTACATGCGCGACTGCTGGTCGCCCGTGGGCGGCGTGGCCACCGGCGCGGGCGACGGGGTCACCGCGGACGGCGCCTTGGTGCCACCGGTGGTGCCCTCGGTGGTGGTCTCGGCGTCGGCGGTCACCGTGGCCTCGGCGGCCTCGGTGGTCTCGTCGGAGGGGGTCTCAGGGGCTTCGTCCTCGCTGTCGGCGCCATCGGCGGGCGTGACAGGGGCGACGTCGGTGGTGGTGGTGTCGTCCTCGCCCGAAAGCAGGCGCACAACGGCGTCCGGGCCACCGGCCATGAGGAACGCACCGGCCAGAACAGCGACGACGCCAAGCGCTGCGAGCGCGCGGATCATTCCCTTGCGGCTCTTGGCTACCTCGTCACCGCTGGTGTGTGTCTCCGGCATATCTCTTGGGCCCCTTTCGGCACAACGTACACAATGACCTGCTATCGGTCATGACGTGAGTATCGGCATAGTAGCACATATCCATAAGTAGCAAATGCGAAATGTTTACCGAATCTCCGCGAGCGCGCCCGTGAGGGCCGCGAAGGCGTCCTCCCCCAGATCGGTGTCCACGTCAGTATATGCGCTATCGGCGATAAGCGCAGCGGTCACGCGCGCCAGCTCGGTGTTCAGCTCGGCCCGCTCGCGCGTGCCCAGGTACGGGGCGCCCTTGAGCACGGCGCCGAACTCGGCGGCGGAGAGCTCCTGACGCCCCCTGGAGAGGATGAACAGCTCCTCGCCATCGAACACGCTCATCTCGGCCGGGAGCTCGAGCGTGACCTCACCGGCGGCCTCCACGGCGGCCATGAGCGCGCTGGCGCTGAGCGTGACGTACGGCAGCGGCTCGCCGCTCTCAGCGCGAGCGAGCGCCTGGGCCACCCCTGCCCCGCCGCCGAACGGGTATGCGTCGGCAAGCGTGGAGTACGTGGTGCCGGGGAGGGTCACGGCGGTGGCGGGATCCACCGCGTCAAGCGAGTAAGCGGATCCGCTCAGATCCGCGACGGCTACCACCTGTGCCACCACGTCGCCGGTCTCGTCGGGGGCGGCGGCGATCAGGAGCACCTTCTGGAGGTCCTCGGCCGACACGCCGCGACCACCGAGCCTGCCGGTGTACCAGAGTCCCGCGGCCACGATGGCCACGATCACCAGCCCGATCACGCCGGTGCGGACGTTGCGTGCCGCTCGTGCGGCCTCGTGCGACTTCGCGCCTCGCGCCACTACTCGGTCACCCCCAGGTACTCGAGCACGCCGCGGGCGATGCCGTCGGCGAGCTTGTCTTGATAGGCGGGATCGGACAGCTTCTTGTCCTCGGCGGGATTGGAGAGGAAGCCGGTCTCTACGAGCACGCTCGGCACGGTGGCCCAGTTGAAGCCGGAGAGGTCGGCGCGCTCGGCGAGCGAGAGGTCGATGGCGCCGGTTGACTCGAGCATCTCGCGCTGGATCACGCCGGCTGCCTTGAGGCTGCGCTGCGTGATGGGCGCGACCCACTCGTTGCCGCCGGGATAGAGCGTGGAGACGCCCTGACGGCTCGCGTTGGTGGACGAATCGGCGTGGACGCGCAGGAACAGGTTGGCCGCGGCGTTGTTGGCCACCTGCGCGCGCTGGGCGTTGGAGATGTCCACGTTGGCGGTGGTGCGGGTCATCACCACGGTGACGCCGTAGCGCTCGAGCCGGTCGCGCACCTTGAGCGAGATGGCGAGCGCGATCTCGTGCTCCGGCACGCGGGTGGTCACGCCGGTGGCGCCGCCTGAGACCTTGGGCTTGGTCTCCTTCGCGCCCGGGCCGATAGGCTCAGGGTCGCTGTTGGCCTTGCCCTGGTGACCCGGATCGATGCACACCACGAACCCTGTGGGACGCGGCGTGTTGGTGGATTCGGTGGCCGAAGGATCGGCGAACGTGAGCGTGACCACTGAGCCGGGCGCCACGCGCTCGCCCGGAGCGGGACGCTGGTCGAGGACCCAGCCGGGGGCTACGTCGCCCGCCGGCGTGCCCACGCGCGTGAGCGCGAGGCCCGCAGCCTTCAGGAGCACCTCGGCCTCGGCGATCTGCATGCCGGTGAGCGCGGGAACCTCCACAGGCAGCGCGGTGGCGGTGGTGGCGGTGCTGGCAAGCTTGGCGGAAGCGCCGGCAGCAGTGGCGTTGGCGTTGGCGGCGAGGAGCGTCGGGTCTGCCTCGGCAAGGGCCTCAGGGGTGGACGACGGACGCATCGAGACGCCCGCCACGAGCGCGGCCGCGGCGATGAGCGCAAGTGCCGCAGCGCCCGCGCCAAGCGCGATGCGCTTGCGCTGGCTGCGCGCCTTCTCCATGCGCTCGGCCCTGCTCCGCTTCCGCATACCCCATGCTTCCTGTTGGTGACAGTGCTGCGGGCGCCTGGCCGCGAGGATCGGCGGCCGTCCGGCGGCGCACACGCGCGACACAGTATAGCGG
>JAZIGI010000087.1:0-3849 GCA_036679125.1 Actinomycetota bacterium | reverse complement strand
GAGGCGGGGTCGAGCACGGGGTCGGTGGCGTCGGCGCCAAGGAGTTCGACCGCCGCGATGAGCGTGATCGAGTGGTCGCCCTGCGTGCGGAGCGCGAGTGTGCCCGCGGGTTCGATGCGCGTGACGATGCGGCTCTCGCCGGCCGCCGCCACGCCGACGGACGCGGTCGTCATGCCGAGGGGGGACTGCGCCTCCACGGTGATGGCCGAGCCGGCCGCGATCGTGCCGGTCTGCCACACGATGGTCTGGAGCGTGCCGTACGCGGTCTGCGGCTGCACGCTCACACCGGCGGGCGGGCGCAGGGTGATGGCTGCGTCGCTGGCCGGCTGATATGAACCGTTGGCAAGCACCCTGAACGCCTGCGCGGTGAAGGTGGCCGAGTGCTCAGCGCTCACCTGCAGCGAGCGGCCGGAGAGCTGCAGGATGTATCCCACCGGCTGATCGGGCGGGGGCTCCTCGGCGCCCGTCTTGGTTCGCGCGCTTGCCATGGCGCCCGCGAGTGCGACGGCTGCCGCCGCGACAGCCGCGGCACCGCCGGCGACGGTGCGCCACGGCGAGGTGCTGCCACCAGAGGCTGGAGCGCCCGCACCCGCGCTCGCCCCATCGATCGGGTGGAACCGGAGCGAGGCGAGGACGCCCTCGACCTCGGCAACGAGCGGATCGAGCTGGGAGCCGTAGTGCTCCCCGGACGTCCACGGAACCGACTCGTCCCACCACACCGAGGCGTGCGCGCGCACGAGGATCCCGCTATCGTCGCCTGCGGGGATCCAGTACACCCAGGTCTCGCCGTATTCGGCGTCGCCGACGCCCTCCGCGTACTCGATACGGACCGATGCCCGGTTCACGTACGCCTCAAGGCCGCCGAGCGTCGTCTTCTGTGCTCCGGACCAGCTGCGCAGCGAGGGGTCGGTCTGTGCCCGGTAGAGGTAGTCCTCGGTCGGCGAGACCTGTGTCGAGCGTGCCGCGAAGTCCTCGAAGGACGTGAACGGCGTGAACGACTGGTCGGCGCGGTAACCACGGCCCACGACCCGGGCGTCGACCTCCATGGACCCCGCCCAGTCCAGGTCGTTGGTGCCGTCGGCGCCACGTGCCGCGCCGGCGTTGAAGATCGGTTCGCCGAGGACGTTCTCGTCGGTGACGTACCAGCCCTCGCTGTGGTCATCGCCGGGCGCGGCCTCGCTCGGCACCTCGTAATCGGACACGAGCAGGCTCTCCGCGAACGCGGCAGCCGGCAGCACGAGCAGCGCGGCGATCGACGCCAGCGCGAGCCAGGCGGCAGCGCGACGCATGCGGGCGCGGCGGGCGGCGGGTCTGCGCATCATGACCGCCTCCTCAGGGCCACCGAGGCCGTCTTCAGGGCCGTCGTGAGTGCCGAGGCCATGGCGACCGCCATGGAGAGCATCGGGAGCACCGGCATCCCGCTGCGCACGCCACCGGCCATGGTCAGGCCGAGCGAGACCACCTGCACGAGCGCGGTGCCGAGCGAGACGAAGCCGGTGATGCTCCGGAGCGCACCGCCCTTCGAGCCGGTGATGAGCGAGAGGAGCGCAGTGGTGCCTCCGGCGATCACGCGGGGAAGTGCGCCAAGTAGCGCGCTGGTGCCGCCAGAGAGGCCGGCGACGACGAGGTCGAGCGCGGTGGTGACCGCCATCGCGAGGCCGGGCTTCTTGAGCGAGCGTTGTGCGAGCGTGCGCGCGCCGGGCATGGCGACCCGCGACAGCATTGCGCGCAGATCGGGCGTCTCACCGGCGACGATCGTCTGCCAGGGGAGTCCGGCGGCCATCCCGGCAACGCCTGCTACCTGGGCGACGGCGCCGTGCGCCTGCCGCGCGGTCTGGACAGCGTGTCCGGGAGACGCGGTCCGTTCCCTCGGCGCACCGCATCTCGTGCAGAACGATTCGGGTCCCCCGAAGCTCGTGCCGCACTTCGTACAGAAGCTGACGAACTCATCGCTCATGGCGCCCCCGCCCGACGAAGTTCTCCCTGATTGGAAGTGTAGGGTGTGACGTGCGGCGTCACCAGACCGTATACGCTGCCACCCTGACTGTCACTCGGCTAGAATGGCACGCATGGACACCAACACACTGCTTCGCACACTGCCAAAGGTCGACGAACTCCTGAAGCGCGACGACGTCGCCGCGCTCGATGTCACGCACGGACGCACGCTCACCCTCGAGGCGCTTCGCGAGTCGCTCGAGGCCACGCGCGCGGCGATCCGCGCAGGCGAGCTCGCCGAGGTCTCGGCCGACGCGATCGCCGCAGAAGCGGCCGCACGGCTGGTCGCCAAGGCCCGCCGGTCGCTCCGGCGCGTGATCAACGCCACCGGCATCGTGGTGCACACCAACCTCGGACGATCACCGCTTGCCGACGCGGCGGTCGACGCGGTGGCCGAGGTGGCCCGTGGGTACTCGACGCTCGAGTATGACGTGCCGAGCGGGGAGCGCGGCAGCCGCCACGTGCACGTGGAGGAGCTCATCTGCAGGCTCACCGGCGCCGAGGCGGCCATGGCCGTGAACAACAACGCCTCGGCCGTGCTGATGGGCCTGGCCGCGCTTTCGCGGCGCAAGGAAGCGATCGTGAGCCGCGGGCAGCTTGTGGAGATCGGCGGCAGCTTCCGTATCCCGGACATCATGCGGGAAAGCGGCGCCAGGATGGTTGAGGTGGGCACCACCAACAAGACGCACCTCAGCGACTACGAGAACGCCATCACGCCACGCACCGGGCTGCTGCTCAAGGTGCACACCAGCAACTACCGCGTGGTCGGATTCACCGAGGAGGTTTCCTCGGAGGACCTGGTGACGCTCGGCGGGAAGCACGGCATCCCGGTCTTCGAGGATCAGGGTTCCGGCGTGCTCATCGATCTCGCGCGCTTCGGCCTGCCCGGCGAGCCGACCATCGGCGCCGCAATCGCCGCCGGTGTGGACCTGGTGAGCGCCAGCGGCGACAAACTGCTCGGCGGACCGCAGGCCGGCATCCTGGCGGGCAAGGCCGAGGTGATCGCCAAGCTCAAGAAGCATCCGCTCGCACGGTGCGTGCGCCTCGACAAGATGACGCTCGCCGCGCTCGAAGTGACACTGCGCCTCTACCTGGATGAGGACCGCCTGCTGGCCGAGGTGCCCACGCTCCGGATGCTCACTCTGCGCGCCGAAGAGATCGAGGCGCGGGCCGGGGCGCTCGCTTTGGCGATCCGCGACGCGTGTGGGGACACCCTCGGTGTCTCCACCGCCCCCGATATCTCGCGCGCGGGCGGCGGCGCGCTGCCGATGAAGGACATCCCCACCACGGTGGTTGCGCTCGAGCCACGGGGCCTGAGCGCGGCCGCGCTCGAAGAGCGGCTGCGTCTCGGCGAGCCGGCGGTGATCGTGCGCATCAAGGACGGCCGTGTGCTGCTCGACCCGCGCACGCTGCGCACAGACGAGGAGCCCGACGTCGTGGCGGCCCTCGCGGCGGCCATGAGGGGCTGATCGGCGTGCCCTCACTCGTCCTCGGCACCGCCGGGCACATCGATCACGGCAAGTCCACGCTGGTGAAGGCGCTCACCGGCGTGGACCCCGACCGGCTTGCGGAGGAGAAGGAGCGCGGCATCACCATCGAGCTCGGCTTCGCGCAGCTCACGCTGCCGAGCGGCCGGACTATGGGTGTGGTGGACGTGCCCGGCCACGAGCGGTTCGTGCGGCAGATGGTGGCCGGCGCGACCGGTATCGACGTCGTCGTGCTCGTGGTCGCCGCCGACGACGGCGTGATGCCCCAGACGCGCGAGCATCTCGCCATCATCGATCTCCTCGGCATCCCACGTGGCATCGTGGCGATCACGAAGGCCGACCTCGCCGACGCCGACTGGCTCGAGCT
>JAZIGI010000086.1:0-4194 GCA_036679125.1 Actinomycetota bacterium | reverse complement strand
CCGGTGTTGTTCGGGCTCGAGCGCCTGGTCGACAGTGTGCGGAGCCGGTGGGTCGACGTGGCGCTCCTGACCGTGTACTCGGTCCTATTCACCTGGTTCTCGTTCGGCGTGGTGCCGGTCGAGACACGAGTCTACGTCAGCAGTGCGGCGCTGATGATGGTCTTCGCCCGTGCTGCCTGGTTCATGCTCTGGGGGGTGGAGCCGAGGCTTCGGAGCACCACGCTGCATGTAGGGATCACGTTCGTCGGACTCCTCGCGATATACGGCGCGCGCATCCTGGGCGTGGCCATACTCGGCGAGGGAAGCGAGTTCATGCAGGCGGGCTCGTTCGACGTCTTCGTGATCATGATCACGGGCGTCGCGGCGGTCACCATGGCGCTGCTCATCGTCTTGATGATCAACAACCTTCTGGACGCCGAGCTCAAGACGCAGCAGGGCCTGCTCGCCACCGCGTTCCGGGCATCGCCCAACGCGCTTGTGATGACCCGGATGGACGGAGCCGCCGTCCACGAGGTGAACCAGGCGTTCCTGGATCTCACGGGCTACGCGCGTGAGGAGGTGATCGGTCGCCCGAGCCGTGACCTCCTGCTGTGGGAGCGGTGGGACGATCGCGACGAGGTCGTACGCGAACTCCATGCCGGTCGCTCGGTGAGGGGCCGCGAGTTCGGATTCCGGAACCGCCACGGGCAGTCGCTGGTCGGCATGGTGTCGGGTGAGGCCGTGACGGTGGACGGCGTGGAGTACATGCTCCTGAGCATCGTCGACGTCACCGAACGCATACGTATGGAGGAAGAGGTCCGGGATCTCGCTATGCGGGATCAGTTGACAGGGCTGTACAACAGGCGGGGCTTCTTCACGATCGCTGAGCACATGGTCCGGGACGCGAAGCGCCGTGGGGTTCGACTGCACGTGGTCTTCCTTGACTGCGATGGCCTCAAGGTGCTCAACGATCTGCGCGGTCACGAGGCTGGTGACCGCGCACTTGTCGGCGCCGCCGATCTGCTGCGCGCGACGTTCCGCAGCGCGGACCTGATCGCACGGGTCGGTGGCGACGAGTTCGTGGTGTGCTTCTACGAGCAGGACGACGTCGTGTCCGAGACGGTGCTGGCGCGACTCTCGAGTGCGCTCGACGCGCAGCGAGCGACCGAGCCGGGGGCCTGGCTGGACCTGAGCTGGGGCACCTCGGTGCTCGACCCCGGGGACGATGAGACCCTCGACGCTGTTCTCGCGCGCGCGGACGAGCGCATGTACCAGCACAAATCGGCGAAGCGGACGAGTGGCGCCGCGGGAGACCTGGCATCCCCGCAGGTCGGGCGTTAGACTGAGTACTCGTTCCAGTATCCATTGAGGAGGACATTCTATGCGTCCCGAATCGTTCGAGTTCTTCAAGACACTGGTGGAGGCTCCGTCTCCGTCGGGCTACGAGCAGCCGGCGGCCCGTGTCTTCCGCGAGTATGTGACCCCGCTCGCCGACGAGGTCGCGACCGATGTGATGGGGTCGGTCCACGCTGTGCTCAAGGGCACGGGCGATGGTCCGAGCGTGATGCTCGCCGGGCACATCGATGAGATCGGTTTCATGGTCACGTATATCACCGATGACGGGTACTGTGCGTTCGCGCCCATCGGCGGGCACGATCCACAGATCCTGCCCGGTATGCGCGTCGACGTGCATGCGAAGGAAGGCGTGCTTCGTGGCGTGCTCGGTCGTCTGCCCATCCACCTGCTCGAGGACGAGGACCGCAAGAAGGTCGTCAAGATCGACCGCATGTTCATCGACCTCGGCATGTGCGGCGATGATGTGAAGAAGAAGGTCCGTATCGGCGACCAGGTCACGTACGGTGTGGGCCTTGAGACTTTCGGCGACGGCATGGCCGTTTCCCGGGCGTTCGACGACAAGATGGGCGCGTGGATCTGCGCCGAAGCGATGCGTCTCGTGAAGGAGGCGGGCGGCGCCTCAGGCGATCTGATCGCAGCCGGCACTGTTCAGGAGGAGATCGGACTGCGCGGCGGCACCACCTCGGCCTACAGCCAGGACCCGGTCGTGGGCATCGCGGTCGAGGTCACCCACGCCACCGACTACCTCGATGTGGACAAGCGCAAGTTCGGCGAGGTCGTATGCGGCAAGGGTCCGGTCATCAGCCGCGGCCCCAACATCAATCCGCGGGTGTTCGACCTGCTCGTCGAGGCGGCGGAGGCCGAGGGTATCCCGTACCAGGTCGAAGGCGCGCCTCGCGGCACCGGAACGGATGCCAACGCGATCCAGCTGTCGCGCGGCGGCAAGGCGGCGGCGCTCGTGAGCGTGGCGCTGCGGTACATGCACACGCCCACGGAGGTGCTGGCGCTCGAGGACGTGGAGAACACCGCAAAGCTGCTGGCGGCCTTCGTGCTCAGGCTCGACCCGGCCACCGACTTCACGCCGTAGTGCGCCTTCGGCTCAGGTGACACGGTGTGGCGGCCCTGGTGGCCGCCACACCGCTGTTCAGCGCATGAGTGTGAAGAGCGCGATCAGTAATACGTCGCGTTCTCGAGGATGGGTCCGAGCATCGCGGCCATCCCGCCGGCGAAGATGACGCTGATCAACGTGAACACGATGCCGAGCACGGCGCCCACCACGAACTGAGCCACGAGGCCATGCCCCCAGATCGCGAACGCGCGCGTCCAGAAGCCCGGAGCGACCACCTTCGTGCGCGGAAGACGTGCCTCGAGTGCGGGGATACGCTGCTCGAGGTACGCGACGTACTGGGGGTCGTTCCGCGGAGCGGGTGCGGGCTGGTAACCCATGGTGTCCATATCGCGTCCCTTCATGAGATGGCTTCACGCTCATGCTAGCATCAGCACGTAGCATCGTCTGAGAGGAACCGCTTACCGCATGGCCCGTGAAGAGAAGATCATCGCCACCAACAAGAAGGCGTACCACGACTACTTCGTGGACGAGACGTTCGAGGCCGGCATCGTGCTCACCGGCACCGAGGTCAAGTCGCTGCGCGAGAACAAGACGAACTTGCGCGACAGCTTCGCCACGATCCGGAGGGGCGAGATCTGGCTGCACAACGTCCACATCTCGCCGTACAGCCACGGCAACCGCAGCAACGTCCGGGTCGACCGGGAACGGAAGCTGTTGCTGCACCGCTCGGAGATCCGCTATCTCCTCGGCAAGACCAAGGAGCGCGGGTACACGCTCGTGCCGCTCAAGGTCTACCTGTCGCCGGGCAACCTCGTGAAGGTCGAGATCGGTCTGGCGCGGGGCAAGAAGCTCTACGACAAGCGCGATGCGATCGCCGAGCGCGATCAGAAGCGCGATGTCGAGCGCGCGCTGAGGGATCGGAACAAGGCCGAGTAACGACCCCCGCTCGGGGTATCGACGCCGAGAAGGGCCGCCCGTGGGCGACCCTTCCGCATGTCTCGGACGAGCGTGCGGCAGCCGCTGCACGCTGTCGTCCTGCTACCAGTCGGTCACTTCCTGGACGCCCCAGCCGCCTCCGTCCGGGGCGAACGTCACCGCAAGGCCCTCCTCCAGATCGGGGAACGCCTCCCAACGCGTGAGGACGATGCCGATGTTCCCGCCGTCGTCACCGGCCATGATGGCCACGTACCCGGGGAAGTCGACCTCGGCTTGCTTGAGCACCGAGGCGAGATCGCTGTCGACGGTGCCGTTCATGACCCCGACGAGGTTCTCGTGGTCGTAGATGTAGTACGTGCCATCCGATGCCTGCGCAAGCGTCTCGTACGTCTCGGTCTGGTCCTCGGTCAGATGGACGCCGCCGGCCTTCGAGGCCTCGGAGTCGGTCCACATGTAGTACGCGATCCGGACGTCGGGGTCGCCAGCCAGCGAGGCCTTCACGTACAGCATGTCCGGGTGGTAGGAGTCGGCGTCCTCGATGCCGGGCTCGGCCACCGTGTCCTCGATGATGAAGTCGGGGTACAGCTTCTGGTGGATCTCCTCGATGAGCGCCGTCTGCTTGGCGGTCGGCTCCGCGTAGATGGAGGCGTCCACGAGCTGCGGCTGGAACGCCGCCCACTCGGACCGGCCTCCCGTCACGTCGCCCGAGCCGGTGTCGACCGTGCCGGAGCCCGGCACCTCGACATCGATACCCGCGTCCTCCAGGGACCCGGTGACCTCATCGACCGTGCTCGAGAAGATCGTCAGACCGCCCACGACCGAACCGATGCAGCACAGGAGCAGCACGCCGAGGA
>JAZIGI010000085.1:0-4368 GCA_036679125.1 Actinomycetota bacterium | reverse complement strand
CGCGCGGGCACCCCGCCCCTGCGGCGGTGCGGCCGCGGGTGGCTCTCACGCCGAGTCGTGCCCACACACCCCCTCAGTGTCCAAACCCCGCTGGGGCCTCGCGCCGGCTTCGCCCCCCCCTCGCCCGTGTGACGCGCGATCGGTCCAGCTCCATCTACGGCGCTGGAGGGGCCCACCCGTCACTGAGCGTTTCGAGGAACGCCACGATCGCGTCCTCTTGCGCGTCGGTCAGCCCAAGGTCACCCATGTTCTCGGTGTCGATGTTGGCCGCCACCTCAGGTGCCGGCCAGCCAGCGCCAGGGACGTCCCGTGTGTTGTAGAAGTGGACTATCTCCTTCAGCGTCTTGAAGTAGCCGTTGTGACCGTAAGGCGCCGTCAGCGCCACGTTGCGCAGACTCGGTGTCTTGAACAGGCCGTCGAGCGTCGGATTCGCCGCCACTCCGCCCGGCATCACGGCCGCGAGCCCGTGGTCCACCCAGGCCGCTCCGTCCGGATTGATCTCCGGAGGCAAGCTGTAGAACGGGTTGTCGGGGTTCTTCGGGATGCCGAGGTTGGAGTACCGGTAATCGCTGAACAAGACGAGCTGATCGGGCACGAACGCCATCGCATCGCCCATGAGCATCGTGCCGCCCGTTGGCGTGGTGTGACATACCCAACACTTGGCGGCGCCGTTGAAGAGCATCATCCCCTCTCGCTCCTGCATCGTGAACGTGTTCATCCGCGGGGGTCCGACCAACTTCATCGCATAATCGTGCTTGGAGGTGAACGGGTTCACCTCAGCCGAGCGCTCGTATGCGCCGAGAGCGGCAGCGATGTAGTCGAACGCCACCGATGTGGTCTCCAGGCTCGCAGGACCGAACGCGGCCAGGAAGTCGGGCGCATACGGTGCCGCGGCCACTGCCGCGACCACTGCGGAATCATCGGCCATGTGCATCTCGAGCGGGTTCAGCAACGGTTCCTTTGCCTGCTCCTCCAACGTGTCCACATGACCATCCCAGAACTGCCCGCCGGTGTACTCGCCTATCGCTTCATCGAAGCCGAACGGCGGGATGAACCCGGCGTATGACGCCATCGGCGCGTTACGGTTGCCGGCCAGGCCAGCTACCGCGCCCGGAGAGACCGCGTCGCCATCAGGATCAGCGAAGCCGGTCGCCGGGTCGTGGCACGATGCACACGACTGCCCGACGGGATCCGAAAGACCGGTATCGAAGAAGATCTCCCGGCCGAGTGCACGGAACGCGTTCGCATCCACGCCCTCGTTCAGCATGGACACCACGTTGGACGGCGACGAGTCGAACGTCTTCGTGGGGAACCCGATGACATCGGGCCCCGCGAGCGGATACGTAGCCGGATCGCCGATCACGTTCGTCGCATGGACGCGGTAGTAGTACGTCACACCCGGCACCGCGGTGTCATCGGCGTACGACGTCGCATTCTCACCCACTGTGAACGTCACCGTGCCGCTCGTGAACTCCGAGTCCTCGGCCCGCTGGATGACGAATCCGGTCTCATTGATGGAGTTGTCCGTCCAGGTGAGGTTCATCACACCCAGATCGAGCGTTGCGGCCAGGTCGCTCGGCGGCCTTGGCGCCACGCCGAACGCCATCGGCCGCATCATGTCCATCTCCTCGTGGCTGAGGATGTGGCAGTGCCACACGTACTCCCAGCCGAAGTTGACGATGTTGTTGATGACCGGGAACACCGGTTCACCCAGAGGATCGAAGATCTCCCCTGCTTCCCATAGAATCGAGCCCACGGGCATCGTCGGATCGAGCGGACGGACGCTGTTGGGCAGATCGAAAGGCACCTGAGGCACCACCGGGCGCAGAGCCACGATGGTGTCCTCGAGCGGGTTGACCTTCACCGTGTCCTTCCAGCCGAGCTCGTTGGGAAGCGGCATCATCACCCGGTTGTCCCACGCCACCCTGTTGAGCAGCTGCACCTCGAAGAGGTGGAAATGCATCGGGTGCGTGTCGACGCCGTTCTGGGTGATCTTCCAGATCTGCGTCCCGTCGCCGAGTTCACCGATCTTCGTTCCCTCGACCGACTCTCCGAGGATCTCCGTCGGTGGCGCCGGATAGTCGTACAGGTTGAAGTTCTGCAGACCCGCGACCGTGTTGGGAACCTCAAGACCGAGCTTGCCCGCCATGCGGCCGTACGTCTTGTCGAAGGTCTCACCCATCTCGTCCTGGATAGCCTTTGGCTCCAGCGGGAGCGTCACCTGGTCGCCCTCGATGGTCCTGAAGGTGAGCTCGTTGTCGAAGATCCGCACAACGCCCCAGTCAGGCCAGACGCCAGAGAACTGCTTGTTGTATGCGGAGCTGTAGGACTCCTGCGCGACGATGATGTCCTCCTGGGAGGATGCGAAGACACCCGCCGTGGTGTCGGTGGACACCCAGGCGGCTTCGAGCGCGGCAAGATCGAATGCCGGCTCGGGAGTCGCCTCGGCCACCTTGATCTGCATCACTGTGCGAACGTTCGGCCCGTACCCAGGCTTCGTGCTGGCGTGCCCGCCCTCCTCGGTGTAGTCGTTGTTGCCGGTGTAGTAGTCGTACCGGGGGTCGGGGGCAGGCCACGGAGCAGGTGCGTCGTTGTACATGATGAGCGTCTTGCCGGCCCACTCCGAGAAGTCGACGATGACATCGGCCCGCTCAGCCGGACCAAGCATCAGCGTGCCGGCGTTGACGTTGCCGGCGTTGAACGTGGTGACATCCACGTTCCAGTCGATCGGCTGGTTGGGCAGCACGACAGGCTCGGGCAGGAACCCTCCCTCAGTCGCGATCTGGATCATCTCCGGTCCAGCGGTGGCCGGGTCGGGAACGCCGCCATCACGACCGTCGACAGGCCAGCCCTCCGGCCCGCCAGGTGCTGCGGGCACCATCTTCACCTCGGTGTCGTTCCTGTTCGCATCGAGGAGGAGTGCGAAGACCGCGTCGCTCACGGCCCCCGTGCCGCCGAACACCGAGACACGCAGGATCTCAAGCCGGTTGTCGGCCAGGAATCCGGCAGTTGAGGCGGGCAGTGAGTCGCGCCGCGACAGGAGCATCGGTCCACCGAGGTGGCCGAGCGAAACGCCGCCTGACAGGGCATCGATGGTGCTCACGGCGACACCGATGTCGTCCGGACGCAGCCAACCCTCGGCGAACGCCCTCTCGGCGAAGGCGATCGCCGTCTCGAAGCGATCGACCCCGGCGATCCGATCCTCGGCGAGAGTGCCGATCTCCGTTGCCACCGCCTCGCTCACAGCGCCGGTCCCACCCACGATGAAGGTCCGTGAGGTCTCGAGCGATGAGAGTGCCGCGAGCGTTGCCTGCGGCACCGAGTCCGGACGCACGAGAAGGATCGGATAGTGGTTTTGCACGGACGCGGGGCCCGCGATCAGGCTGTCGAAGAAGTTCGCGGGTGTGGCGCCGTTGACGACGAACGCCGATGCGGGGAAGTCCGTACCCAGCACCGATCGCATCCTGTACGCCACAGAACCGGCGGTCGCATAGCGATCGACTCCTGAGATACGGTCGACCGACGCCACGTTCGGGAGTGCCTCGATCACCGAGGCGATAAGCGGTGACACGACCCCTGTGCCGCCCACGATATGGACCGCGACACCGTCAGGCATCGCGGAAAGCGCCGCAGCTGTCACTGCGGGAAGCGCCGTATGCCTGGTCAGCAACAGCGGCGCACCGTAGGCGCCTGCAAGCCCGGCGCCCGCCAGTGCGTCGACCTGCGAGGCGTCCTCACCCGAGGTGAGCACGACGTGGGTCACGCCTTCCCAGCCCGGGAAGGCCATCTCAGCGGACTCAGCGGCGGTCGCGTACCGGTCCGGCCCGAAGACCCTGACGGCTCCGGGTGTTGGATCGCTCTCATACAGCTGCAGGTTCCAGAAGCGATCGTTCGATGCGTTCAGGACCCGGAACCGGTAGGACTTCGGATCGACCTCGAGAACCGGATACGCGGTACCGTTGATGACCGGCGTGTCGAAGAACGCCTCCATGCCCATGGAGGGATGCGGCACGCCCGGGATCATCGGGGGCTGACCCGGCGTCTCGGTATCGCTCACGTAGTAGGGGTTGGGAACGGGGCCGACCTCGACCGCTGTCGGCGGCCAGAACCAGGGCCCGTAGTGCCAGCGTCCCATCGCGTTGTAGCCGCTGAGGTCGTACGGGTTCTGGGCAGGCATGTACACATGCGGCAGCCACAGGTCGCCGGTCTTGGGCACCCGGTATCCGTCGACCACGTCACCGGTCCTTACCTTTCTTCCGGAGCCATTCGAGCGTTACGCTCGATAGGCCCAGACGGACCGGGCACGGCTGTCATTAGTCTGCGCCCGACGCTTAGGGGGTAGTGCCACCCGGTCCGTCCAGAGCCTTC
>JAZIGI010000084.1:0-4368 GCA_036679125.1 Actinomycetota bacterium | reverse complement strand
AGCTGAAGGACGAAGGCGTGCTTTGCTTTGAAACCCATTATACCGTTATCCGTTTCGCTCCTCCTCTTGTAATTACTAAGGAAGAGATTGACTGGGCGATGGAAAGGATCAAGAAAGTTTTTGCATAAAAGAGACGGTTTAACATACAAGGGATTGCCGGAGGAGAAGGGCCGGCGAGCAATAAAACAAGACAGGTGCGTTGCCCTGTCTTGTTTTATTGTGAGGTAGCTTCCATATCCGGGGAACAATGCTCCTGCCACGGGTGAGATAAACGAATAATTGCCCGTTCCATCAGCATATATACTATCGGTATTATTATAAGTGTCAAGAAGGTAGCGGCAAGGATACCTCCAATTATTGTTACCGCCAGCGGTGAGAACCGCTCCGAACCGAGGGCCAGCTCAAGGGCAAGCGGCATCATGCCCGCCACATCCGACAGCGCGGTCATCATTATGGGGCGGAAACGGCTTTCCACCGCCCCGCGTATTGCCGCGTGTAAAGATGTTCCCCCGGCCCTGTTTATTCTTATCGCATCCAGCAGCAGGATCGCGTTGTTAACAACCGTGCCCGCCAGCAGTATAAGGCCAAGCAGCACCGGCATGGATATTACCTTGCCGGATATTTTAAGGGCAGTCACCACCCCTATTAGCACCAGCGGAATGGACGCCATTATGGTTACCGGGTGAAGCATTGAGCCAAACTGCGCCATAAGTAGCAGGTATACGCTTATTACGGCGATTGCCAGCGCAAGGGCCATATCCCTTCCCGAACGGGTAAGCTCCGCCCGGTCACCGGTTATTTCGGCGAAATAGCCCACCGGCAGGTTAAAGTCGTCAAGAACATCCTGGATATCGGCGGTTACATGGCTTAGGGGCCTGCCATGGGTAAAGCCCAGCACGTCTATGGTGTTGCTTAGGTTTTCCCTGGTAACAAGGCCGGGCACCCTGTCGGTCCTTATACGGGCAATGCTGCTAAGTGGCACCGACACGCCGGCGGGGGTGGATATTACAACGCTTCCTATCTGTGACCTTGTCCTGCGCTGCGCCTTCGGGTACCTTACCACAATTTCCATATCATCGGCACCCTGCCGGTGCAGCACCGAGGCCTGGACACCCTCCATGCTTTGGAACACCTGGTTTGTAACCGTTGCTGTGTCAAGCCCCAACCCTTCGAGCCTTGGCCTGTCAAGGTCAAGCACAACCCTTTCGGTGCCCCCCGACCAGCTAAGGTATATATTATCCGCACCTTTTATCCTTTGCATTTCTTTTCCGATATCCATCGCCAGTGCCTCCAGCACTTTGCTGTCGGGGCCGGATACCTTAACGTCCAAGGGGGCCCTGGCGGTGGCAATAACCGTCCCGCCTTCCTCCTTTACAACAAAGGTGCTTATATGGGGTATAAGGGCAATTTCTTCCCGGAGCTGCTGCTCTATCTCCCAGATGGTGCGGTCCCTTTCCTTACGGGATGTAAGCTTTACCGAAATAAGGGCCTGGTTAACGGTCATGGTACCGTTTTCACCCATATAGGTGGCCCCCGGCTCGTAGCCCACCTGGGTATAATAGCTAAGCACATCCCCATCGTCCTTTAAAAGGCCCTCCACCTGCCCCGCAATTTCCATTGTTTTGTCAAGGCTTGTGCCGTCCCGCACCTGTATCCATATTGTAAAGGCACCGGTGTCCATTTTCGGCAAAAGCTCCATCCCCGTTCCGGCAAGCAGCACCCCGGATATGCCAAGCAGCACTAATGTGGCCAATAAAACCCTGGCCGGGGTCCTTAACGCGGCATCAAGAATCCCGAGGTAAAAGCCCTTAAGCCTTTCCATGGCCGAGGTAAAGGGCCGGCCCAGGCCTTCGGCCCACCGGTCGGCTTTTTTGAAATTGATACCCGATGTCAGCACGAGGAATAGGGGTATCATTGAAACCGACACGATAAAGGAGGAGCCGATGCTAAATATTATTGTTTTTGACAGGGGGCCGAACACCCTGCCCACAAACCCTTCAAAAAATATAAAGGGTACCATTACTATAAGGGTTGTGGCGGTACCCGCAGCCACCGACAGCATAATCTCTCCGGCACCGTCCACCGCCGCCCGGGCAAGGGGCTTGCCCAGGACCTCGTTGTGCCGCGAAATATTTTCCACCACCACTATCGCGTTGTCCACCACTATACCAATGCTTAGTATTATGGCGGAGAGGGTGATAAGGTCAAGCTGCATGTCAAACAACCTCATAAGGGACAGTGTCATCATATAGGATAGCGGTATGGATACCGAAACCGCCAGTGCTTTGTGGAAGCTAAGCACAAACAGCATTATGATAAGGACGGTAAGAAACAGCGCAATAATTATGCTGGATGTCATGTTGTCCACCACCTGGGTTGTAAAAAGGGAATCGTCGTCGGCGATGGCTATATCCAGGCCGGTGAAGTCCTTTTCGATACGCTGCAGTTCCTCCCTTACCAGGCCCGCCACCTCCACGGTGTTTGAGCCCTCCTTTTTTATTACCTGTATCGCTATCGCTTCACTGCCCATGTGCCTGAAGGCACCGGTTGCCTCCTTTACGCCGGTTTCAATCTCAGCCACGTCCCTTACGTAAACGCTCTTTCCCTTTACCCTGGCAACCGGTACTTCGCCAACCTGTGCGGCGTCTTTAAGTAGCCCGTCGATCCTTATACCGTACCGGGTGCTGTCATCCTCAATGCTGCCCCCTGGGAAGGAGACGTTGTTTTTCGACAGTGCCTGTACCACCTGGGCGGGATTAAGGTTGTAGCGACGCAGCCTGTCCGGCAAAAGCCTTACCATAAGCTGTGTCTCGTAGCCGCCGAACACGTCTACCGCCGCCACGCCGTCGATAAGCTGTAGCCTTGGCTTTATGCTGTTGTCTGCGATATCCCTTACCCTTGCCATGTCCATCCGGTCCGAGCTAAGGGCCAGGGTCATTATGGGTTTGTTGCTTACATCCGCCTCGACAATCCGCGGGTTAAGCATGCCCTCCGGCAGGCTGCTTCCTATCCTGCTTATCGCGTTTTGCACGTCTATGGCACCCTGGGAGCCGTCGGCACTGTAGGAAAACTCCACCGTAATAACCGAAAGCCCGTCCTGGGAGGTGGACCGTACCGTTTCCACATCGCTTATTGTCACCATTTCCTCCTCTATGACCTCGGTCACGTCGGAGGCCACGTCAACGGCCGAGGCACCGGGGTACGCGGTTATAATATTGACCATGGGGGGAGAGGTGTTGGGAAAAAGCTCCACCGGCATGCCCGACCGGGCGAACAGGCCAAAAATAATAACCGCCAGCGTCAGGGCTATTACCGTGAATTTACGGCTGACTACGTACTCCTGCCACTTCAAGAGGCGTCACCCCCCACTACGTACACGCGACACTTATCCCTTAAAAGGTCAAGGTCGCCGCAGGCGATGCCCTGGCCCTCCTCAAGGCCGGATAAAACCTCGGTAAACCCCTTATGCTCCGTTCCAACCGTTATGGGCGTAAGTAAGGCCGTATCCCCTTCCACGACGTAAACAAAGGTCCCGTCGCCTGTGTCCAGCACCGCCCCGGAGGGTATTAGCAGTACGTCATTTTTTGAATTGGTAATAAACTCAACCTCCACCGCCATACCCGGGGTAAGGCCCTTTTCTCCGCAGGGTAGCTCAACGGCGGCGGTACTGGTCACCGGGTCCACCGAGGGAAGTATCCTTGCAATCTTTGTTTCAAGGCTTTCCCGGCCCCATCTAACTAAGGCCGGTGTGGTTTCGTCCAAAAGATGCAGGTCCTCCTGCACCACAGGCACTACCACTTTTTTGGCGGTGCCCCCCGACAATACCACAAGGGGTTTACCCGGCATGGCCATGTCCCCCTGCCGGGCCGGTACTTCGGTTATTATACCGTCCCGCGGTGCCCTTATGTAGTGGTTGTCAAGGGCCGTAAGTGTCAAGTAATCGGTGGCAATTTATTTATCTTTTTGTATTCCAATATTAACCTGTAGTTTTCTTCCATGAATCTTTCTGTCTAATGGCCTTTATATCCGTTCATTTATGAAAGCCATGCAGCCTTATAGCGCCTATTTATTCCACGGTCCGAGTTGACAACGAGCCTCTGGCCGCATGGATTAAAGCAGCGAAGGCAGCCCCCAATGCTACAAATGCTTCTTAAAAGCCCTGCCTATGATCATATGCTACCGGATACTTTGTTCGACCCGCCCTACGTTTCGTGCTGCCAGGCCCTTTAGCCTACCATGCAGCCTCCTCGCTATCAACCCGGCTTTCGCGGCATAAAACGGCGTAAGGCACGTCTACCTGTAACTAAGTCCGTTAAAATCCCTGTTCTCTATGAGGCTGAGTATGGCTTTCCTACCGTTTGTCATAAA
>JAZIGI010000083.1:0-4516 GCA_036679125.1 Actinomycetota bacterium | reverse complement strand
GATGTGCTATCGGCGGCTCCGTTGGCGGTCGCCTCGTCGGCGGGCACCGGCGTCCGGGCCGGTCCGTACAGCAGGACCGAGGAGACGCCCGCGACAACGGCCACGCCGAGCAGCACGAGGATGATCGCTGTGCGCTTCGCGTGTCCAGTGTCCGACATGCGCGTCCACCTCTCCCGGGGAATGGGCTGAGTTGTATTTCCCCAACTGGATGGATGCCACACTCGCGCGCGAGCCCATAACGCGTGTTGAGGCTCTCGGGATTTCGGGTAGTCTTGAACGGTGCGCCACGATCACAGAGGTGCGGAGTCCCAGAAGGAGCCGTCGATGGATGTCATCAGCACGCGTTCGCTCACCAAGTACTACGGCAAGACGAAGGGCGTGGCGGACCTCACCATGAACGTCCCGTCGGGGGCGGTCTACGGGTTCCTCGGCCCGAACGGGGCCGGCAAGACCACGACGATCCGCTGCCTGCTCGGCATGCTCAAGCCCACTTCGGGCGGCGCTGAGGTGCTGGGCGAAGCGGTGACGCTCGACGGTGCCTCGCTGCGCAGGAGGATCGGCTACGTGGCCGGCGAGGTCCATCTGTACGAGCGGGAGACGGGCCGATGGTATCTGGACTACGTCGCGGGATTCCGCGGCGGCCGGGGCGCGCTCACCGACGAGCTGCTGGAGCGGTTCGAGTTCGACCCCACGCGACGGGTCAAGGAGCTCTCCAAGGGCAACAAACAGAAGCTTGCGCTCATCCTCGGCATGGCCCATGACCCCGAACTCCTGATCCTGGACGAGCCGACGAGCGGTCTGGATCCGCTCAACCAGGAGGCGGTGTATGCGGTGATCAAGGAGCGTGTCGCAGCCGGCCGCACCGTGTTCCTCTCCAGCCACGTTCTCTCGGAGGTGGAGCGGGTGTGCGATACCGTGGGCATCATCCGGGGCGGGCATCTGGTAGCCGAGGAGGGTGTGAAGGCGCTCCTCGGTAAGCGGCTGCGTGAGGTGGAGGTCGTGTTCGGCGACCCCACAGGGCCGGAGTTGCTGACCGGTATCGCGGGGGTCGACAACATCACGGCGGTCAACGAGACCACGCTCCTCGCACGCGCGAAGGGCGATGCGCTCGACTCGCTCATCAAGCGCGTGGCGACTGCCCGGGTGATCGATGTCAGGATCCAGCAGGCGAGCCTCGAAGACGTGTTCCTGGAGTTCTACCGGGACGACGCCACGCCGGCGACCGATGACGGAGGGGAGGCACGATGAGCTGGACGCTGTTCCGCGCTACGTTGCATCAGCACCGCACCTCGATCTTCTGGTTCTCCGTCGGCCTGGTCTTCTACGCCTGGGTGATGACGTGGTTCTACCCGACCATCGGTGAAGAGTACGCGAGCATGATCGAGACGTTCCCGCCTGAGTTGCTCGCCATCTTCGGCGGTTCGGAAGTGCCGTTCTCCTCGCTCGGCGGCTACTTCCAGACCGAGTATCTCGGCATGATGTGGATGCTCATCGTGTCAGCCGCGGTCATCATCTACGCTGCGCGCGCGTTCGCAGGTGAGATCGCGGCCGGAACCATGGAGCTCGTGCTCTCCCAGCCGGTCTCGCGGGTGAAGGTCGCCATCACGCGCGTCGCTGTGTTGATCGTCTACGCCGCCCTGCTCTCCGCGGCGAGCTTCGTGCCGCTCGAGGTCTTCGGTCCCACGTACGACATCAACCTGGGGTGGGACATCGCGTTGACCTTGATGGCGTTCGGGGCGCTGTTCATCCTGGCCGTCGGCGGATTCGCCATGCTGCTCTCGGCGATGTTCCGTGGAGGGGGCAGGCCGGGGGCGATCGCGGCCGGCCTGCTCGGTACGCTCTGGATCGCCGACGTCCTCTCCGGGGCGTCCGAGCTTGCCGAGGCGCTCGATCCCGTGAACATCGTCGGCTACTGGCAGCCCGGACTCATCATCAACGGGGATGCGGTGGCCGCGGAGGCCTGGTGGCTGTACGGAGCGATCGCGGTCGTCAGCTTGATCGCTTCGGTCGTGCTCTTCGCCCGACGGGACGTCGCGTAGTGCCGGGTGGGCCACGTCATACGGAGGAGCGGTTCGATCTCAGGGAGACGCTTCCCGGCGAGCGTTACTGCGCCGCGTGCGCGACCCGGGTGTGCGGCACGGTGCGTCAGCTCGCCGGAGTCATCGACACCGGCTGCGACGTGGAGTCGGCGGAGCTTGTGGTCTCGTTCGATCCGCGGGAGATCCCGCCCGCGGAGCTTCGGCGCGCCATCCACCGCATAGCGCTCGAGGAGGCTGACGCCGTCGGGCATGCCGTGTACCGGGTCGAAGGGCTCGATTGACCCGATTGCGCGCGGACCGTGGCCGTGTCCGTACGTCAGATCCCCGGAGTGCTCGCCGCCGACCTCAACTTCGCGACCGGGCTGCTCCTTATGGAGTACGACCGCCAGCGTGATCCCAGGGGCAAGGCGGTGGCAGCCGTCGTGGGCGCGGGGCACGGGATAGAGGCGGTCGACGCAGAGGACGGACCGGGGCTGCCGCAGGTCACACGGTGGACCCGCATGCGCACCGAGGTCATCGTGGCCGCCTCATCGGCGCTCTTGGTCATCGGCTGGCTGCTCTCAGCCGTGCATGGATCGGGTGCGGTGCGGTCGGAGGTGCCGGCCACCGTGGCGTACGCGTTGGCCATCATCGTCGGCGGTTCGCTCGTGTGGCGTCGCGCCGCGGTGTCGCTGATGGCGCGCACGCTCGATATGAACGTGCTCATGACGCTCGCCGTCTCGGGAGCCGCCGCGCTTGGCGAGTGGGGCGAAGGCGCCACGGTCATCGTGCTCTTCGCGCTCGGCGGTATGCTCGAGGCGCGGTCGGTGGCCCGGACGCGCCGCTCGATCCGCGGCCTGCTCGATCTGACGCCGCAGCGGGCGCGCGTGCGTCGGGAGGGACAGGAGCTGCACCTGCCCCCGGCCGAGGTCGCCGTGGGGGAGACCGTCGTCGTCCGGCCCGGCGAGCGGGTCCCGCTCGACGGCGTCATCGCCGAGGGGAGCTCCGCTTTCGACGAGTCCGCCATCACCGGCGAGTCGGTACCGGCGGATCGCGGGCCCGGTGCGCAGGTCTTCGCCGGTTCGCTCAACACATCGGGACTGGTGGCGATCACCACCACCGCCCCTGCCGGGGACACGACGCTTGCCCGGATCGTGCACCTGGTCGAGGAGGCGCAAGCCGGCAGGGCGCCGGTACAGCGATTCGTGGACCGCTTCAGCAGGGTGTACACACCGCTGGTCGTCGCGGGTGCGGCCGCAGTGGCGGTTCTCGGACCGGTGTTCGGCGAAGCGGGGTTGCTGCAGCCCGGGCTCGAGGGGTGGCGCGAATGGACGTACCGCTCGCTCACCCTGCTCGTAATCTCGTGCCCCTGCGCACTCGTGGTCTCCACGCCGGTGGCCATCGTCTCCGGCATCACGCGGGCCACACGTGATGGCATCCTCGTGAAGGGTGGCGCCTTCCTCGAACGTGCCGCCGGGGTGCGGGTCGTGGCGTTCGACAAGACGGGCACCCTCACGGAAGGGCGTCCGGTCGTCGCCGAGGTCGTGTGCGTCGATGGCGAGGATCCCGAGCAGATGATGGCTGGCGCGGCCGCCGTGGAGGCGCACTCGAACCACCCGCTGGCGGGGGCGGTCGTTGCGGCTGTGGGCGAGACCCCCGGCGCCACCGACGTACGTGAGGAGCCCGGCCGAGGGGCTCGCGGTGTCGTGGATGGACGCGTGGTCAGCGTGGGGAGCATGCGGTACGCGACCGAGCTGGGTGTCGATACCGGGCGGATGGCCGACACGATCGCCGCGCTTGAAGCGCAGGGTCTCGCGGTGTTGGTGGTGGTCGCTGGCGAGGGAGCGGATGCCCGGCTGCTTGGCGTGATCGGGGTCGCTGATGCCGTGCGCCCTGAGGCCAGCGCCGCGGTCCGGCTGCTGGGTGACGGGGGGATCCAGCACGTGGTCATGCTCACCGGCGACAGCCCTGAAGCGGCTGCGCGCGTGGCCACCGATGTGGGGATCGGTGAGCACCGGGCGCGGTTGCTTCCGCAGGACAAGTCGACCGCTGTGGCGGAGCTGCGTGAGGCATACGGTCCGGTCGCGGTCGTGGGCGATGGCGTCAACGACGCGCCCGCGCTTGCCGCGGCCGACATCGGCATCGCGATGGGGGTGGCCGGAAGCCACACCGCGATCGAGACGGCCGATGTGGCTCTCATGGGCGACGATCTCGCCGGGGTCGCGCGGTTCCTCTCCCTCGGCCGTGGGCGGGGGCGGCGCGGGGGGGCGCTCGGCGTGGGGGCGCGCGGGGGGGGAGGCCGGGTGTTGTGACGCGCCCCCGGGGGGGCGGGCCCCCCCGGGGGGGGGCACGACCCGGCCGACGGCTCCGTCCTGTGGAGTCGACCCATGATCCCCGGCGGTCCGGAGTGGTGCTCCGGCGTGGTGACCGACGGCGTGCTGTGCTGGGTGAGCGCCGAGGGCCTGGGACGCCGCCGGGGTGCCGTCATCGTGCTGGAC
>JAZIGI010000082.1:0-4647 GCA_036679125.1 Actinomycetota bacterium | reverse complement strand
ATCGCGAGCGGCAGCAGCGACCGGCAGGGCGCAGCGATCGCCGACGCTGTGGAAGACGCGCTGCGTGAGCAGGCGGGCATCAAGCCGATCGGCCGGGAGGGCGAGCGCGAGCGCAAGTGGATCCTGCTCGACTTCGCCGACGTGGTGGTGCACATATTCCAGCCCGAGGAGCGTGAGTTCTACCGCCTCGAGAAGCTGTGGTCCGACGCGCCCAGGCTGGAGCTGCCCGTGGAAGCGGCGGAGACGACCGCTGGTGGCACGAGCCCGGCAGCCGGCGAAGAGGCCACGGTCGACGCGTCGTGAAGCAGACGCTCAGGACCTACGGCGTGCAGCTTGCGCTCGTGGGGGTCGCCGCGGTGTGGGGCGGCACGTTCGTGACGGTGAAGGACGCGGTCGCGCGGTACCCGATGTACGCCTTCCTCACCCTCAGGTTCGCGATCGCCGTGCTCGCCTTCGTCGCGGTGGTGCCCTCGGCACTGAAGCTGATGCGGCTCGATACCCTCAAGACCGGCGTGCTTGCTGGCCTGTTCCTCACTGCGGGATACGTGTTCCAGACCTGGGGACTGCAGGACACGTCCGCATCCAAGGCGGCGTTCATCACCGGGATGTTCGTGGTGATCACGCCGGTGCTGCAGGCGTTCGTGCTCCGGCGCATCCCGCATCGCACGACTGTCGTGGGCGTGATCCTGGCCGTGATCGGACTCTGGTTCCTCTCGGGCGGCAGTGCTGACTCGTGGAACGTCGGCGACACGCGGGTCCTGATCTGCGCGTTCGCATACGCCGGACACTTCATCGTGCTCGGTGCGGCGGGCGAGAAGCACGACGTGCGCCCATTGACCCTCGTGCAGCTCGCGACGGTGGGGGCGGCCTCCGCAGCGATCTCGCTCGCCACCGAGCCGCGCGGGCTTCCCGGTGACGCTGGTATATGGTTCGCGCTCGTGCTGACCGGCGTGTTCGCCTCGGCGGTTGCGTTCGCGGTTCAGACCTATGCCCAGCGCACGTTGTCACCAACGAAGACGGCGCTCATCCTCATCATGGAGCCGGTGTTCGGCGGGGTGTTCGGCTACTTTGCCGGAGAACGGTTGGGACTGAGCGGCGTTGCGGGAAGCGCGCTCATCTTCGCGGGTATGCTGGTGGCCGAGGTGATCGGCTCGATCCGGGGACCGGGGGAGCCACCCGCCGAGCTGGAGCCGACACTCGAGGGGCCGCCGATCCTCGTTGAGGGCGGGGAGTAGGGCGGCTCCCATGCCGCGAGTGGCGCTCGGGACGAGCGAGCCCGCGAAGTACACGAACTGCCAGGTCCGGTGCAGCGTCATGCGCCGGACCTGTTTTGTTGACGGCGAATACGGGTAGGGGTATCGTTTGCGCATACCCCCACAGGTATCGCTGGACTGCATCGACGTGCCGTGGGGGGTTCACGAGGCCACCAACACGGAAGGATCGGCGCATGGCAGCGGTCAGCGAGCGGGTCGAGTCACAGCTCAGGGAGATCTTCGGCGACCGGATGCGAACCGATCGCGTGGAGCGGAAGCTCTACTCCTCGGACATCGGGGCGATGCCGCGCCTCATCAAGCCGCTCGTGCCCACCGGCACCGCGGGTGCTGTGGTGCGTCCCGTGAGCGAGGACGAGGTGATCGCCCTCATGCGTGTGGCGCGTGCCGAGCGGGTGCCGGTGGTGCCGCGCGGCATGTCCACCTCCGGGTACGGCGGTGTGCTCCCCGTGGAGGGCGCGATCGTTGCCGACATGTCGGCGCTGGCTGGGCTCATCGAGGTGGACGCCGAGGCGATGACCGCGCGCGTGTTCGCGGGCACGCTCTGGGAGCAGCTGCAGAAGCAGCTCAACCGGAAGGGCCTCGACCTGCTGCTGTACCCGTCGTCGCTTCCGTCATCCACCGTCGCCGGCTGGTTCGCCCAGGGCGGCGCGGGCTTCGGCAGCTACGAACACGGCTTCTTCAAGGAGAGCGTCCACGCGGCCCGGGTGGTGCACCTCGACGGCACGGTGAAGGAGTACACAGGCGGTGAGCTGCAGGAGCTCGTCGCGGACGCCGAGGGTATCACCGGCATCATCACCGAGCTCGTCTTCGGCATCCGGGCGCTTGAGGACGAGGTGCACCGCGTGCTCGCGCTGCCCACGATCGAGGCGCTGCAGACGGCGCTCTCGGCGATCTCGGCCGCGAAGCTGCCGATCTGGTCGCTCACCTTCCTGAACCCCGAGTCGATCAAGCTCAAGAAGACGCTCCCACACCGCCACGGTCATCCGTACGAACTGGCGCACGAGCACTACGAGCCGGAGCTGCCGGAGGCGTTCCTGGCGGTGATCGCGTATCCCGCGTCGCGTCATGAGGCGATCGACGCACCGCTGCGCGCCATCCTTGAGTCTGCGGGCGGCACAGAGCTCGATGCCGAGGCCGCCGAGCATGAGTGGGAGCTCCGCTTCGCGCCGATGCGCCTCAAGCGCGTGGGGCCGTCGATCGTCCCCACCGAGGTCGTCGTGCCGCTCGACCAGCTGGGCCAGGTGCTCGCCACGATCGACAGCCGCGTCAAGCAGCCGTTCATCCTCGAGGGCATGCTCGGCAAGGGCGACAAGGTCGTCCTGCTTGGCTTCATCCCGCACAACGAGCGCTCGCTCGCGTTCAACGTGGCGTTCGCGCTCTCGCTCGTGGTCATCAAGATCGCGAACCAGCACCGTGGAGGCGCGTACTCCACCGGCCTGTACTTCCGCCAGGAGGGCAAGAAGGTCCTCGGCGAAGCGAAGATCGCCGCGCTCGAGGCGTTCAAGCGCGCCAAGGACCCCGCGAATCTGCTCAACCCGAAGAAGGTCCTCGGCTCGAGCCTGCTCAACGGCTTCATGAAGTTCGCGCTCGCGATCGAGCCGGTGGTGCGCCCGATCGCGAATCTCGCCACGCCGCCGAAGACGGTGGAGTCGCTTGAGACGAAGAACGGCGTACCCGGGGATGTGGCGTTCTACAGCTACGCCTGCGCGCAGTGCGGCTACTGCGTGCCAACGTGCGAGGAGTACAGCGTGCGCGGGTGGATGAGCCACTCGCCGCGCGGCAAGTACGCGTACCTCAAGGAGGTCATCGAGGGTCGCGAGAAGATCGATCAGAAGATGGTCGACACGTTCCTGGTGTGCACCACATGCGAGGTCTGCAACACCCGCTGCCAGCTGCAGCTGCCGGTGGAGCACTCCTGGATGGCGATGCGCGGTCAGCTGATCCACGAGGAAGGCCGCATGACCTTCCCACCGTTCGAGATGATGGGCGCCGCGCTCCAGGGTGAGCTCAACATCTGGGCGGGCAAGCGCGACAAACGTGCCGACTGGATGCCCGAGCACATCGTCGAGAAGATCGATCCCACCTCGGATATCCTGTACTTCGCCGGCTGCACCGCGAGCTACGTGAACACCGATGTGGCGAAGTCCTCGGTGGAGCTGCTCGACGCCGCGGGTGTGACGTTCAACTACATGGGAACCGACGAAGCGTGCTGCGGGATCCCGATGAAGGTGTCCGGCAAGTGGGACGTCTTCGAGGAGATCTACGAGCACAACACGAGCGAGGCGCGCAAGCGTGGCGCGAAGACGATCGTGACGTCGTGTCCCGCATGCGGGCTCGTGTGGAAGGAGCTCTACGCCAACATCGCCGCCGAGCGTGGTGAGGCGTACGAGTTCGAGGTGAAGCACTACTCGGAGGTCGTGGCTGACGCCATCGCCGAGGGCGCCTTCGAGTTCACCCATGAGGTCAACAAGACTCTCACGTTCCACGACTCGTGCCACATGGGCCGCGCCCAGGGCAACTACGAGCCGCCGCGTGAGATGCTGAAGGCGATCCCGGGCGTGGAGCTCGTGGAGATGGAGCACAACCGCGAAGAGGGCCTGTGCTGCGGCTCGGTGCTCACGCTCATCGGCGACACGCCGGTAGCCCCCGAGCTCGGCAAGATGCGTGTCGATGAGGCCGTTGACGTGCAAGCCGACGCTTTGGTGGCGCTCTGCCCCTGCTGCCAGGTGCAGCTGCGCGATTCGATCGACAAGAAGGACATCCCGATGGAGGTCATCGACCTGGCGCATGTGGCGATGGACGGCCTTGGCATCGCGCACGAGGACCCGAGCCCGTACGCCAAGGAGATGTGGGGCTACTTCGAGAAGTTCATCTGGCTGATGAAGCCGGAGTCGATCACCAGCATCATGGTCGCGATGCTGCCCGACATGATGAAGGCGATGCCACCGGCGATGCTGCCGATGATGAAGGTCGCACGCGCGGTCCCCGGTGGGCTGGCGATGATGGGCACGATGATGCCGTCGATGATGCCGAAGATGATGCCCGCCATGATGCCCAAGGTCATGCCGGCGATGCTCGAAGAGGTCTCTCGTCGCGTGGGACCGCTGCCGGAGGACATGGAGGAGCTCATGCCCGACCTGCTGCCCAAGACGATGGACGCCCTGCTGCCGAACATGCTGCCGCTCATCATGGACGACTTCCTGCCCAGGATGCTCTGCTACATCGAGAACGAGTGGGAGCGCGACGTGCCGGTGGGCTCCTCGCCGTGCGCGAAGGTGGGCGCGTAAACAGCGTCTGCGGGACGTTGACCACGGCGATGGGGATGATATACTGTCGCTCGCGCCGAAAGGCGACCCAGACGTGGGGCCATAGC
>JAZIGI010000081.1:0-4662 GCA_036679125.1 Actinomycetota bacterium | reverse complement strand
CGCACTGCTCTCGCCCGGTGCGTATTCGCGCACGAGCTGGCCGTAGACGTCGTAGTCGTAGCGGGTGGCGGCCCCGAAGTCCCACGTGAGCACGTTTCCCTCGGGCAGTGAGCGCTCGAGGTTGCCGCGCGCGTCGTAGATCGACACGCCGAGCCCCGAAAGGCGGCTGTCATCTGATGTGAACTCGCGGCCCGAGGCGTCGTAGGCACGCTCGACGCTCCACTCACACACGCTGGTCTCCGGAGCCTGGTGCTCGTCGCGGATAGCGTGCCCGGCGGCATCGTAGGCATGCGTGAGAAGGTCGCTGGTCTCGCCCTCTGCGCTTTGCCGGTACGACCGTACCTCACGCCCGAGACAGTCGTACTCGCTCACGCTCGTCACACCCGCGGCATCGGTGGTGCGCACCGCCCGCCCCGCAAGGTCGAAGCCGACCTGTGTCACGAGCGTGCCGGACGCGTCGTATGACGCGGTGAGGTTGCCGAAGCCGTCGATCGTCTTGGTCTGGGTCAGGTCGACAGGAGCGGCGACGGTGGAGAGCTTCACGCCCTTCTGTGTGATGGTTCGCGCCTCACCTGAAGGGGCGAAGTCCGCGTAGGTGGTGACCGCCCACGTCGTGGGATCCACCTGCTCGCGCTCTTCTGAGAGCAGGCCCTCTGCCGTGTAGACGTACTCGGTCACGGCGCGGTCGTGCTCGGTGAGCTGCCGCTCTTGGCGCACGACCTCACCGGTGCCCTCGAAGCCGGTGGTGCCGTGAGTGTAGTAGATGGTGGATCCGCGCGGGTCTGTCACGCGGACGAGCTGGTCGAGCACATCGTAGGAATACGCGGTGCGGTGACCCTCCTCGTCCCACTCGTAGAGCGTGTTGCCTCTCGAGTCCATCTGGCGGCACACCTTCTTGCCGGTGGGCGATACCTCTTCGACCGTCTCGTTGGCCGGGTTGTACGCGTAGGTCCAGGTCACGGTGGCCTCGTTCGAGACCTTCGGGCTGGTCATCGATGCCGTGGTGCCGGTCGGGTTGAGCGTGTAGGTGCGGGTGATCGGGGCGTTCGTGACCCATCCGCCCGAAGCGCCCAGGGCATGCCCGTACGTTGTGACCTTCACACTCTGGCCACTCGCGAAGAACTCCGTGTCGGCCCGCTCTTCGCTCGGAGCAAGGCGCTGCAGTGCACTGGTGCGCTCAAGCCGTCCATCCGCGCCGTACTCGAACTCCCAGGCCGGGCTTGTGCTCGCCTCAATGCTCCCGGTGGCCCCGAGCGAGGTCATCTTCCCTGCCGTGTACCCGTAGTCGACGGCATACTCGCAGTCAGCATCCCCGTCGTAGCGGGTGACCGACGGCGTGCCTGAGGTCGCATAAGTGACCGTGCGCGTCCCGGCCGTTGTGGCATAGGTGGCCGAGGCCACGTGCCCGCCGGAAAGCGCGACGGTGATCGACTGGCCGTTTGCCGCAGTGATCACAAGCGAGCCGGGTGCCCACGTGTACGTGACGATGTTGCCGTGCTTGTCTTGGACAGAAAGCAGCCGTCCGGTCGCAGCGTCGAAGGACTCACGCGTACGCTCCTTGTCAGTGAGCACCCACCTGGTGCCGGACTGCTCAAGCGTCAGGCGGTCGTAGCTGCCGTTCGGCGCGAAGTACGTGCCGCCGCTCAGCACGAAGGAGTGCTCGTCGCCCGAACCATCGGTGTACACGGCGCCGTAGGGGCTCGCCTGGATGGTGCGCTCGAAGCCGAAACGCCAGCCCGGCGCGCCGGCAAGCATCCCGGGCGCGGTGCTCTCGCTGCTGTAGTGCCGCGTGACCTGCGCCTCTGGACCGTATGAGGCGATGGCGAGGTCGGTGACATCGGCCTGAAGCGTACCCTCATCGAGGGCGCTTGCGAGCGAGTGCTCGGCCGCCTCGCCGATGTCGTAGACCGTGTCCTGGTCAAGATCGTTCACGCGAACGGTGCGGTTGTCGAGCGTCGGGCCGTATGTGGCGCAGCTGTAGAGACTGGCCACTTCGCCGATCGCGTTCACGGGCACGACCCGGAACCAGTAGTTCACCGAGTCGTAGTACGACGCGACCGTGCCCTTCTCGTACATGCGCTCCGGGTTGTCAGGAAGGTCAAGGCCAGGACCGGCGTAGCGGTAGACCGTCCCCGCATCAAGCGCGCCGAGCCAGAAGCGGTTGTTCGCGGGGTCATAGCAGCCGCTCACGACCCGTGTCGCGCCCTGGTCGATCGGCCACTGGTTCGCCACCTGGTAGTCAGTGAGCCGGACCTTCGTGACGTGCGCCGCATCAGTGGCATTCCACTGCATCAGGTAGAGTGCCGTTCCATCAACAAGGACGCCGTTGATGTACTCGGAGACCATCGGGATCGTCTTGTCATAGAGCCACGCGCCGGTGCGGTCGTACACGCGGATCGTGTACCCGTCCCATGCAGTGCCGCCGGCCAGCGTGTAGCACACGTTGTAGATGCGCTCACCGTCAGAGGCGAGCAGGATGTTGCCGTCACTGCCGACCACGGGCTGCGCGGTGCTGCGAGCAAGCAGCGGCGCGCTGAATCTGAATGTCGCGGTCTGAGTCGACTCCGCACTCGCGCTCTTGGCGACGCCTGATATGGTCGTGGGCGTGTCAGCCCGGCCGTTGTAGATGAAGCCGTCCAGGTAGAATGCGGAGTAGATCCCTGCGGCACCGAACGAGGGACCGACGGTCCCGTAGTCGCGCCCCTCCGTCGTTCCGTTCAATCCGGTGCCGATCTTCTTCCAGGCGCTCGGCCCGGCATACCCGCCCCAGGCGCGAACATACAGGTACGTCCCGTCGGTGACGACGACACCGGCTCCGTCCTCGTCAGGAACGGCGACCGAGCCCTCTTTGGTCGCGGCGCGGGGGCTCGCCGCCCTCGTCAGCGCGTTTCGGGATGCGGGGGTCCAGTCCTCGATCTCGGAGTCACGCGGCGCGATGCCCAGCCCTTCGGAGGACCAGCTGGTCGTGGACGCGCCGAAGACCTGGCCGACCTGCTCATATGAATCACCGTCGAACATCATGATCTTGTAGCCTGCGGCCCGCGCTGCCGGGCTCCAGGCGAGATCGACGGCGCCACGGCCGACACGCGGGAGGTCGTTGGGCGTATCGGCCACTGCGTCTCCGTCGCGATCGACCTCGCGGAACCACTCGAACGCGCGATGCGACGAGGCTGACACATCGGTGACCGGGTCCGGCACGGTCGTGTAGTTCACCACCAGGCGAGGCCGGAGCGAGGTGTTCGAGTACTCCTTGGAGTAGAACTTGCGCCAGTGCGTGGTGTTCTGGGTGCCGTCCTCGTACTGCTGGCACGCAAGCCCGTAGTTGGGCATGCTGCCGGAGACCCACCCCGCAATGAGGTCCTTGACCGCGGCCTGACTCCAGTTGACCCACACGCCACGGCCGGTGACCGCCTGGCTCGCGACAACGGTGCTTGCGGGTCGAGTGTTCCACGTCGTCGCGTCACTCCACGCAGACAACGGGCGGCACAGATATGTCGTCGTCGCGGTGGAGGGATAGTAGGTGTGGAACTGGTAGATGGAGAAGGTGGCGGAGTCCACGCGCGCAAACGATGGGATCGATGAGACGTCGAACTGCAAGAAGGAGCGGTTGTGACCGGTCGTCGCGTCGTAGTAGCCGGTCCGGAGCTCGGTCGATGTGCCGTAGGCGGTGGTCGGGTACTTCGATGAGGCGTAGGTATCGGCACCGGATACCGCCGTGAGCGACGGGTCCACGTACACCGGATAGACGCGGTCCGGGTCCGCGAGCCACTGGCGCGACACCTCGTAGGTGACGATGCCCCCGCCTTCTGTGGGCGATACCGTCAAGGTCGAATCCGCGCAGTACTGAGGATCGCCGGCACCATCGCTGCTGGAGTCGAACACCACCAGCTCCCCCAGATCGAAAACCGCTGAGCCGGTCTCAGGGTCGGCAAGAACCCATCCGCGTGAGAAGTCATGTCTGAAGTCCAGGTCTCCGCTGTCCACGAAGAAGCGGAACGTGTCCGGCGCAAGAGGCGTCGAGAGCTCCAAGGTCTCCTTCACGCCGCCGGCGAACGTCTCGTAGACCAGGTCCGTGCCAAGCGCCACCCGGGCGTAGCGCACCGAGGACCCATCCATGAGCGTGGCACCCTCGCTCGCACCGAGAAGGTCGATCCCGACCACGTGTCCCGCCGCCTCGACGCGCGCAGGCGACCCGCCTGGCTGCTGGGGCCCGAAGGACACGGCCACCGGCGTGGACGCCGTGCGCGCCCGGCCCGTGGTGCGGTCCAAGACCATCGTGGTGTCGATGTCGATCCAAGCACCGGTGTCGTCCCTATGGTGGACCGGTTCCTCGGATATGACCGCGGTGATCGAGCCGTCGGGAAGCCGGTAGTGCTTGGCATGCTCTGAGCGGCGGGATATGTCCTCTACCGCACCAGGAGGGACCGGCGAGAGGGACTCATCGGGCACGGCCTCGGGTGCGGACAAGACGCTCGTCACGGGCTCAGCGGCGGAGGCAGACGCCACCGCGTAAAGCGGAGAGCCAATCGCAAGCGTTGCCGAAAGCATGATCGACGTCAGTCGTGCCGTCAGGCGTCCCCGTACTCCAATCACGGCGCCCCTTCACCCAAGAGTGGATACTGTTCTTACGTCTATCAGAGTGGCGAACCCCGGAACAGCCTT
>JAZIGI010000080.1:0-6702 GCA_036679125.1 Actinomycetota bacterium | reverse complement strand
CATGCAGCCGATGCTCGTGGTGCAGGACGGACTCGATCAGGAGGTGGTGCCCGCGCTCATGGCTAGCTGAGTGAGATACTCGAGGTCGGAGCAGAGGGCTTCATACACCACTTGACGGGACGTGGCCGAGTCCGCGGCGGCTTGACACTTCATATAGAGATGCCCCCTCGGCTTCCCGGCGCTTCGCGGCGGGTGGTGCGTATCTCACGCGCTATACTCTACCCGCCCAGACCCGTGCGCGCGATGGCCGATGGAGGGACCGTGGCAGTTCCGATTACTCCGATTCGCATCGGCGACGTTGTGCGCCTCAAGAAGCCGCACCCGTGCGGGGCCAACGAGTGGGAGATCACGAAGCTCGGCATGGACATCGGGCTGCGGTGCGTGGGGTGCGATCGGAAGGTGCGGCTCGACCGGTACGAGTTCGACCGGAGGTTCCGCGGGTTCATCCGGCGTGCCGAAGGAGAGGCGTCCCAGTAGGCGTATGACCGGAGGGTCGTCGTCACGTGTGGCGTACTATACTGTAGCAATCCGCGGGCCTGGACCGCGCGGGGTCGGACGTGATGTATGGCGAGAGCCGGGGTGGGTACGTGGAGAAGCTGGAGCGCATCCTTGATGTGGAGGAGCGTGCCGCCGGTCTGATCGCCGAGGCGCGGGAGCGTGCTGTTGCCATAGAGCGTGAGGCCGGCGCGCAGGCTGTCCGTGTACGCCAGCAGACGCTCGCCGATGCTCGTGCTTCGGTGGAGGCCGATGCCGCCACGCTGATCGAGGGCGCTCGCCGTGAGGCCGGGGAAGTCGCGCGCCGCGCGGCTGCCGCACGTGCGGATGTGCTCGACGCTGCGCACGCCCGCATCCCGGATGCGGTCGATGCGGTGCTGAGGGGACTGGCGGACTAGTCGTGGCCGTAGCGCGCATGCTTCGTGTCACCGTGCTCGGACACGCATCCGTGCTCGAGGAACTTGTCGAGCGCATGCTGCGTGTCGGCGTGCTCGATATCGAGACGATCAGCGAGGGCATCACGCCTTCCCTCGGCACGCCTGATGCCGCGGAGGTGCGCCGGCTTGAGGAGTACCGCGCAGACGCCGTATTCGTGCGCGACTTCCTCGGCAGATACCACACCAACGAGCAGCCCTTCGGATCGTTCATCTCCGAGAAGCTGCACATGACGGAGAGCGAGTTCGCGTCGCTTGAGGTCGACACCACGCTGCTGCATGTCTACCAGCAGTGCCAGGGAGTGGCCGATTCGATGGCTGCTCTCGGGCGCGAGCGCACACGACTGAAGACGCTCGCGCACGAACTTGCGCCCTGGAAGAGCCTGCGTCTCGAGATCGGCAGGTGGCAGGGCACCGAGAACGTCGTGCTGTTCACCGGAGTGCTTCCTGCAGCCGACGACCCGGCCGTACGGCAGATGCTGCGAGAGGTGACACCGTACGCTTCAGTGGAGGAGCTCTCTTCGGTCGACGGTCGCTGTGCCTGGGTCGTGATGGCGCATCGGTCCGTGGTAGACGAGGTGCGGGCGGCGCTCGCGGGCACCGCGTTCGTGGACGTGTCGTTCCCGGGGCTCATCGACTACCCCGCCGAGGAGCGTGCACTGGCGCTTGAGCGTATCACCGAGATCGAGCGTGAGCTCGAAACCCTCGACGCACGCGCCGCAGCGCTATCGGAGCAGTACCACACCGACGCGGTGGCGCTTGTGGCGGCCATCGACACCGAGCTCGAGGCGGCCACGATCCGCGAGCGTTTCGGCGCGACAGAGCGCACGTTCGTGATCTCGGGTTGGGTGAGCGTGCGGCGACGGGACGAGCTCGATGCGGCACTGGCTCCGCTTGCCGGAGCACTCGACATCACGTACGCCGAACCGAAGCCCGGCGATCGCCCGCCTGTCGAGCTCGAGAACCCGAAGCTCCTGCGACCGTTCGAGGTCCTCACGGACCTGTACGGCCGCCCGCGGTACGACGAAGTGGACCCCACGCCGCTCCTGGCGCCGTTCTTCTGGGTGTTCTTCGGCATCTGCATCGGCGACGTGGGATACGGGCTGATGCTGATCGGCGGGGCGTGGCTCATCAAGAACAAGCTCGATGTCGCCGACGGTGTGAAGAAACTGATGGACCTGTTCATGGCAGGCGGCGTCGCGGCGATCGTCGCGGGCGTCCTGACGGGTTCCTACTTCGCGTGGGACCTCGAGCTCCCGCCGCTGCTCGAGAGTCTCCGGATCATCAATCCCATGGAAGAACTGCCGACGTTCCTGATCTTCACGGCGGCCCTCGGTCTGCTGCAGGTCGTCTTCGGCGTGCTCGTCTCGGCCTGGGACCTGGCTCGCAAGGGCGACTGGGCCTCGGCGGTGTTCGACCAGGTATCCACGGTCGTGCTGTTCGTGGCGATCGGTGTGGCTGTGGCGGTGCCCGGATCCGCGCTGCCGGCGATGGTGATCGGCATCGGCGCCACCGCGCTCGGCAAGAGCCGCGCCATCGATGTGGCGCTGCGCGAGGTCGAAGCGCCCGCATGGGACAAGGCGCTGGGCGCGGTCTGGTTGGCGGCGTTCGCAGTGTGGATGCTGACACTTGCATTCAGGTGGACGGTGCCCGCGGGTTGGGCGCTGCTCGCGCTCACTGTGATCGGGCTGGGGCTGTCGAAGGCGACGCGCCGGGTCGTGGTGGCCATCCTCGGCGGTGCGTATGCGGTGTACGGCCTCTCGGCGTTCATCGGTGACATCCTCAGCTACACGCGGCTTGCGGCACTCGGGCTCTCGGGCTCGCTCGTGGGGATGGTGTTCAACCTGCTCGCTCGACTGATCGGTGGCGGTGCGTCGGGCATGTTCGAGCAGGGCGGGGGCGCCATGGTGGGCGGCGTGGTGATCATGGTTCTCGCCGCGCTGGTGTTCGTGGTGGGGCACGTGTTCAATGTCGTGATCAACCTGCTGAGCGCGTTTGTCCATCCGGCGCGCCTGCAGTTCGTGGAGTTCTTCAGCAAGTTCTATGAGGGCGGCGGGCGCGCGTACGAGCCGTTCGCCTTCAGGTCAAAGACGTTGGTGCTGCATGCCGATGGCGCGCGGCAGGAAGGAGCGGGAACGTGAACGACCTCTTCTGGGGACTCTCGGGTGTCGACTGGGCGCTGATCGGTGGTGGCGTTGCGGCGATCCTCGGGGGGATCGGCTCTGCCATCGGTATCACGGTGGCATCCGCCACGGTGTCCGGGATCGTGACCGAAGACGGTGAGAAGTTCGGCAAGCTGCTGCCCCTGGCCGCGATGCCGAGCACGCAGGGCATCTACGGCTTCATCGCCGCGGTGCTGGTGCTCATCTTCTTCAATCTGCTGGGCGGCGAGTCCACGCTCACCGGGCCGCAGGGTTTCACCGTCTTCCTTGCGTGCATGCCGGTGGCGTTCCTCTGCATGATCTCAGCGGTCTACCAGGGCAAGACCGGTGCGGCCGCCGCGGGTATCGTGGCGCGACGCAGCGAGGACTCGGGTAAGGCGCTCATCTTCCCGGCACTCGTGGAGACCTACGCCGTCCTCTCGCTGATCGTGACGGTGCTCATGCTTACCGCCCTACAGGCCACCTTCGGTGGCTAGTGAGGCGGGTCCGACGTGGCGATAGCTGACATCATCACGCGAATCGAGCTCGACGCGCAGGCCGAGGCCGACGCGTTGCTCGCGACCGCGCGCGACCGCGCGGAGGCCGTGGTGGCCGCAGCCAGGGCCGACGCGGAGCGCGACGCCGCCCACATCCGGAGCCGTGGCGCGGATGTGGCGCGCGTGGAGGCCGACACCCTTCTGGCCAACGCCCGCCTTGCGGCGCGAGATGCTCTGCTGGGCGCCAAACGAGAGCTTGCCGAACGCGTGCTCGATGAGGCGCGTGAGCGGCTCGAGTCGCTGCCCGACGACGAGTATGCGGCGTTCATCGCTGGCGAGGTGGTCCGTGTGGCCGTGCCGGAGCAGGTCGTGCGTGTCGCGGCGACCGACAGCCAGCGCCTGGCCTCGCTCGGCGAACGCCTGGCAGCGGCTGGTGCGCCGGTGACGGTCGCGGGAGAGGCGGAGGGGCTCGCTCGCGGGGTGCGCGTCGAAGGCGACGGGGTGCGCGTGGAAGTCTCGCCGGCGGCGTATGTGGCCGAGCGGCACGACAGGCTCCTGCCGCTGGCCGTGCGAGCGCTCTTCCCGGAGGAGGGGTAGGCGGGTGGCCGGTCTCACCTCGACACGCGATGACATCAAGTACGGCTTCGCCGTAGGGCGCGTACGCGTTCTCCAGGCGAAGCTGTTGTCGCGGTCGGTGTATGAGCGCCTGATCGACGCACCCGACTTCGCCGAACAGCGGCGCGTGCTCTCCGAGACCGCGTTCGGCAGATATCTCGAGCATGCACAGACGGCCGAGGACGTGGAGCGTGCGCTCGATGCGTCACTCGGCGACCTGTACGGCGAGTTCTTGCTCGAGGCGGGCCTGCCCGAGGCGGTGGTGCGCTTCTTCAGGCTCCCGTACGACTACCGGAATCTGCGCGCGGCGCTCAAGTCGCGCGTCCTCGGGGCCGCGACACCGGTGCTGAGCGCGCTCGGCACCGTGGAGCCCTCGGCGTTCGCGGGGTCAGGCGAGGAGCTGCCGGCGGAGATGGCCGCGATCCTCACGGCGTGGGACGAGGCCGAGGGGCAGCCGCTGCTCGCCGACCTGGAGACCGTCGTCGATCACGCGCGCTTCGACGCGCTGGCCGGTGAGGCCAAGCGTTCGCGGGTGGCGTTCCTGCGTGAGCTGATGACGCTACGCATCGATCTGGCCACCATCCGTGTGCTGTTGCGCGGCAACGTGAAGCGCCTGCCGGCTACGGCGGTCCGCGCGGCGCTCATAGATGGCGGTACGAAGCCTCTGCGTGACCTTGTGGCTGAAGTGGGCCGCATGGATGCCGAGGAGCTTGCCGAGGCGATCATCGGCACGCGCGCGGTGGCGGGTCTGGAGATCCGCGACCTGCTCGACCTCGACCGCTACGACCTGGTGGCCGCGGCGCTGGAGGCGAGGAGGATGGCCTCGGCACGCATGGCGCCCAGTGGCGCCGAGCCGGTGCTGGCGTACGTGCTTGCGCGCGAGTCCGAGGTGGTGGCGCTCCGCACCGTGCTCGTAGGCCGGCTGGTAGGCCTGGATCGTGAGGCCGTGCGTGAACGGCTGCGGGGGATGCTGTGAGCGAAAGACTGCTCATCGCGGTCGTCGGCGACGCCACGAGCGTGGCGGGGTTCCGTCCGCTCGGCTTCGACGTGCGCGTGGTGGAGCGCCCGGAGGCGGCGCGTGAAGTGTGGAGCGAGCTCACCGCTGGCGAACACGGTGCGGTCTTCGTGACCGAGCCTGTCTATGCGGCGATCGCCGATCTGGTGGCCGAGGGCGTGGACCGTCCCGTCCCGGCGGTCACGGTCATCCCTGCGGCCGGCAGTGCCGGTGGCGTTGGCGCCGCGAAGTTGAACAAGGCGATCGAGCGTGCGCTCGGCATCTCGGTCGCTTCGGGAGAAGAGGACAGCTAGATGGACCAGGGCACGATCAAGAAGGTCGCCGGCCCGCTCGTGGTGGCCACCGGTCTGGCGCACGCCAGGATGTACGACCTGGTGCGCGTGGGCGAGCAGGGCCTCATGGGCGAGATCATCGAGATGCGGGGCGATCGCGCGTCGATACAGGTGTATGAGGAGACCGAAGGTCTTGGACCCGGCATGCCCGTGGTCTCCACGGGCGCTCCGTTGTCGGTGGAGCTCGGCCCGGGCATGCTGGAGGCCGTCTACGACGGCGTGCAGCGTCCGCTCGATGCGCTGCAGGCGAAGTCGGGGGCGTTCCTCTCGCGCGGCATCTCGGCACCGGGACTCGACCGCGACAAGCGATGGGAGTTCGTGCCCACGGCGTCGCCGGGCGCCCGCGTGAGCGGCGGCGATATCATCGGCACCGTGCAGGAGAACGTGGTCATCGAGCATCGCATCATGGTGCCGCCGGCCCTGGTTGGCGAGATCGTCGAGATCGCGGGCGGATCGTACACGGTCACCGATGCCGTTGCGCGTCTTCGCGACGATGCCGGTACGCTCCATGATCTAGCGCTCATGCAGACGTGGCCTGTGCGCGTGCCGCGTCCGTACGCGCGGAAGATCCCCTCGTCCGAGCCGCTCGTCACCGGCACGCGTGTCATCGACACCTTCTTCCCGCTGGTGAAGGGCGGCGTGGCGTGCATCCCTGGTCCGTTCGGCGCCGGCAAGACGGTCACCCAGCATCAGGTGGCCAAGTGGAGCAACGCGCAGGTCGTCATCTTCATCGGTTGCGGTGAGCGGGGCAACGAGATGACCGACGTGCTGATGGAGTTCCCGGAGCTCACCGATCCGTACTCGGGTGAGCCGCTGATGAAGCGCACCGTGCTCGTGGCCAACACGTCCAACATGCCGGTAGCCGCCCGCGAGGCGAGCGTGTATACGGGCATCACGATGGCCGAGTACTTCCGCGACATGGGCTACGAAGTGGTACTGCAGGCCGACTCGACCTCGCGATGGGCCGAGGCGATGCGTGAGATCTCAGGACGCCTCGAGGAGATGCCCGGGGATGAGGGCTTCCCCGCGTACCTCGGCTCGAAGCTCGCCGCGTTCTACGAGCGTGCGGGGGCCGTGGAGTGCCTGGGCGGATCGCGCCCGTCGGGGTCCTCGTCGCTGTCCTCGGATGATCGCCCGCTGGCGGGCGCTCATCCTGCGGAGGCTTCCTCAGAC
>JAZIGI010000079.1:0-6709 GCA_036679125.1 Actinomycetota bacterium | reverse complement strand
CCCCTACCCCCGCCACACGCTCTCCCCGTGCCACGCGAGCAACTCCCTGCCCGGGAGCATCCACTCGGCATCGGGCACCACCACACGCCGGTTCCGCTCGGCGTAGTACGTCCGGCCGTTATGGAAATCTTCGGCAAGTGCGTCGGAGACCTTGAAGCGGTACTCTGGCGTGACCGTCACGTAGCCCAGGTCGAACAGGCGGTGGATGTCGCTTCTGAGCAGCAGCCCGTTGGTGACGTCGTGCGTGCCGCCGTCGGCGTACGGCATGATGTGCGCCGCCTCGAGCACCGGCAGCGAGTGCTCGCCAGTGACCGCGCACGATGTTGGGCGCCCAGTCGGCCGGCTCGCGCACCCAGAGCTCGGGCGGGAAGAACACCGGGCTTGCCACCATGATGCAGCCGATCGCGTAGTCGCCCGGCCGCCCGGAGTCCGCCGCGCCGCTCCTGCGACGGTAGCGCTCGATCCGCGCGCGCATCTCGTCGAAGTCGGCGGCGCCGTTGGTGCGCCCGAAGCTCTCCCACGCGAGCCACGCCGGAAGCGCGCTGTAGCTCGCGAAGTGTCCGAAGCCCGCGATCGCGTTGTGCGGCGACTTGAGGCGGAAGAAGAACGGCTCCCCCGGGCTCACCGCTCCGAACCTGCCGCCGCCTCCCGACGGCTGCCAGAAGTTCACCTCGTCCACGTCCGGCTGCGCCGCCAAGAAGCGGTACCAGTCGTAGTCGGTGTTCCCGATGAAGCCGCGCATGAGCGGGTCCTCTCGGCGGGCGGTGGCTTATGGCCAGTGTAGCGCAGGAGGGAGGGCCACGGACGATTGCGGACCCACGCCCACCTGGGTAAACTCACCGTGAAAAGGTTCCACCCTGGTGACAAGAGCTCATGGAGCTCTTCCGCGCAAGCGGATAGCCGGGGTGGTCGCATGTCCGGGGACGTCCGTGACGCCGCTAGATGTCACGCTCCATCACGAGCGCCACTGCCGCCACGACCTCGGTCATGTCGTCGGAGCTCAACACCACGACCGGTCGCTTCTTGTTGATCTCCTGCCCCCGTGTCGGCCCGAGGTCCGCCCACCAGATCTCTCCGCGCACCGGGCTATTCATGCTCGTGGTCCCACTCGCCCAAGTCCGCATCCAGCCACGCGCGATCGATCATGGCGTTGTACTCGGCCGCATGTGCATCGGCCTGTGCTCGCATGTAGGCCCTGCGCTCTGCAAGCGGCATCTTCAGAAGCGCACGGCGGTCGATGTCCTCCGGTGCTGTTCGACTGCTCATGGCGGGGACGTACTCGGCCAGAGTCTCGCGGGCGATCAGCCCCTCGGCCGCCGCACGGTGCGCGTGTGTCTCCACCCACGTTGAGTACTCTCGCAACTCGTCACCCGGCTCCTCGGTACGCCATCCGGCGCGGTTCACGAACATGCACCACCACTTGTAGCTGGTCTCGTCGATCACCTGGAGGTCACGGAGACGGCGAAGCACGCCCTGAACGCTCATTCCCCAGCGCTTCTTGGCGGCCAGAAGCTCGTCGACGGTCACGCGGTTGCGGCGTGTGCCAAAGTCACTGCGGACAGCCTTGGCCGGGTAGAGGAACGCCCCCGCAAAGCGGCTCGCGGCCGCCTCATCGTCCAGTCCGTCAGCGACACGCATCGACAGGTGTCCGAGCTCGTGCGCGTGGCTCATTCGTTGACGCGCGCGAGATACCTCGAGGCGGGCAGCGATGCCGCACGCAATGCGCTCGCCGGTCTCGTCCGATGCAATCACCGCGAGCCCATCGAACTTCCGCTCAGTGTCGATGTCGATCAGATGCACGCCCTTGGACTCCAAGGTATCCACAACGCTCGCGATCGGGGCACCCCCGAGGTTCCAGGCGTAGCGCAGCTCCTCGGCGGCATGCTCCGCCTCACCGAGATCGCGCATGACTCCCAGCGGTTCGCTGAACGGGTACTCAGAGGCGATGCCAAGCTTGTCCATGAGGGCGAGCCGCCGCTCCAGCTCCAGCTCGACAGCGCTCTCAATCGTCTCCTGCTCCTTCTTCGGCAGTGAGGCCAGTGCACGGTATGCCACAGGCTCGAAGCGATATCGCGGCTCCGACATGAGATGCGCGCCCTTCACATCAAGCGCCCGGGCGAGCGCGATCAACACCGTGGGGCGCGGCATGGCGCGATCGTGCTCGTACTTGGACAGCGCTTGCTTCGAGACAAGTCCGCCCATGCGCGCAACGAGCTCGTCGAGCGTATAGCCGCGTGCTGTTCTGTACTGACGCAGACGCGAACCTAGCGACATCCAAGCCTCCCTGTGGTTGACGTACAGATAGACTATACCATATTCTGTCTACCAAACATACGTTCGTATATGAAGGAGGTGAACACGATGGCGAAGACGCTCAAGTCCGGCCAGGCGACGCCGATGTCGGGTCAGTACGAGGAGATCGGCCCTCGAGGTGGCCATACCGGGCATGAGGTCACGTCGACGAAGGGCAACCCCCTGCCTCCGACCAGCAAGACGGGCAGCGGATTCATCCTCGTCGACAAGACCAAGCACTAGGGAGTGAACATGTGCAGGAGGGGGTCCAGGGCCCGCTGACTGAAGGTCAGCGGGCCCTGCTGCTTGACCCAACGCTGCGTACGGGATGTATCACGTAGGCGCCGCTGCACCCGAGGCAGGAGTCCTGCCGCCTACTGGATCGCCTCATCGAGCGCCGCCTTCAGCGCTCTCCGCCGCACTGCTGGGTCCTCGACCTGAAGGTACTCGACCTGCGCGAGGTCGTCGCCGCGCTTGCGGTTCTGGCGTGGTTCCACGGCCTCGACGAGGATCGCTTCGAGCGCCGGACCGAGCTTCGACGAATCGAACGTCGCAGGCATGCCTCGCAGTGCCCCGTCCTCGCCGACCGGCAGGAAGCCGAACCACGAGAACCGGTCCCAGCGCGACGCCAGCCGGTCCCACGTGTGCTCGTAGAGCCGGACGCCGAGCCCGCGCTCAGTCGCCCTGCCCACGTAGATGACCTCGCGACCGTCGTACAGCAAGTACACGCCGATCTGATTGCAGAAGTCGACCTGTGTTGAGCCCCCGTACTGCTTGCCCAGAATCCGCGGCGAGCGCACCCACTCCACCGCATCACGACTCCAGTACATGCCGAACGAGGACACCACCTCGTACTGCTCCTCCTGGTCGCGCTCCTCAAGCTCAGCTTCGCCGGCCGGGACCGCCGCACTCGGCACCTGACCGTGCCCGCGACCGGCCGACCCATACGTTCCCCTGCCGAGCCGGACCCATGGTGCGCGGTCTCCCTCTCGCTTGATCGCCGTGCTCAACACGGACGCGACGGTGGCCGCGGGCGTGGCTCCCAGGCTCTTGCGAAGCTCGCCCGCAACGATCCGATCCGTGATCTCGATGTAGTGAAGAGGCCCATCCGCGTCCTCGAGGACCCGCACTATCGCCTGCTCCCACGTCATCTGTCTCGTCATGACACTCCCTTTCGTGAGATCTCATGTCGCCGAGTGGGCGCACACTCAGCTTCACCCTGCGCAGTATCGGAACTTCCTGATAGCTACTGCTGACCTTGAGTGGCCGGTGATTGGATGTTCGCCCGTGCCTTCAGGCGTTTCGTCTAGTGCTTGTCAGACTAACCTGCGGCTTCCTCAGAGACCGCATCTGTCCGACTGGTAGTCTCCCGCGCCGCGGTGAGCGCCACTGCCCCGTCGCCCGCCACGGGTGGTAGGCGAAGAGCCCTGGCACGGACAACTCGAAGGTACAGCTTCTCCCACAGGGATGAATCGGCAAACAGACAGCCATCCCAAGCAGCATCTACAGCACCAGAACTGACTGCTTCGAGCGATTGGGCGGAGGCGAATGCAGCAGAAGCTTGCTCGTACTCTCCGCGTGCCCCCTGGAGCTCTGCACGTTGTATACCCTGCAGCTCTCGGATATCTAGCTGCGATGACCCCTGGGCATTCAGCAAGTCGCGAAAGCGCCGGAAGTTCTCCCCGTCTACGCTACGAGCCGAGTATGCAAGTCCGGGGCCGAGCACCTCCAACTCGTATTCGCGGGTGTCGACTCGTCGAACGGTCGTCTCAACAGTCGTCTTTCGCCTAACCGTGGCGCCGACGACGGCCCCGGCCGGGCCGAATAGCGCACCGCCAACGATTGCGCCCCCTAGGCCCCCTTTGGTCGTCCCTGTGACATCGCTGACCGAATGCACGTCGCCGTGTTGCGTGACACGGGCAGACGCGCCGGCAACCGGTCCGGAATAGCCCGGAGTAGTAAGCCAGAACTCGTGCAGTACGGCATCGCCTGCCGTAGCGAGCAATGCGCCACGGCCTGACTCCAATTCCTCGTAGCGCGCGTTAGCATGCTCGACCAATCTCTGCGCGTCTTCGACACGCGCGGCCGCCTCGACCGCCGTACGCCGGACCAGGTTGTGCTGTTGCTGGATTGCGATCGCCGCTTCGCGTCGTGCCGCAGCAACAGTCCGGCGTTCGCTCTTCTCCTGTCGCCGCACCGCAGCTGCCGCTTTCCGATCCACCGCACGAGCCTGCAGTCTCGCTGCGTCCTCGGGCTGCATCTCAGAGGGCGTCAAGCCGCCGCCGTGGTCATTGGAGCAAACCCTGCCACGCACAAGCAACAGTGGAATAAGGGCGAGGAGCCCGACGTACGGAATCAGTAGAGCTAGGGCCCACCACCCACGAAGTCCAAGGTCGTGCAGCCGTCGAACGCTGGCCGCAGCGAGCACGACCGCCCCTACGATGATCGCCAGCAAGAAGGGAACGACTGCCCCGTCTCCAAATCGGTTAATGAGCTGTCCGGAGATTGCCCCAATCACCAGCAAGCCCACGACCACAAGAACAACGGAGGCCCAGTACTCCCTGCGGTTGGATTGGCCCGAGAACGAGAACCCCCGCTTGAAAGAAGCCCTGAGATCCACGCCACCACCCCCTGCTCTCAGCTGGACGAATTGACCTTCTCAGCAGCGCGACTGCACGTTACGGTGCAGCCGAGCACTCCGGAGCATCTGGCTACAGCGCGGGCTAGCTGATCAGTCGTTGGATGCATCAGCCTGCCTGACCAGCAGACTGTCGGGACAGGGTCTCTACAGCCTGCACGTGGTCGTCAAGCCGCTGAGTAAAGGCCCGAGCGAGCGTGTCAACCACTTCGTCGAGCGTTCCGCCGAGGAGGTCGTACTCCTCATTGAGATAGGGATCCGGTAGGCCAAGCTCCTGCGCGACGCGGGCAACTGCCTTCGCCTGAGCCGCATTGCTCTTGGCCGTAAACCCGTAAATGCGGCACTTGGTTGGATCAGACAGCCGCTCAGTCCTCATGGCGTCTGAGTACACTACCGAGTACTTCCACTCGCCGAACTGATCGAGTCCCGGCAGGTCGATCTTCTTCACGTAGAAGCTGACGTACCCGCCGTCCTTCTGAACGTACTCTCCGAACGTGATGGGGAGGTCGCCGCGCGTCTTGAGTTCCTGTCGGACTGCCGCAGCCAACTTGTTGGCGATCTCATCGAGGTAGCGATGCGCCCCCGACCTAGCCTGCTCGAGCAGATAGTAGTCAGCAAGGTACAACCGAGAGCTCTCATCCAACTTCATCGTGATCCCTCCAAGAGCAGGTCTACAAGCAGTCTGTTCCGGTCAACAATCCGGTCGAAGCGAAGGCGCTCGCCGAAGTCCGCATCCTGGGTTGCCGAAGTAGCTCGAGCCTCCAGGTCTCTGATCTCATCTTCAGCCCGTTCGTACGGACCGAGCGCCAAGTCCACAGCAAATCTCAGGAGGTTCTCTCGAGCAGTAGCTGATAGTTCAGTATCTCGGAGCAGTTCGACGGCCACGTGGGCCAAGTCGGAATGCGACAGGCCCAACCAGTCCACTAGACCGGACGAGGCACTGCCACCGGGAGTCAGGTAGATGCGAATCTTCGACAGATCGCCATACGCGGGATTCCCGTCGATCGCGATGTCGTACCGGACGAGCTGTCGATCGCTGCTGTTCGGATTGGCGCTCTGACTGCTCTTCACCTTGTGCTCAATGAAGAACACGCAGCCGGAGCACTCAACCACGACATCACAGGTGCAACCGACTGGGCGCCCATTCTGCCCGGGCGCGCTGCCGATGTAGACCTCCGTTTCCACGACTGCTTCAGTCACACTGATCTCACTGGGGATTGAAGGGTTCGAGAGCCTCATCAGCGAGAGCAGACCGTCGAGGTACCGAGCTCCAAGCCCATGCGGCTTCAAGGGGTTCAGGAAGTAGGCCAAGTACTGGGTGTAGCGAGTCTCCGCCGTGCCGTGACCACATGCGGACAGCACGGGCACGGGGATCCCATCAGCGAGACTAGCCCGCAGGGCTTGCGCCTCGCCTAGTCTCCGCTCTTCCCAGTCTCGATGGTATGCGGACCGAATCCGATCGATGGTGCCAGGAAGCCGCGCGCCCTCAGCGGACTGAGTCAAGTCCTCCTGTTGCTCGCGGCGGCGTGCCTCGACCACGCGCTGGATGATTGATTCGAGCTTGGCGGTCACGGGCTACCTCCTTGGAGACCCATCGTCGCATGTGCCTCTGACACGTTGGCTCGGAGCTGCAAAGCTCCGTTTGACCGTGCCTAGTCACTATGAGATGGCCGGCCCGAATCCGCATATAACGTGGATCACGGCGGGAATGACCCCGCGGCGCCGACATACGGAGGGACCGGCCATGAACGAGTGTACTCACATCGGACTCGACGTGCA
>JAZIGI010000078.1:0-6829 GCA_036679125.1 Actinomycetota bacterium | reverse complement strand
GCCGAAGCCCGTGTCCACGCGAACGTTCTGCTTGTCTCCCATGAAGTCCCCTCCGTCGGACGAACCCGGTGCGCGCCCCGGCCGCGGAGCCGAGCGCCCCGCACGGAGTGTGTACCCCGCGAACACCGTCAGACCTCGGCGAGTCCTTCGGCCACTCCCCCGGCGTCCTCACCGGTCGCATCGGCCGCAGCAGCCGCCATCGCGCCGTCGAGCGCGCGCACGGCCGGCAGGGCCCACACAACGAGCCCCATCACGGCGATCAGCGCGCCGGTGACCGCGAACCACGCGGCCACGCCGGTACGCTCGGCGATCGGACCGGCGGCCACCAGCCCGACCGGTGCGGCCAGCATTGCGATCGTCGTGTAGAGCGACATCACGCGGCCGAGTTTGGCCGGATCGATGAGCGTTTGGAACATCGCGGTGATCGGTGCGCCAAAGAGCGGTGCCGTCACGCCCATGAGCACACACAGGCCCACGAACACCCAGAACGCTCCCACCGGCAACAGCCCCGAGATCGCCACCAGCACACCGAGACCCACGATGGCGCCGCCCACGAGCCGCACGCCCGAGAAGCGCGCGAGGAACACGCCGAGCGCGAGCGAGCCCGCGAGCATCCCGGCGCCGAACGCGAGCTCGACGTAGCTGGCCTCGGCCGCGCCGCCGCTGAAGTGCTCGAACGTCATCAGCGGGAACAGGGCGTTCAGCGGCATGTAGAGCACGGTGACCGCGGCTATCGCCAGCGTGAGGTCGAGCAGCCCGCGGTGACGCACCAGCTCGCGCCAGCCCTCGGCGAATTCGGAGACGAACCGCGCGGAGCCGGTCTCGGCCCCGGCAGGCAAGCGGTCTTCACCCGCGGCCTCGGCGCGCTCCGGGTGCGGGATGCGCACGAGCAGCAGCGAGGCCACCGCAAGCGCTGCGCCCAGGATGTCCAGCCCGATGACGACCTCGATCGACGCGGTGGCCATGAGGAAGGCGCCGAGCACCGGGCCGGCCATCGCCACACCCGAGCTCAGGAAGAAGTTCCAGCCTGCCACGCGCATCAGCTGGTCGGCGGGCACGTACATCGGCACCGCGGCCTGACTCGCCGGCGTGTGGAACGCCGCGCCTGCCGAGCGGACCGCGATGATCGCGACCACAAGGCCGATCGACGGCGTGCCCGCCCGGAACGCGAACAGCATCACCACACTCGCGGCGGCGATGGCGATGTCGGCGGCGATCATGGTGACGCGACGGTCCCAGCGATCGATGTACGGGCCCGCAAGCGGGCCCAGCAGCGCCTGCGGGAGGATGGCCGCGATCGACGCGTATGCGAGCACGGTGGCCGATCCGGTCTCGGCTGTGAGCCACCACACGAAAGCGAAGTTGACCGCCGCGCTGCCCAGCAGAGAGAAGCCCTGACCGGTGAAGATGATCAGGAACGTGCGAAGCCAGCTGCGCGGAGCGCGGGTCATCGGATGCCTCCCTCGCGACGGTGGGTCAGCATCTGCTCGCGAAGTGACACGCGCTTTGCGCCGATCCACTGAGTTCCGATCTCCACGAACCCGCGACGGGCATGGAACGCGTCGGACGCCGCGTTGAGGGGCTCGGCATCAACCTCGCAGGTCAGCCGTGCGATCCCGCGCTCGTGCGCGAAGGCAGCGACATCATCGTACAGGGCATGACCAAGGCCACGGCGCTGGAAGCGGCCGTCCACCACTACGCGATCGATGTAGCAGAAGTCGGCGGAGCGGGCGTTGAACCAGCGGTAGTTGGGGCTCGCGTACGCGGCGCCGGGTGCGAAAGCGAGCAGAAAGGCCGCGGGTACGCCATCGCACTCGGCGATGCGGTGATAGACGGCCTCCGCGTGCAGTCGCTCGAGCGCGGTCGAGTCGAGCGGACTCGTGACCTGCTCCCACTCGGCGTTCATGGCCAGGACGTGCGGGAACTCGGCTGAGGTGGCGGCGCGGATCGTGATGCCCGGGGCGGCCGGGCGGATCGTGATGTCCGGGGCGGCCGGGCGGATCGTGATGTCCGGGGCGGCCGCGCAGACCGTGATGTGTGAGGTGCCAGATGGTTGCATGCGGCCAGTATGACGGTGTCGCGCGGCATCTTGAAGCCCCGACCCATACCGGGGACGAAGCGGGGCGCCCATCACCGGGACACCCCTTCGCGTATGTCGTACGAATGCGAACACGCAGGGCGATATGAGCGCGCGATCCCGTGCACTCACCGGATCGCTCACTCGACTTAGCACATCCGCTAAGTTCGATGAGGGCGCGCGGCATGGTAGGTGCCGTGAAGTGTCGCTCAGTTGATTGCGCGGGCGGTTATGTGCAGCGCGCGGACTCCGTCGGCGCATCCGCCTCGGTGAGCGTGCCGAGGAGCCCCGCAGACGCCGTGTGACCTCCCGGGGTGCTGGCTGCCCAGAACGGTGATGGGGATGTCCGAGGGACGTCGTGGCTGTGTGCGATGTCCTAGAGTCGACGCGCCACGAACGGGATCTCAGACCACTCACCCGCGAGCTCGACCTCGCCGGGCAGCCCGCCCCAACCCTTGATGATGACTATGCCGACGATGAGGATCGCCCGGGTCGCGCCACAGCCCATCTGGTCATCGAGCTCCCCGGGACGGCGAGCGAAGCTCAGAGCCCCGCTCACGAGCGATCCGAGCCGTTCGCGCATACCCGCTGTGATCTTCGGCATGGCAGCCCCCGCCTGTCGCCTTCGTTCACCACAGGGTGTACCCGATGACGACGGTTACCCTCTGACCGCCGTGCGGAGAGAGGCGATCACGACGCGAGCAGCTTCCGCAGCTCACGCTCCGTGTCCGGATCAACACTCAGCGCATCCAGCGCGGTGTTGATACGCATAGTGGTCGCGGCAAGATCCAGGAGGGCCGGACCGATCGAGTACTGTTTCTCGTGCGCCAACCAGGACAGCACCGGCGCCAGATGCCACAGGGATTGCTTCCCCACATGTACGGGTGTTGGAGTGGCGTCGGCACTGGACATCATCAACTGACGGATGTTCTGACGCGAACAGCCGACCAACGCGGACACGTCGGTGACTCCCACGAGGTCAGGGGCGACTTCCACGAGGACGGAATCCGGGATCGAGCCGACAACGTCGGCAATCGCACTCATCACCGCCGTCTGCGCCGAGACCGCCTCCCTGGTGAAGTCGAGTGCGATGGTTCCGGGATAGCCGATGCCGACCAGCGCATCATCACAGCCGCCGCCGTACAGGCGGTCAGCGACGTCTTCCATGTCGATCTCCGCCGAAGGGAGCGTGAAACGCAATGTGAACTCGTACATGCTCATTCCACAGCCCCGTTCATCTCGTGTTCGGTCCGACGCATCCGTCCACCCTGCGTCGAATCTGAGCGGCGTGGTCCTCGGGCACCCGTGGGGTGGAGGCGATGCTGCTCACGCAATGCTGCCCACAGCGGCACTCGGGGTTGTCATGCGGGCAATAGAGCCTACCCCACGCATGCGACCTGCCTCCCGACGACACCACGCGCCAGCCCTTTGATTCCGCATACTGGAGAGCGTCTTCAATCGGCTTCTTCGGATGTCGGTCGCGGGTCACTCGTGTGCCCTCTCCTCGCTGAGTCTATGGCCTGTGACGTATGATTGTCAATCGACAATCTGACGTTGCGGGTGGGGATCACTGACTGCAGCACGATATCTGGAACGCCCTACTCGGAGGTCAACAGGGTCCAACCACGGCCTGAGATCGACCCTGAGTCCTCCTGTTCGCAAAGATGCGAATCGCGTGGAAAGGGTCCGGGTGCGGCAGGCAGGGCTGCGGTCCGAGCCGGCGAGGCGGACGCGACCGGCAGTTGTCCGGACCGGCGAGGCTGCCGAGTTGGCCGAGTGGCCGGATGGGCGCGACAAGAGGCCCCCACGCATACGCGCAGGGGCCTCTCGGAGATCACATGGTGGGCCCGGTAGGATTCGAACCTACAACCAAGGGATTATGAGTCCCCTGCTCCGCCATTGAGCTACGGGCCCGGGCGGTCGCCCAGTGCCTCGGCGACCAGCGCGCCAATGATACCAGCATCTGCCACGCGCGCGGAGTGTGCTGCACCCCATTGCGAGACGCGGGGGGTATCCGTATAATCGGCAATCGCGCCACCGGCGCCGCTATTCCTCGGTAGCTCAATCGGCAGAGCATCCGGCTGTTAACCGGAGGGTTGTAGGTTCGAGTCCTACCCGAGGAGCCACACACACCCGGAAGCCCCGCACACGCGGGGCTTCTGTGATTTCCGCCAGTCTCCTGGTGATGAACGGCACATACGTGCGCTCAAGGGTATGGCACGATACCTGCAATCGGGTAGACACTTCTCAAGGTGACCGGCGTTCCTCGAGACAGGATACGATCATGGCCAAAGCGCGCGTCCTCGTTGTCGACGATGACCCGTCGGGGCGCTGCCTGCTCGAGACGATCCTGACCTCTGGCGACTACGAGGTGATGACCGCCGAAGACGGGGTCGAGGCGCTCGAGATCGCCAAGTACGACGCCCCGGACCTCGTGGTCGCGGACATCCTGATGCCCCGCATGGACGGCTACCAGCTCTGCCGCGAGTGGAAGGCCAACCCGGACCTCTCCCCTGTCCCACTGGTCTTCTACACCGCCAACTACGCCGACGAGGACGACGAGACCTTCGCGCTCAGCCTCGGTGCCGACGCGTTCCTGCGCAAGCCGATGCAGCCGCAGCGCCTCCTCGAGGCCATCGACAGCATCCTCGAGGGCTCGGACGCTCCCGTGCCGATCAAGCGTCGCCCCGCTGTCGAGGACGAGACGCGCGTGCTCAAGGCGTACAACGCCCGGTTGGTCAGCAAGCTCGAAGAGCAACTGGCCGAGCTGCACGAGATCAACGACGCCCTGCGTGACATCGTAAGCGGCACCGTGACCGCCATCGGCAAGCTCACCGAGGCCCGCGACCCGTACACCTCCGGCCACCAGGAGCGCGTGGCCGCCATCGCCACCGCGATCGCCATCCGCCTCGGCTACGACGTCAGCTTCTGCGACGGCATCCGTGTGGCTGGCCTTGTGCACGACGTCGGCAAGATCTACGTGCCTGCCGAGATCCTCACCAAGCCGCGCCGCCTCTCAGACGCCGAGTTCGCGATCATCCGCGAGCATCCGCGCGTAGGCTTCGAGGTGCTCAAGGACGTGAAGTTCCCCTGGCCTATCGCCGAGTACGTGGTGCACCATCACGAGCGGCTTGACGGCAGCGGCTATCCCGACCACCTCGCCGGCGACGACATCAGCATGGGCGCACGCATCCTGGCCGTGGCCGACGTGGTGGAGGCGATGTCGTCACACCGCCCCTACAAGACGGCTGCGGGCATCGACAAGGCGCTCGAGGAGATCGAGCAGAACGCTGGCCGCTTGTACGACCAAGATGTGGCCACCGCATGCCTCGAGCTGTTCCGCACCGACGGCTTCGAGATCCCCGAGGTCGCAGGCGCGCACATCACCGGCTGAGCCCAGGCCTTCTCGCATGATGAACGGCCGGTCCCATACGGGGCCGGCCGTTTCGTTTGCCTGTATGTGCCGACGCCCTACTCGAGGTAGTCCTTGAGACGGCTCGAGCGGCTCGGGTGTCGCAGCTTGCAGAGCGTCTTGGACTCGATCTGCCGGATGCGCTCGCGCGTCACGCCGAACTCGCGGCCGACCTCTTCAAGCGTCCGCGGATGGCCGTCCTCAAGCCCGAAGCGCAGCTCGATCACCTTGCGCTCACGCTCGGAGAGAGAATCGAGCACCTTGGCGAGCTGCTCCTGCAGCATGCTGAAGCTCGCGGCGTCGGGCGGCACGACAGCCTCGCCATCCTCGATGAAGTCACCGAGCTGGGAGTCCTCTTCCTCGCCGATCGGCGTCTCGAGCGAGACCGGCTCCTGCGAGATCTTGAGGATCTCGCGCACCCGCTCGGCGGTCATCTCCATCTTCTCGCCGATCTCCTCCGGGGTGGGCTCGCGCCCGAGCTCCTGGAGCAGTTGCCGCTGGATGCGGATGAGCTTGTTGATCGTCTCCACCATGTGCACCGGGATGCGGATCGTGCGGGCCTGGTCGGCGATGGCGCGCGTGATGGCCTGACGGATCCACCAGGTGGCGTACGTGGAGAACTTGAAGCCCTTGGTGTAGTCGAACTTCTCCACGGCGCGGATCAGGCCGAGGTTGCCCTCCTGGATCAGATCCAGGAAGAGCATGCCGCGTCCTACGTAGCGCTTGGCGATGGAAACCACGAGGCGCAGGTTCGCCTCCACGAGTTGCTTCTTGGCGTCGACACCGATGCGCTCGAGGCGCTCCAGGCGGCGCTGCTCGGCGCGCTCGAGCTTGACGCCCTGCTCGGCAGCCTCATCGAGCTTGTCAACCGCCTCGAGCCCCGCCTCGATCTTCATCGCCAGATCCACTTCCTGGCGTGCGGTGAGCAACGGGACCTTCCCGATCTCCTTGAGATACATCCGCACGGGGTCGCTCGTGAGCGGCGCCGACGCGAGCGCGTCGACCTTGCGCCGCGGCTTGCGCTTGGCGGCCGCCTTCGCGGCGGGCTTCTCGATCACCGCGGACGCCGCAGCGTCCACGTCGGGGTCCGCGTCCTCGTCATCCCCGTCGACAGGTGGGTGGTCACCGGCCGGGATGTCGTCGATCAGGTCGTCGGGCGCGTGCTCGTCGGCGATGTCGATGCCGCTCGTCTGGAAGTGGCTGTAGATGTTCTCGAACTGCTCTTCCGACAGGTCGATGTCCGAGAGGGCTCCCTGGATCTCCTCATCGGTGAGGTTGCCTTTGGCCAGGCCGATCTTGACGAGCGTCTTGACAGCCGAGAGCTCGAGCTCCGGAGCCTT
>JAZIGI010000077.1:0-7442 GCA_036679125.1 Actinomycetota bacterium | reverse complement strand
TCCTCCTCGACTCTGGGTCTCATCACCCTCGAGGATGGAGCAGTGGCCGCCTCATGTCAGGCGGCCGGGCCTTCGTACACCACTACCGGGGACACTAACTCGGCGCGTTGGCGTATCTGATGTCGTACCTGGTCATCTATCTCCTCGGTGCCTCGCAGGATGCCGAGATGGCCTTGACCAGCCAGGCGGTCTATGTGATCGGCTCGATTCTGCTCGCGGTCGCTGTCGGCGTTTCAATCCGCGCCGCAGGGGGCTCGGTGCGATGGGGTACCGGCGTCTGGGTCGGCGCGGCGGTGTATCTGCTCGCCTCTGTGCCCCTCGCCTTTGTGGGGCACCTATGGGACGAGCCATGGAGCGATCCCCTCGGCATGTGGTTGCTCAACACTCGAGGGATCTACATGAGCGGATGGATACCGACGATGGCGGGCGCGGCCCTGGCGTGGTTCACCCGCCGGATGGGGGAGGGAGAGTCATGAGCGAGACTGTGGTGGCTCAGACTGTACCGGCCGGGTGGAGCCAGAATCTCGCGTGGGGGCTCGGGTCCCTTGTCGTCGGCACTCTCGTGCCGTGGGTGCTGGTGCTGTTCGCGATCGGGGCGGGGATGTTCGTGGTCGCGGCACTCGGATTCGGCGAGACCTGGGGCGTGCCGACCTACCTGGTGCTCATGGCGTTGGCGGCTCTGGTGTACGCCGGCATGATCTACGGGACGATGCGCCTGGTCGGGTCGCATGCCAGGGTGCCGTGGCTCGTGTGGCCCGCCCTCCTGGTGGCGCCGATTGCAGGGTTGCTCCTGGCGGGGCCGCTGGCGGACCCGTCCGACGTCCTGGCGAACCCCACGGTGGCCCCCGCGCTCGTCGGCATCGCCATCGCGTTCGTCGCACTCGGCAGGCGTCGCTGGACGGAGGTGGCATGATGGCTCGCGCGCTGCGTTCGACTGTCGTGGCGGTGCTCACGCTGGTGGTGCTCGCGGGTCTGGCGTTCCTGACGCACGTCGTGGCGGCCCTGACGCCGTACGGGGTCGCGCTGCTGCTTCAGGACCGCATGACGCCTGAGATCATGCTGGCAGTCGCGGCCGCTGTATACCTGGCAGGTGTGACCGCAACGGCTGCGGCGCTGACGCGGCTGGTCAGCCGCCTTCGCCCGTACGGCCTTGCGCGGGCGCTTCTTGCGGGAGCCGTGTCGTTCAGCGCGGTCTCTGCGGTGGGACTCCTGCTGCTGGTCTCGGAATCCACAAGCCTGCGGGTCGCCGAGTCGATCGCGTTCGTCTACTTCGTGCAGCCCTATGCGCTGCTCACGGGCCTTGTGGCGCTGGTGCTCTGGCTGACCGAAGCACGCGCGCGTGGAGCACACGAAGGCGGCGATCGCATCGACGCTCGGGATCAGGAGGGGTCAGACTCGCTCACGGCATCGTCGAGCGATCCCGAGCGGTATCCCTCGAGGTCCTGCGTGACGTAGGTGAAGCCCGCACCGCGCACCGCCGACGAGAGCTGCTCGCGCAACGCGAAGGCCCGCTCCATCTCCGAGGGGTCGACCTCGATCCGTGCGATGTCGTCGTGCGAGCGGATGCGCACCTGCTTGAGACCGAGCGCGCGTGCCGCCGACTCGGCGACCGCCACCCGCTCGAGACCCTCGTCGGTGATGGGGGTGCCGTAGGGAAAGCGCGTCGCCAGGCATGCGCCCGAGGGCTTGTCCCAGGTGGGCAGTCCGAGTTGCTCGGAGAGCGCCCTGATCTCGTCCTTGTGGAGGCCCACCTCCAGCAGCGGACTCACCACGCCGAACTCCTCGGCCGCACGGCGCCCGGGCCGGCGCTGCGAAGGGTCGTCGGCATTGGTGCCGTCGAGCACCCACGAGATGCCGCGGGTCGTCGCGATCGTGCGGAACAGCGAGAACATCTCCGCCTTGCAGTAGTAACAGCGGTCGGCGGGGTTCGACTGGAAGCGCGGATCGGTCAGCTCGTAGGTCTCGACCTCGTAGATGTTGAGGCCGAGGGAGCGGGCTGTCGCACGCGCCTCGTCGATCTCGGCCGCGGGGTGCACGTCGGAGACCGCGATGACCGCAAGGCATCGCTCGCCGAGCACGACATGGCCGGTGAACGCGAGGAGCGTAGAGTCGACACCACCCGAATACGCGACGAGCGCGCTGCCCAGATTGGACAGGCGATTGCGGAGGTCATCGTACTTTCTGGTCAGCAGTGTCACAGGGTCCCTTACCACAGGTATGCGTATCGTACACGACACGAGCGCGCTGCAAAGGGGAATGACCTGACCATACGACCGGAAGGAGTTCCGTATGGCGGGCGAAGATCGTGCGAGCATCGAGCATCTGGGGTCGGCGGAGCACACGTATGCGCCGCCACCCGCGTTCATGGAGCGCGCCGTGGTCGCGGGACCGGACGCGTATGCAGAGGCGTACGCACGCTCCATCGAAGACCCGGACGGGTTCTGGGGCGAGGCCGCGCGCGAGGAGCTCACGTGGATAACGCCGTTCTCCGAGGTGGGTTCCGGTGGGTTCGAGGACCTCGACTACCAGTGGTTCAGTGACGGCTGCCTCAACGTGTCGGCCAACTGCCTTGATCGTCACCTCGATACATGGCGCCGTAACAAGGCGGCGATCATCTGGGAGGGCGACGACGGCAGCACGGCCACGTACACGTACCAGCAGCTGCACCACATCGTCAGCCGGTTCGCCAACGTGCTCAAGAAGAAGGGCATCGAGAAGGGCGACCGCGTCGCCATCTACCTGCCGATGATCCCCGAGCTGCCGATGGCGATGCTCGCCTGCACCCGCATCGGCGCCATCCACTCGGTCGTCTTCGGCGGCTTCTCGGCGAGCGCGCTCAGGGAGCGCATCCAGGACTGTGGCGCCAAGCTGCTCATCACCGCCGATGAAGGCATCCGCGGCGGACGCAAGGTGGCACTCAAGGTCGCGGCCGACGAGGCGCTCTTCGAGTGCCCGAGCGTCGAGGCGTGCATCGTGGTCAAGCGCGGCAGCGGCGACGTGGACATGGAGCCGGGGCGAGACACCTGGTGGCATCAGGAGGTCACCGCTCCCGAGGTCCGCAAGCCCTGCAAGCCCGAGCCTATGGGTGGCGAGGACCCGATGTTCATCCTGTATACGTCAGGTTCGACAGGCAAGCCGAAGGGCATCCTGCACACCACCGCCGGCTATCTGCTCTATACGCTGATGAGCTTCCGGACGGTCATGGACTACCGCGACGAGGACGTGTACTGGTGCACCGCCGACATCGGCTGGGTCACCGGACACAGCTACATCGTCTACGGGCCGTTGGCGGCAGGGGCTACCACGCTCATGTTCGAAGGTGTGCCCACGTACCCGGACCCGGGACGGTTCTGGGCGGTCGTCGAGAAGTACCGGGTGAACACCATCTACACTGCGCCCACGGTCATCAGGGCGCTCATGCGGCATGGGGCAGGCTGGCCGCAGCGGTACGATCTGACCTCGCTCCGGCTGTTGGGCACCGTGGGCGAGCCCATCAACCCCGAGGTGTGGGAGTGGTATCGCGACACCATCGGCAGGGGAGAGCTGCCGATCGTTGACACGTACTGGCAGACTGAGACCGGCGGCTTCCTGATCACGCCGTTCCCGGGCGCGACAGACCTCAAGCCGGGGTCGGCGTCGTGGCCGTTCTTCGGCGTGGTGCCCGAGGTCGTGCGTGAGGACGGCTCGCGAGCCGATCCCGGTGATGGCGGGTATCTCACGGTCAAGCGACCCTGGCCGGGCATGCTGCGCGGGACCTGGAACGACCCGGACAAGAAGCGTCTGCGCGAGGTGTACTTCGAGCGCTTCCCGGGCAGGTACTTCACCGGCGATGGCGCCCGGGTCGACGGCGATGGCGACTACTGGCTGCTCGGCCGGGTGGACGACGTCATCAACGTGAGCGGGCATCGACTGGGCACGGCCGAGATCGAGAGCGCGCTCGTCAGTCACGAGAGCGTGAGCGAGGCGGCCGTGGTGGGCTTCCCGCACCCGGTCAAGGGCGAGGGCGTGCACGCGTACGTGATCCTCAGGGACGGGCACGTGGCCTCCGACGACCTCGCGACGATCCTCAAGGGCCACGTCCGCAAGATCATCGGCCCGATCGCGCAACCGGACCGTATCCAGTTCGCACACGATCTCCCCAAGACGCGGAGCGGGAAGATCATGCGGCGCATCCTTCGGAAGATCGCCGCGGGCGAGCGTGATACCGAAGCGTTCGGCGACCTCTCCACACTCGCTGACCCCAAGGTGGTGAAGGATCTGCTGGCTGGCATGTAGCGCCTGAGCAACGCGCGCCACACACGCTGAACTATCAAACATTGTGACTTGCAGTTACAAGCTTTGGCCTCGTACAGTAGGGTTCCGGCGTCGTACAGGAACCACGAATGGAGGGGTCAGGGCATGGCGTATCCAGTACTCGAAGGCAAGGTGGCGATCGTCACCGGTGCCGGCCAGGGCATGGGTGAGGTCACAGCAAAGCTCTTTGCCGCATCCGGTGCGAAGGTCGTGGTGGCCGACTTCAATCGCGTCACCGGCCAGAAGGTCGTCGATGGGATCATCGCCGAGGGCGGCGAGGCGTCGTTCGTGTACGTCGACATCTCGAAGTCCGACGAGGTCAAGTCCATGGTGGAGCAGGCTGTCGAGAAGTTCGGGAAGCTTGATGTCGCTGTCAACAACGCGGCCCTCACGCCCGACCATTCGCTCATCTCCGAGTTCGATGAGGCCTACTACGACCGGCTCATGTCGATCGACCTCAAGGGCACGGCTCTGTGCCTCAAGTACGAGCTCGCCCAGATGATCCGCCAGGGGCACGGCGGCTCGATCGTGAACATCTCCTCCGTGAGCGGCTTCCGCCCACAGATGACCACCTTCGCCTACACCGCCGCCAAGGCCGGCGTGGTCGGCATGACGAAGACCGCGGCGATGGAGAACGGCCCGCACAACATCCGGGTCAATTCCGTCGCTCCGGGTGCGATCGACACGCCGATGCTCCGCGCCGCTCTCACGCAGTTCGGCCTCGACCCCGATCACTACTCGAAGCAGATGAGCAACCTGGGCCGCTTCGCGGACGCGTCGGAGGTGGCTGAAGCGAGCCTGTGGCTCTGCTCGGACGCTTCGTCGTACGTCACAGGTACGACCCTGCACGTGGATGGCGGCTTCGTGGATGCACCGCCGCTCGTGTGACCGGATGTCGGGGGCGCCTGTCCGCAGGCGGCCCCGTGAAAGACAGCGGCGCGATCGGGGCACGGCGCCCCGGTCGCGCCGCTGTCATATCCGGAGGTGGGATACGGCCATCAGGAGAGGTTCGAGGGTGGTCCTGAGGGTCTCGCATGTGGGTGGTGCGCCTTCAGCATCGGTGAGCTCGAACACGTCGTCGGCGATGTTCCCCCGTGTGGTGATGACCGCGCGGCGGATATCGAACCCCGCACGCTCGAACGTATGTGCGAGGTCGTACAGCAGTCCGGTCCGGTCCCGTGCACGCACGTGCACGCTGGACGAGAAGCCTCCACACGGACCTATGGTCACCCGGGTATCCCGGGTGTCGGATGGCCGCCCGCCATCGTAGTGTCCGCATCGCACAGCCAGGGCCGCGGCGAGATCCGACCTGCCGGAGATGGCCGCATCCAGCTCGCGCTCGAAGGCCGCCCAGGTGCGGTCATCCGCCGGTACGTCGACCGAGGGCTTCACCACGAACATGTCGAGCGCGATTCCCCGGTGCGAGGTGAACGCCTCGGCGCGCAGTGTGTCCAGCCCGCAGAGGGCGAGCACGCCTGCGATGGTGCCGAACAGACCGAGCCGGTCACGCGTGGCGACGTCCACGACCCAGGTCCCGGGCGTGCCACCGGGCGCGACGGTCACGGCCACGCGATCGAACGCACCCGGGCCGGACAGGCTCTGCACGAGCCGGCCATCGCGCAGCACGTCCGCCGGCGTCCGGTGCGCCAGATAGCGGAGCGGTGCGGTCTCGATGAATGACAGCACCGCATACGACGCACCTTCGCTCAGTGCCTGGCGCGCCGCGGCGTCGCGGCACGCGTGCGCCGCATGCACGATGCCGACGCCATCGGTGTCCGGCGACATCGCGCTCTCGACCTTGCGCGCGAGCTCTGTCACGAGTGAACGTCGCCAGGCGTTCCAGACATCCGGCCCCGTCGCTGTCATGTCGGCGGCAGTCAACAGAAGGAGAGGGCCGGCCAGCTCGCGGCGTTCGATCCGCGCTGCCGTTTCGAGGATCACATCCTCGTCGGTAAGGTCCCGGCTTGTCGCCACCTCGGCGAAGAGGAGATGCTCGCGGACGAGGATGCCCGCGCCGGTGCACGCCTCCGGCGAGAGCCCGAACCGCCCGGCTGTGGCGACCGCTTCGCGCGCCCCGCGCTCGGAGTGACCGGCACCGGTCTGCCGTTTCCCCACGTCGTGCGTCAGAGCGGCCACCACCAGTGTCTCGACGAGATCGGAATGCAGGGCTGCCTCGTCCGGCGCCGATCCACCGTCGAACAAGGCGACCAGGGTGTGCAGGCTGTGGGCCCCCACCGTGTAGCGGTGGGAGAGTCCCGGTCTGCGGACGGTCATGAGCGAAGCGAACCCGGGAACCGCGTGCTCCAGACAGCCCGATCGTGCGGCCTCCTCGAGCCAGGGCAACGCACGTGCTCCCGCACGCGCCGCATCGACGAGGTGCGGCAGGCTGAGCGCCCCATCGGGGGCGTCGGTGACGCGACGGCCGCGGCGGCGCTCGGCCAGGAGGCGGTGGTGGACGGCCTCAAGCGCCGCCTGGACTGCGTCCGCGTCGATGTCGAGCGCGGACGCATCCGCCACGCTCAGGAGATTCCGTGCGCGGGGCCGGCCGGCGTGAAGCCGCCAGCGCGCCGCGGTGATCGTGTCCTGTGCCCGCGCCAGCGCGGCATCGGCCTCGTGGCCCGGGGCCTCGCCGGTGAGCGAGGCGCGCCACGTCATCTCGTCGAGGTCGCGCTGCCCGCCGGCTCCCTCCTTCAGGTCAGGCTCGAGGAGATACGGCGAGCCCGGCCGGTCGCGCTGCGCCAACGCGGCACACAGGCGGAGCCGGTCCCTGCGGATCCGGCGCGACACCCGGGCGGTCACGCGATCGGCGAAGGACGGATCGCCTGCGATCAGCCGTGCGGTAAGGAAGGACGTTGCGACCGTGATGTCGGCGCGCACGGCGTCGACCTGGCCCGATGGTGTCCGCACCTGGTGTCCCACGTCGAGGCCGGAGTCCCAGAGCGGGTAGATGACCCCGCGCACGAGCGCCTCGAAGTCGCCCGCAGAGCCGTCCGAGACCACGAGCAGATCCACGTCCGAGCCCGGCAGCAGCCGACGCGCACCGTAACCGCCAAGCGCGAAGAGCGCGAACGGCCTCCGCAGTCCCGGGGGCGCCCGGCCCCGCCGCCGCCCGCGCGGCGGGGGGGGGGGGGGGGGGGGGGGGGGGGGCG
>JAZIGI010000076.1:0-7504 GCA_036679125.1 Actinomycetota bacterium | reverse complement strand
GCTTGTTGGGGTCGGGGCCCTTCGACACCACGATCGTGACGACCGTGGATGCGGGTTCCGACTTCGTCCCGGCTGCTGGCGTCTGCGAGATGACCTGCCCGGCCGGCACGGTGTCGCTGAAGGCGCTCGTCACCACGTACTCGTACTCGTCCTTCTCGAGCGCGGCGATCGCCGCGGCCTGCGTCAGGCCGACGACGGACGGAACCGCGAACTCGGGGACCTCCCACTCCTTCTTCCACGTGTACGGCGGTGCGGGTGCGGGGTTGAAGTCCATCACAGGCTCGCCCTCGAGGGCCTTGGACATGAACGCCGCCCAGATCGGCGCGGGGAACGTGCCGCCGAAGACCTTGCGTCCATGCACATTGCGCATCGGGCGCTCGGGGGTGTAGCCCATCCAGACAGAGCAGCTGAGCTGTGGCGTGTATCCCACGAACCACGCGTCGCGGTAGTCCTGGGTCGTGCCCGTCTTCCCGGCCGCCGGACGCCCGATCCGGGCCCGCGTCGCGGTGCCGCCCGAGATGACGCCCTTGAGCACCTGGGTCGCCGCATACGCGATCGAATGCGTGATGGCCTGCTCGCCCTCGGGCTTCGCCTCGTAGAGGGTCTCACCTTGCGGACCCACGATCTTGGTGATCGGTGTGTTCTCGTAGTGCTTGCCGTCCGCTGCCAGCGTTCCAAACGCCGAGGCCATCTCGAGTGGCGTGACCTCCTGGCTGCCGAGCGTGATCGACAGCACGGGGTCGAGGTCGCTTCGCACGCCCATGCGATGCGCGGTGTCGACGACCTTCTCGGCGCCCATCTCCGCGATCAGCCGTGCGAACGCTGTGTTGACCGAACCGACCGTGGCCTGACGAAGCGTGATGAATCCGCGACCGCCGCCGCCCTCGGCGTTGCCGACCTTCCACGGCGTGCCGCCGGTACGGATCACCGCGGGCGAAGACGAGTCGATGCGTCGCCTGTCGGGACTCATGCCCTCCTCGAGGGCGGTGACGAGTGTGAACACCTTGAACGAAGAGCCCGGCTGCCGCCGCGCCTGTGTGGCGAAGTTGAACTTGTTGGTGGCCCAGTCGCGCCCACCCACCATGGCTTTGATGTAGCCGGTGCGCGGATCCACGGCCACGAGCGCGCAGTCAGGGTCCTCGGGTCGGTCGAGGATGCCGCGCACGGCGTCCTCGGCGTATGTCTGCAGCTTCGTGTCCAGCGTGGTGTACACGCTCAGACCGCCCTTGAACACCAGGTCGGTGCCGTACTGGTCCTGGAGGACCTTCTTCACATGCGCCACGAAGTACGGCGCCGCGTACACGCCGCCCTCGTCGAGGGTGGCCGAGCGCCCGAGCTTGAGGCCCTCGGCCTTTGCGGCCTCGGCCTCCTCGGCCGTGATGTATCCCTGCTCCTGCATCTTGGACAGCACCCACTGCCGGCGGGCTATCGCGCCGTCCGGATTGTCGTACGGGCTGAGGCGAATAGGGGACTGCGGCAGACCGGCGATGAGCGCCGCCTCCGCGATGGTGAGTTCGCTCGCGTGCTTGTTGAAGAACGTGAGCGCCGCCGACTCCGCGCCGTACGCGCCCTCACCGTAATAGACGGTGTTGATGTACATCGAGAGGATCTCGTCCTTGTCATGCCGACGTTCGAGCTCGAGTGCGAGCCACGCTTCGCGCGCCTTGCGTCGGTAGCTGATGTCGTACCGCTCATCCGAGAGGATGGTGTTGCGGATGTACTGCTGCGTGATGGTCGACGCACCCTCGCGCCGGTCCGACGTCAGGTTGGTGACGAACGCGCGGATGATGCCCGGGTAGTCGACCCCATCGTGCTCGTAGAACCGCTCGTCTTCGACCGCCACGACCGCGTGCAGCAGGTGGGGTGAGATCTGATCCAGCTCGACCACCTGGCGGTTCTCGAGGTACAGGTTGGCGAGCAGCACGCCGTCCGCCGAGTAGATCTTGGTGGCCTGCGCGACCTGGAACGCGTTGCTGTCATCGATGCTCGGCAGATCGGCGAGCCAGCTGTCGGCCAGTCCGACGCCGACGGCCGCGGCAACGCCGGTCGCGAGTATGGTCCCGAGCATGGCGAACGCGAGGACGCCTGCTATGAACGGAACGACACGGGTGTGCTTCTGACGCCGTATCCTCGAACGTCTCGACACGGGACTCCCTCCCAGCGTACGGTCTATCATGGCTCCGTGCGCGAACGTCGCGCACTCGGTCTGATGAACGGAAACAACAGTATACCGTGTGCATAGACGTACGTTTGACGCGCATGGTTCCCTGAAAGGGAAGCGTTGCCTGACAAGAAGCGACATGTGGAACTGCTGGCGCCCGCGGGAAGCCCGGACGCTCTTGTCGCGGCCGTGATGAACGGCGCCGACGCGGTCTACCTTGGCCTGGGTGCGTTCAACGCCCGCCGGGGAGCGGCCAACTTCGAGATCGAGACGCTGTCCGAGTGGGTCCGGTTCGCCCACCTGCGTGGCACGAAGGTCTACCTTACCGCCAACATCGTGGTGCTGCCTTCCGAAGTAGCCGCGGCCCTTGAGCTCGTCGATGCGGCGTGGGCTGCGGGCATCGACGCCGTGATCGTGCAGGATCTGGGCATGCTGAAGCTGCTCCGGGAGCTGCTCCCGGACGTCCGCGTGCACGGCTCGACGCAGATCGGCACCATGAACCCGGAGGGGGTGCGCACACTGGCGGCACTTGGCGTGAGCCGGGTGACGCTTGCCAGGGAGCTCTCACTGGAGGGCATCGCGGCGTGCGCGGCGGCAGGTATCGAGGTGGAGTCCTTCGTCCACGGGGCGCTGTGTTACTCATACTCGGGCCAGTGCCTGATGTCATCGCTCATCGGTCAGCGCTCGGCGAACCGGGGGCTCTGTGCGCAGCCGTGCCGGCTGCAGTACGAGCTCCTCGATGCAGCCGGAGCGGTGGCGGGTACCCCGGGCAGACACGTGCTTTCCACGAAGGACCTGGCGGGCGTTTCCCAGCTGCCCGCCCTCGTGGCGTCCGGCGTTGCGGCGCTCAAGATCGAGGGTCGCATGAAGTCTCCCGAGTACGTGGCGATCGTGACCTCCGTCTACCGTAGCGCGCTCGACCGCGCACTTGCCGATCCTGACGGGTTCGAGGTGCTCCCCTCGGAATGGGAGCGGCTGGAGGAGGCGTTCAGCAGGGGCTTCACCGACTCATACCTCACTGGTGAGCGCGGCGCACCGCTGATGAGCTACACGCGCCCGAACAACAGGGGCGTCCTCATCGGTCGCGTGACCGGGATGTCCGATGGTCAGGTCCACGTGCAACTCGACCGGGCGCTCGACCCGGCTGACACGCTCCAGTTCTGGACCCGCTCCGGTCACTTCGCTCAGCCGGCCGGCGAGCTTCGCATCGGTACCGATCGCGTGCTGGTGGCCCCTGCCGGCACAACGGTCTCGCTTGTGGCCGAGCGGCCGGTGGCACCCGGCGACCGTGTCTTCTGGGTCGCGAACGCGGCGATCCTTGATTCGGCGCGGCGCACCTTCAGTGGTGACGCGATAAGCGAGCGCCTTCGTGTTCCCGCTGCGGTGTCGGTCAGGCTGCGCGTCGGGGAGCCGCTCGAGGTGTCGGTGAGTGCCGCGGGCGTCGTTGGAACCGCCCATGGCGCTGTCGTTGAGCCGGCGCGCACGAAGGCCATCGGGGTGGATGAGGTCATCGAGCACGTGGGCCGATTCGGCGGCAGCGGCTACGCGCCCGATTCGTGGCAGGTGGACCTCGATGCGGGCGCCGGGATCAGCTACTCGCAGCTGCACGTTGTCCGGAGGGCCGCCATCGAGCGGCTCGATGCGCGGCGGCTTGCGCCGTGGGCGGAGCGCCGTCGGCGACATCCGAAGCCGCCGACCCTTGCGCCGGGTCGCCATCGCGCATCCTCGGCACCGCGCATCGTCGCCACGGCCTGGGACCTCCCGACGGCGGTCGCGTGCCACGAGGCCGGAGCCGACGCCGTGTGGCTGCGCGTGTATCCCGGTGACGATCATGATCCGCTCCCTGAAGGGATTCGCCCCCTGCTGCCCCGGGTGATCTGGCCGGACGAGTTCTCGGAAGTGGCATCCTGGGCCGACGGGGGACCGGTGCTCGCGGGCGAGCTCGGCTCGTTCGCCAGCGCTGCCACGCGCGGCGACGTCGAGGCCGACTGGCCGCTCAATCTGCTGAACCGGCACTCCGTCGAGGCGCTCGCCGGTGCAGGCGCGTCTTTCGCCTGGTTGTCACCCGAGTTGAGCGGTCGCCAGATCGCCGAGGTCGCGGGCGCATCGCCGATACCGGTTGGCTGTCTCGTCTGGGGGCGTATCGAAGTGATGGTCACCGAACAGTGCGTGCTGATGGCGGCGGGGCCGTGCGGGCGCAGGTGCGGCACGTGCACCCGCAGGCGGGGATGGTGGCGTCTGCGTGACCAGAAGGGCTACGAGTTCCCGGTGACCACTGACGCCTCCGGGCGCTCGCATGTGCTCAACTCCGTCACGCTCGACCTGTCGCGCGCTCTCGACGAGATCGTCGAGGCCGGGGTCGCAGCTGTGCGTATCGACTTCGCCGACGAGGGCCCGATCCGCGCCACCGAGGTGGTGCGCGCGTTCCGGTCGGCGCTCCACTCCGTGGGAACGGGTGGCCCCGCGCCCGCGGAGCCGCTGGCGTCCCCTGCGACAAGCGGGCATTTCTTCCGCGGGCTGAGATAGGACACGCCGGATCGCTTCAAGCGACCCGGCGTGTCGGTGAGGCTGCTCGGCCGGCCTACTAGGGCTGTCGTACCACGATCTCCCGGGAGCGGCTTGCCACCAGCCCCGCGTCGTCGGTCACCCACAGCGTGACCGTATAGGTACCTGCGCTCTGGAACGTATACGTGGTCTTCTTGCCCAGTGCTGTGGCGTTCGTTCCCGTGCCGAACTCCCAGTACCACTTCACTATCGTGCCGTCTCGATCACTCGATGCGGAGCCGTCGAACGTCATCGGTGCGCCGACGACGGCCGCGGTTGGCTCGACCGAGAAGTCGGCCACAGGCGGCTCCGACTTCGGTGGGCCCGAGGAGACGATCAGTCCGATCGGGGATCCAGGCGGTACCTGGCCTCCGAACTTGGGCGACTGGTCCGCGACCATCCCGGCCGGGACGCCCGCCACCGGCCGCTCCTCGATGGTCGAGGTCAGACCAAGCTCTGTCAGCTTCGCGATCGCGTCGGCCTTCTGGAGCCCGATGAGGTTCGGCACGTCGATCGCGGTCGGCTGAGCGTGGAGCTCACATGGCTCGGGCACGTCGCTCGACAGGAACATCGCCGACGCGGTGGTGGTGCAGTTCTCGGAGGCGACGAGGCCGGTCTCCAGGCAGATGGTCGCCGACGTGATGCCCTTCGGCTTCACGAAGTCCGTCGCCTTCACGTCGGCGAGCGCCGCCTTCATGTAGGCTCCCCAGATCTGCGCCGGGAACGAGCCGCCGGTGACCTTCTTGCCATGCACGCTCGTCATCTCCACCTGGCCCTCGACATGGCCCATCCACACCGAGGTCACCATCTCGGGCGTGTAGCCCACGAACCACGCGTCGCGATACTCCTGGGTCGTGCCGGTCTTGCCCGCTGCCGGGCGGCCGATCTTCGCTGCCGTTCCGGTGCCGTGGCTGATCACGCCTTTAAGGATGTCAGTCGTGAGATACGCCACCGCCGGCGATATCACCTCGGTGCCGTTCGTGTCGGCCTGTAGCAGCACCTCGCCGTCCAGCGCCACGACCTTGGTGATGCCGTGAGCCGGAACGTGCGTCCCGCTGTTGGCGAGCGTCCCGTACGCGGAGGCCATCTCAAGCGGCGTGACCTCCTGCGAGCCGAGCGCGATCGCCGGCACTGCCTTGATGGGCGTGGTGATGCCCATCTCCTTGGCCGTCTCGGCGACCGTGTCCGCGCCCACCTCGAGGATGAGTTGCGCGTAGACGGAGTTGATGGACTTCTCGGTCGCCACGCGCAGCCGCATCGGGCCACCGCCGGACGAGCCGGTCACCTTCCACGTCTGCCCGCCGGGGATGGGGAAGGACCCCGCGGCGCTCTCGTACGGTTGCTCGGGGGATATCCCGGACTCCAGGGCCGCCACCAGCACGAAGGGCTTGAACGAAGACCCCGGCTGCCGGGGACCCTGCACGGCGACGTTGAACTGTTGCGTGTTGAAGTCCTTGCCACCGACAAGAGCCAGCACCTCGCCGGTACGGGGGTCGATGGAGACCAGGGCGGCGGACGGGTCGTCAGGACGGTCAAGGACAGACACGATCGCGTTCTCGGCGGCCGCCTGCGCCTTGGGTGAGATGGTCGTGTACACCTGCAGTCCGCCCTTGTAGACGGCGTCGGGACCGAACTGGTCGATGATCGTCTGCTTCACCCACTCGACGAAGTACGGTGCGACCGTCGATTCGACCTTTGGCGCGGCCAGCGTGAACGGCTCAGCCACAGCGGCATCATGCGTCGTCTGGTCGATGTAACCGAGGGAGAGCATCTGGCCGAGCACGGTGTCCCGTCGGTTCTTGGCGGCCTCGGGATCGTTTCTCGGCGAGTAGTTGCCCGGCGACTTGATCACGCCGGCGATCATCGCGCACTCGGCGGTGGTGAGGGCGCCCACGTCCTTGCCGAAGTAGGTGACGGAGGCGGCCTGGACGCCGTACGCGCCATGCCCGTAGTAGATGGTATTGAGGTACTTCTCGAGGATCTCGTCTTTGCTGAACTGCGACTCGAGCTGGTAGGCGAGTATCGCCTCCTTGACCTTCCGCGTCAGCGTGTCCTCGCGCTCGATGAACGCGTTCACCACGTACTGCTGCGTGATCGTCGAGCCACCATGGTGCTTCCCTTGCGTGACGTTCACCCATAGCGCACGGGCGATGCCGAACGGATCGACGCCCTTGTGCTCGTAGAAGTTCTGGTCCTCGGTGGATATGACCGCCTGCCGCAGCTGCTGAGGGATGCTGGCAAGCGGCACGTACGTGCGATTCTGTTCCGCATGCAGTTCGGTGAGCACCGTGCCATCCCGGTCATAGATGACGCTCGTCTCGGCAAGCGGCGCCGCTGCCTGGGAGAGGTCCGGGAGGTCGGCTGTGATGCGCTCGTATGCGATGCATCCCGCGATACCGCCCGCGAGCAGCAGCAGCACCAGTATCACGAGCGACGTGCGCCACACCCTGCGCCAGACGCGCCGGCCCTTGGCTAGGGGAGCGCGTGCGCCGCGCGCCGAGCTCCCACCGCGGGCGCGTGCCGGCCGCTGACCACGGGCCGCTCCACTCGTGCCACGGGGTCGTGGATCGCGCGCCGATCCCGCGCTGGCAGTCCGTGCGCGCCCGGCCTCACGCCGGGTCTGGGATGAGCGTGTCGAAGCGCTTGTCGGCTCGGTCGTCCGCGCGCTTGTCCGGGGCGCCTGAGAGCGGGGCCGGGACCGCGGCGCTTCCGAACGCTGCCGGGCCGTACCGGCGTCCGAGCGCTGCCGGGAGGTGCTGCTGTCGGCGCGCTTGCGGGCCTGTGGGCGGGGTTTGGGCT
>JAZIGI010000075.1:0-7788 GCA_036679125.1 Actinomycetota bacterium | reverse complement strand
CCCATGAGCCGCCGCCCCATGAGCCGCCGCCCCATGAGCCGCCGCCCCATGAGCCGCCGCCCCATGAGCCGCCGCCCGACCCACTCGAGAGTGACGTGTGGCACCGCAGGCAGTCGTCGCTCGCATCCGCGGCAGCGATCTTGTGGCACCCAGCGCACTGGGAGTTCCGGTCCACGTGGCGACTCTCACTGTGAAGTTTGCTGACCGAGTGGCAACGAGAGCAGCCGCTCATCGAGTGGGTTCGCCCGTGACACGAACCGCACATGGTCTTCCATCCCGAGTCCGTCGTCGCCATGAGCGTGATGGTCACGTGATGCGGGTTCGAACCCGAGTGGCACAGCGTGCAGTTGGTGGACGCGGTGACACCGACCGCATGGCAGGCAGCGCAGTTCGTGCCGTGGAGCACCGACACGTCAGTGACGACGTGACAGCCTGTTCCGGTGCACGCGGTGTTGGTTGACTTATGCGCGATCGCCTGATTCGCATGCTTTGTGGGATGGCAGGCCGTGCAGGTCTTGTCCCACGGTGCAGTGAATGTGTCCACCTTGAGCTCGTGGCAAGCCACACAGGAGACCGCGACCGTGCTCTTGAAGTGCTCGGTCTTCACGTCCACTGAGTGGCACAGCGTGCAGCCGGTCTCCGTTGTCGCACTGTGCGCCTGAGCGGGATAGTGCTTCGGATCGACCGGAGCGAGCATTCCGTGGCACGACGTGCACTCGACCGTCGCAGTGGCCCAGTCGATCCGCCCGGCAGGTGCATTGTGGCAGACATCGCATGAGGCATCGGGCGTAGCGGCGTGAAGCGTGCGTACGTCCGCAGACTCGTGACAGTCCACGCACGCCTGGCTCGATGTCGCGGTGTGAACCACTGCGATGTCGCCGTGGATCTCGTGACAGCTTGAGCAATCTGCAGAGGCGGTCGCCCAGTCGATGCGGCTCGGATCCGCGTTCTTGTGACAGAGATCGCAGGTGCTGTCGTACGCGGGATAACGCGACAGGAACTCGGTGTGCACCTCGGGCAGCGTGTTCGCGTGGCAACTCGCGCAGCTCTCGTCCATGGCGGTGTAGGTGTGGCCCGCGGTCATGGCCGAGTGGTAATCCGTTCCCTCAGTGGAGTGGCACGACGCACACTCGGCGGTATGCCCCGAGATCTCGCCGATACGCTGGCTCGCGTGACAGGTTGCGCACGTCGGGTGGAGCGCGGACGCCGCAACATCGATGACGGTCTGGCCCTTGGCGTGGCAGCTCCCGCACGCGAGGCTCTCCGCGCCGGACGCCTCGTGTGCCGCAGAGTCCGTGTGGTATGCGGTGTGGCACGCCGAACAGCGGGTGTCGTTGGCGACATCGATCGCCGCCATGGTATCGGCGCCCGTCACATCGCCGCTCGTCAGACCGTCATAGAGATCGTGGCACACGTCGCACCCGGTGAGTCCGGCGCTGCTCGTGTACTGACCGTTGTGCTCCTCAGCGAGGTTCGCACTGTGGCAGTCGGCACAGGGGGCCTCAGGCGAGTCCACGAATGCCGAGTTGTGCAGCGCGTTGATCGGGCCGTGGACGGGGTGGCAGCTCTCGCAGGCGCTCAGGCCCGCTCCGATCGCATCCTGGACGTCCGAGCCCTGCTCCTGGTCATGACAGGTGCCACAGGTGAACGGAGCGCCCGTGTTGTCGAGCCGCGCGGCCACGACCCACCCGCCGTAGTACAGACCCATATGCTCGTCCACGAGGTTCGACGTGTGACAGCCGACACAGTCCCGCGTGGGGGCGGTGCCTGTCGATCCGGCGTAGTACGAGTAGTTGGGGACACCGCTCGCGCTCGCCAGCGGCGGGACCGCCGCATGGGCATCACGATGGCCGCCGAGGGTGCTGATCGTGCCGTGGCAAGCGCCACAGGTGGTGTCACCGGCCGCGATCGCATCCTGGACAGCGGTCCGGATGCTGTTATGGCAGCCGAAGCAGCCGAACGCGGCGTTGCGCTCCTCGTGCACGGTCATCAGCCCGGATGTCACCGCGTGGCACCCCTCACCGGAGCAGCTGGCCGTGGTCGAGCTGTGAGCGGCCTCATCGTAGTGGTCGTCGAAAGTGAAGTGGCAGACCGTGCAGTCTCCTGTGGCCGGCTGGCCGACGACGCCGGTGTGACACACCGAGCACGAGGTCCTGCCCGAGACCTCGTCCTGCGCATCCACGTGGATCGACGCCAGCTCGCCGCCGACGTGGCAGTCGAGGCAGAGGAGGTTGGAGTCGGCCACCGCGTGCGACGCGGTGATGTCCGCGTGCATCGGTCGCGTGGACGCCGCCGTGTGGCACCCGCCAGTGGCACACGTCTGATCCCACGCGTCGAACGTCTTGCGCGGCATCGGGTGACAGGTCGCGCAGCTCGCACCTGCTGCATCGGGGTCTCCATGCGCGGCGGCGAGATCCAGCGGGTGGCACGCAGAGCACGCCATGCCCTCGATCGCCGAATCATCGGCCACGTGGTCGATCGTGTCGTAGCCGTGCTCCAGGGCGCGCGCCGGGTGACAGCTACCACACCAGGGGACGAAGTCCGTCGTCGCAGCCTTGGCCAGATCGTGGCAGGCGGCGTTCACACACGTTGATGGAGCCGTGATCGTGCCGGTGCCGGTCGACTGCGTGAATGGGATCGCCGGGTAGTCCGCGATCGAGTGATCGGTGTGCTCGACGGAGCTACCGTGACAGGCCGAGCACGCGACCGCGCCGTGGCAGTTGGCACAGTCGGCGGTACTGCCGGCCTTGAATGTCAGCGAACTCACCCAGCCGCTACCGGAATGAGCTCCGTGCAGCGCCTGTGGGCTGCTGGAGAGCGAGGTCGATGACTTGAATACGCCGTATTCGGCCGACAGGAAGGCTGATGCGAACCGATACGTGGAGTCGGTCACGATCGGCAGCGTCGTGTTGTGGCACACGGAACAGCGACTGAAGAATGACGTCGGGTTGTGCCAGTGCTGGGCAGTGCTGATCGCCGCATGGCAACTCGCGCACTTGGCGTAATCGACTGGCGCTACCTCGAAGTCGACCTTGCCCACGGCACCGGTTCCCGCCACACCGTGGCAGGTGTAGCACTCGCCGGGCGTGGTGTAGGTCGCCAACTCCTCGCCATACGCCACTCCACCAAGGAGCGCAACGGCGACAAGCGCAAGCACTACCACGGGCATGATACGAGGACGCATACGGATCGCCACCTCTTCTTCGGCACTGCCATGTCGAAAGAATCCCCGAAGGCGGTCCGGCCGCATCCCCCGTCTGCCCCATGGACGGGAAACGAAAAACCGGCCGAACACGATCAGCCGGTTGCGCCACTCGCTCCCCGCCACCCAGGCGCCCAGTCGTAGGTGGCGGTTCATCGCTGAAGATCGGTACGGGGGCCCCTCGAACGTCACCCCCGAACATCCGTGAATTATGAGCGGGCCCCCCGGGTAGGTCAAGACTTTTCGTGACATTCATCACACCTAAGGTTTGATTGGCGGTACCCGCAACCGTCGACGGCTCGATGTGCGCCAGGACGGGAACACTCACCTTGGTGCGCGCCTGCGTTCGGAGGAACGGTGGATACCGCTCTCGTCTACACTCCCGCGCTCGACTCCTACGACTTCGGGCCCGGACATCCGCTCAGGCCGGAGCGCGTGTCCCTCGCGGTCCATCTGCTGTCCGACTACGGCCTGACGTCGACCCGTGACCACAGTGCGATATCGGGGCTGCGTCCCCTTCCCGTGACGCCCGCGGACGCGGAATCGCTCCTCCGGGTCCACGACCCTGCGTACGTGGAGGCGGTGATGCGCGCCTCGGTGGATCCGGGCATCCCTGTCGGACACGGGATCGGACCCGGGGACACCCCCGCCTTCGCTGGCATGCATGAGGCGGCGGCCCTGATCGCTGGTGCGTCGTGGGCGGGGATGCGATCACTGCTTGCAGGCGAAGCGCAACGCGTGCTGGCCCCGGCAGGCGGCCTCCACCACGCGCACCGCGATCGTGCGGCGGGGTTCTGCGTGTACAACGACGCGGCGGTGGCGATCGCCTCCGCCCTGGCACGCGACCCGCACCTCCGGATCGCGTATATCGACATCGACGCCCACCACGGGGATGGCGTCCAGGAGGCCTTCTACGCGGAGCCGCGCGTGTTGACCGTCTCGTTGCATCAGGACAGCCGATACCTGTACCCGGGCACCGGTTCGTACCGCGAGCGTGGCGTAGGGTCCGGTACGGGAACCACGCTCAACGTCCCACTACTGCCATACGCCACACCCGAGTGCTACCTGTTGGCGCTCGACGGCGTGGTCGCCCCGGCGGTGCGGGCCTACTCCCCGGATATCCTCGTCACCCAGAACGGGGCTGACGCGCACTGGAGCGACCCGCTCACCGCACTCGGCATGACCATCCCCGGCTACGAGTTGCTCTTCACCCGCCTTGTGTCGCTTGCCGAAGAGGCCACCGGCGGCCGCATGCTCGCGCTTGGTGGGGGCGGATACTCCTGGCGCACGATCGTGCCACGAGTGTGGGCTCTGCTCGGCGCGTCGCTCCTGGGCGAGACACTCCCGGCGCGCCTGCCGCAGACGTGGCGCGAGCGGGTCCGGGGATATGGCGCGGAGGCCCCGGATGCCTTGCGGGATGACCCCCCGCCGCCACTCGATGCGGACACACAGGCGCTCGTGCTGCACGACACCGCCGCTGTGGTCGACCGGCTCCGGATGGATCTCGGCCTAGCGTGAGGCATCAGGGACCACGAGCCGCCGGGTCCCGGCGGGAAGCGTCACGGAGACGAGCGACGAGGTCTCTCCCTGCAGCGCATTGCCCTCGATGAGGTAGAACGCACCGGGCGTGGCCCCCCATTGCAGCGGATATGAATCCCGGCGCCCGGAGATACGCACGGGGTCTCCTCCAGCGAGCCGCAGCGCGTACACCTCCGAGCGGCCGTCGTCCCCGTGGCATGCGTACGCGAGCCAGACGCCGTCAGGCGACACGCCGAGGGAGACGAACGACGCATCGTCCATGGCCTGCGTGCCGCCTACGAGGACACGGCCGTCCTTCCCGTCGAGCGTGACCGAACGCAGTGTCGCCCCGCTCGCGCTCGAAGGTGCGGTGCCGAGGTAGATGCGCACCCCATCGCACGCCACCCCGGTCACGGGCGCGGACACGGTGTGCCGCGCGACTGCGGCGCCGCGCCAGACGAGCACCGCGGGATCCCGCGAGACCGGGGACACCGCGACGACGCTTCCGCCATCGGCCGCAACCGCTGGCATACGGCCAGCCATCAGGGCCTGCCCGTCGGCCCCATCACGACCGACACGCATCACCTTCGGCCCCGGTGCGGTGTACACCAGCCACGAGGAGTCGGGCGCCCATGCAGGAGTCTCCGGTTCCGCCGCTCCGACGCGCACTGGCTGGCCGCCCGCGACCGCATGAAGCCAGAGCACGCCGTTGTCATCAACGGCCGCGACGATGGTGCCATCTGGCGAGAGGGCGAAGGCCCCGCTCGCCGAGAGGACCAGCGTGCGCGCCCCGCTGCCGTCCTCGCTGGCAACGCAGAGCGCACCGTCGCGCCGGTAGGCCACGAGCGCCGCACGCTGGTGCGCGGTCGCGCCGGGGGCTGACGCCGTCCCGGGCCGGAAGTCACCGGGCGTGATCGCCTCTGACGGGTCGACCGGGGGGGTGGGAGCGGGGGTGTACGACGGAACGACGCTCGCCGGCGCCTCGGTCTGCTCGGCCGGCGTGATGACCAGCGGCGCTCCCGGCGACGGATCCGGCTCGATCCTCCCCACGAGAGCGACACTGACGACGACCGCCGTGAGAACGAGCACGCCGACACCGAGCGCGATGAGCGCCCGATGCCGGCGGTCGATGTGCTCCCAGTCCGAGTGCGATGAGCTCTCGCCCATCACGATCCCGCCTTCCGGTCGCGCTACAGGCGCTCGATGAGCGCGTCGGCGTATGCCTGCGTCCCGACGCACCCATCGGTGCTGCCCGTGACAGAACGCTTGATGTCGTAGGTGACCTTGTCGCCCTCGCCGATGACCGCACGCACGGCCGCGAGAACCCGGTCCGCGGCGTCGCGCTCGCCGAGGTGGTTCAGCATGAGCACAGCCGAGAGGATCTCTGCCGTGGGGTTGGCCATGTCCTTGCCCGCGTACTTCGGCGCCGAGCCGTGCGTGGGCTCGAAGACCGCGCAGTCAGCGCCGATGTTCGCGCCCGGAGCGATACCGAGGCCACCGATGAGACCGGCGGCGAGGTCGGACAGGATGTCGCCATAGAGGTTCGGCAGCACGAGCACGTCCCACCACTCGGGATGCAGCACGAGTTGCATGCAGGTGGCGTCCACGATGTAGTCCTCGAACTGGATCCCCGAGTCCTTGTACTCGGCGGCCACCTCGCGCGCGACCTTGAGGAAGAGACCGTCGCTGTACTTGAGGATGTTGGCCTTGTGGACGGCGGTGACCTTCTTGCGGCCGTTGGCGATCGCGTAGTCGAAGGCGTACTTCACGATGCGGCGGCTGCGCTCGATGCTGATGGGCTTGAGCGAGATGCCTGAGTCGGGGCGGATGATGCCCGCGCCTTCCGCGGCGGCGAACTCGATGAGCTTGCGCGCACCCTCACTCCCCTGCTCGAACTCGATGCCGGCGTAGAGGTCCTCGGTGTTCTCACGCACGATGACGAGATCGATGTCGTCGTAGCGGGCGCCGTTGCCGGGGATGGAGAAGGCGGGCCGCAGGCACGCATAGAGGTCGAGCTCCTTGCGGATCGATACGTTCACGCTGCGGAAGCCGGTCCCCACCGGCGTGGTGATCGGGCCTTTGATAGCGACCTTGTTCTTACGGATGGAGTCGAGCACGTGCTCGGGAAGCGGCGTGCCGTACTTGTCCATCACGCCGGCGCCCGCCTCGGCGATCTCCCACTCGATGTCCACGCCCGTCGCTTCGACCACGCGCGTCATCGCGGTGGTCAGCTCAGGCCCGATGCCGTCGCCAGGGATGAGAGTAACCGTGTGCTTGGCCATACAGACTACCTCCAGTGTTCGCGGGCGGCTCACGCGGCGCGCCCTCGGACGGTGTGGCGAGAAACCGCCACATGTGTGCCCGGTGATTGTACGGCACACCGAAGCCGAACGCCCACCGCACGCAGGCCTGTTGTCGGACGTTTGGAGTGTGGTGATACATCGGTATACTCTCGGTAAGTACATTCCTCTACGCTCGTGCGTGGAGGTGAGACGCATGCGAGGTGTGTTGGATATGTCCAAGAAGCTGGTCAAGCACGGGAACAGTCGAGCGATCGTGATCGACAAGGCCATCCTTGAACTGCTCAGGATCGACGACGACACCGATCTGGACCTATCCACCGATGGACGATCCCTCGTGATCACGCCGACGGGCGAGCCCGACGAGCGCCGGACACGGATCAGGGCCCTTTCCGAGCGGCTGATGGACGAGAACGAGGATCTTCTCCGCAGGCTGGCTCGATGAACCCGCTTCCCCGCTTCTTGGGCGTGGAGGAGATCTTCGAGCTCCACGAACGACTCTTGGAGCGCTTTGGCGGGAGTCACGGCCTCCGCGACCTCGGGATGCTGGAGTCCGCGGCTGCGATGCCTCAGGCAGGCTTTGACGACGCCTACCTTCACGAGGACATCTTCGAGATGGCTGCCGCCTATCTGTTCCACATCGTGATGAACCACCCCTTCATCGATGGGAACAAGCGGACTGGAGCCCACGCCGCATTCCTCTTCCTTGCAGACAACGGGTACGCCGTGACACTGACACAGGATGAGAAGTACGATCTTGTGATAGCG
>JAZIGI010000074.1:0-8225 GCA_036679125.1 Actinomycetota bacterium | reverse complement strand
TGCTGTCGCACTCAGCGCGAAGACCAACCCCGTTACGAGCGCCCCGACCAAAGCGGCGCGTCGAAACGGCCCTACTCTAGTTCGCATACCGTACCTCCCGATACTCGACGACAGAACACGGCACCACCCGATGGAGCCGCTAATGCTTCCTAATATACGCTCCCCTCAAGAAGTGTCCACCGCTTCGTGAAAGAATCCTCAGCCAATGTCTCACAGGCACGGGCATTTGCATAAGTTGTGGCTGGGCGCATTCTGCAGACCGCATGACGATGCCCCGCCGCTTCCTCAGACCATACCCAGTTCCACCAACCTTCAAAGCGGGTGCGACGTCACGGACATACAGAAAGGGGCCGGATCGACCGGCCCCTTTCTGTATCTGCGGCACTGTCGAGTGCCGGTTACTGGATCTGCCCTTCCATCTCACCGATGTAGCCTGCGTGGATGGTGTCGAACACGGTGGGGATGCCGACCAGGCAGAACAGCGCGATCGGCATCGCCGCAACGGCATACCACGCGAGCTTCTCGCCCGGTATGTGGAGCATGTAGCGAAGATGGAGGTAGATCGCGTAGATGATCCACACGATGAGGCTCCACGTCTCGATCGGGTCCCAGCCCGCGCTTCGTCACGCCGAGAGCAAGAAGAGGGCAGCGTACAAGTCGATCGCCCCTTCAATCGACACGAGCCTTCAGCGGTCACCATCGCGCACCATGCGCAGAACGATCGTCTCCCGGTCATCACCGGGCATCTCGCGATCCCTTCCCGGGAGCGACATGCCCCAGATCAGAGATCCTTGCCGAGCCCCCCGATGCCGGCGTGAGTCGTATTGAATACCGCGGGGATGCCCACGAGCGTGAACAGCGACAGCGGCATCGCGAGTATCGCCACCCAGGCAAGGCGCTGGCCGTGCCACCTGAGCGTGTAGTGTAGGTGAAGATACACGGCGTAGATGATCCAGACAATCAGGCTCCACGTTTCGACGGGGTCCCAACCCCAGTAGCGGCCCCAGGCCTCGTTGGCCCAGATGGCGCCAGTGACTATCATCACGCCCCAGAAGAAGAATCCGACAAGCACGTAACTGACCGTAAGGTTCTCAAGCGCATCCTGAGCGGGGAGCTTCTCGAATCGCTGCGCCCACTTCCCAGAGCCCGAGCGCTCGCGCACGATGTAGACGATGGCGAGGCCGAAAGAGATCACGAACGCGCCGAAAGCCAGGTTGGCGAAGATCACGTGTATCGCAAGCCAGAAGCTCGTGAGCTTGCCGGTCATCGGTACCTCGGCGCTCTGCGCGAGCATGGCACCGCCAAGCAGCAGAAGCGCAACCGGCATCACACCGATGCCGGCGCTGGCCAGCCTCGGCTGTCGCCATGCGACGAAGACGAACGTAGCCACAACAAAGAGCACTAGAGCCGCTGACACCTCGTAGAACCCGAGGTAGGGACCGTGGCCGACCCTCACCCATCGGAAGCCGAGAGACGCAGTCTGCGCGGCCAGGCCGACACCCGCGATCATCACCGTCCTGTCGATGAGCTTGTCCTTGCCAAAGACCACACCGATGGCGGAGAGAGCCGTTGCGCCTGCATAGAGGAACAGCGTCACCCACGTCATGATGATTTCCACGATCACGCACTCCCTTCGACGGCGCCGAGCGCCCGGCGCAGTCGGTCCTCGATCTCGCTACGGCTCGTGGAGTAGATGCGCCAGAGGCGCATGTGCACCGCAAGCCGAGCATGACCACCTTCGGGTTCCACCTTGACCGTAAGAATCATCTGGCGCGCGAGGGTGGCGATCCCCAGGCCGACTAGCGCGATAACGCCGCTTGCGTACAGCAGCGGCACTGAGGGGTCGTCTACAAGCTGCAAACGAGCGTAGTAGTCCACACCGAGCAGTTCCAACTCACCACCAGCCGGAAGCTGAACGCGCTGCCCCGGCTCGATCACCTCGTCGAGCGCGAGTGAGCCATCGGGGTTCAGGATGACGAAGCGGGCACGCGGCGTCTCGGGAAGCCGCCCGAGAAAGCCCTCATCCACACTGTCCAGCGGCACTGAGAGTATGAGCCTGTTGAGCACCTGGCCATTCGGACCGTACAGGCCGACCTCGCTGATCGGCGACGTCCCATCAGGGGTCGTGCCATCGAAATCGACCAGCTGCACGGTGCGCTGGATCTCCGCGCCAGTGCCATCAAGCATCGCGATGGCGGCTGAGAGCCCGTAGTCGACCGGGTAGATCGAAAGCGCACCCTGCCGGAGGATGTGGTTGGGGTACACCAACCGCGAGGCTATCACGTCGCCATCACTATCCAGGACCGACACCGTCGGTGTGGGGCCGCGGCTCACACCCCCGACCTGATAGTCGATGTTGAATCCGTCTACACGGATGAATCGCTCAGCGCTGTCCCACCGATACCACGGACCGGTAGTGAGCTGCCCGTACGACTCTGGCTGATCGGGCCTCACCTGGCCGACAGCCACGCCCATCTGGCCTTCGGCTCGCACCAGACCTGCCACTGCTAGCGTGACGATCACGGCCACAAGCGCCCAGTGGAACACCGCGGTCCCCCAGACCGACCACCATGGCGATACCGATATGAGCACCTCTCCACGGCGTGTTGTGGGGACACCGAGGTGTCGCAGCGTGTCCGCGGCTATTTCAAGCGCACGCTCCTGATTGAGGTTGGGCCCGAGAGAGATCTCGAGATCGGGGCTTGCAGCGGCCGCGGACTCCCCGCCGGCTGTGGCGTCCCGCAGCCTGCGGGCGCGGCGTCGGGCCACCCCGGTGCGCCGCCAGGCGCAGAGGGCCGTACAGAGTGCAAGGAAGACCCCGAGAGCCACATACGGGACCGACGCGAACGCATCGTGCAGGCCGAGGGTGTCCACGATGCGCAGGAGGCTCGGGTTGGCAGCCCGCCACGCAAGGACGGCATCCGCCGAGGCCGCATTCTGTGGAACGAATGAGGCCGCGGTCGTCCAGGCACCGAGCAGGAGCAGGAGCCCCATCGCCAAGCGTGGCGACCCAAGGAACCTCACGAGTTTGCGTGCGGACGACACTGTCACTCGACCGGCCCCAGAGCCGTGGCCTTGACCTCGTTGACCACCCAATCATCGCCCTGCGGGATAACCGTGTAGGTAGCGTCGTAGCTCACCGTGTGAGGGCCACTGACGACTTCGCCGGCCCTTTCAATCGATACATACGAGTACTCCCACGTCTCGCGCACCGGTACGTGCACGCGCTCGGCGTCCTCACGCGGTTCACCGAATGCCAACTCCGTCAGCGTCTGGTCGAGCAAGCGGCCTTGCTGGATGTTGTACTGCACATACGAATCCACGCGCACTTCCTGGTAGGTGCTCATCGTAGGAAGCGCCACGCGGGATTGCGCGATGCGGTAGGCGTAGGAGGTCCAATCGAGGTACGCGCGTACCGCAGCCTCAGGTGTGGATAGGTCCATTCCCTCGGGCTGGCTGGCGAGCGCCTCTTCCGAGACATTCACGTCAACGACAGCGCCGGCCATAGCCGCACCCACCGTGCCAGTGGTCTCTGTCACCGAATCGGGATCAACACCTGAACCGGGCCGCATCATGAAGTAGATCAGGCCCACAAGCACTGCGATCATGACACCGGCGATCAAAGGGATGCGCCATGCGGACGCATTAGCTGGCGCGACCGAGGTCTCGGCCGTCTCAGGCGAGTCGAGCGTCTCGGGTGTTTCGGCGTTCTCGAGCGTTGGGTCGCTCATCTGCACCATCCTTGCATCACTGGGCTGTTCCGAAGAAGAGCCCGTACAGATCGGTTGTTTCCTCAACGGCGATCAGCATCCAGCGGTCACCGGTCCGTGCCATGCGGAAGCGGGCGGTCTGAACAGCCGCGCCCTCAGCGCCTGGTACTTCTACGCTCACGAGCGCTTCGTCATCACTGGCGTACTGGACGGCACCAGGCCCCGATTCGAGCATCGCGCCAAGCACGGTTCCCTCAGCGACTACGGTGCCACTCTCGACGGCATCGAAGAACGCAGTAGTGAACTGCTCAGCGAAAGTCATCTCCATGGCATTCGCCGGGAACCCATCCCCGTGACTGACGACAGTGGAAGCTGAGCTGGTCTCATCATCGGAATCGAGGCGCGCCATCGTTGCCCGGGCGAACGCCAGACCGACAGCAGACATGTCTGCGTACGTCCGCACCCCCGTGATGTCACCACCCTCGGCTGCCTCGGCAAGGTCAAAGACAGCGAGCGCAGGAGCTTCGAGCCGCTCACGGATGCTCTCGCGTTGCTGCTCTACCGAGCCGCATCCAACAAGTGACAACGCCAGCGCTGCGACGAGCGCAACCCCAAGAACGCCATCCTTGACTCCGACGATCATAATGACCCCTTGTCTGTCGACCACACGAGTGCGGGGGCGGGCCGTGAAGCCCACCCCCGCATCGTACACATACTTCACTCCTACTCGCAGTCCCCGTGCGACTACCGGCAGGAGTCTGGGCTTAGAGCCCTACTGGTGGCAGGACTCGTCGCACTTCATCTTGCCGTTGACATGCGGAGCACAGTTCTCAACCATCACGTCGTAGTTACCACCGTGGCAACCGGCGGTCAGGCAGGTGGCGACTGCGGGATCGAGCTTACCCGCGATCGGCACGCCGGCCTTCCAGTCGTTGATGAGCTCTGCGAGCTTCTGCACCATGTCGAAGACGAGCTTGCCGCAGCGGTCGCTTGCCGCCTTCGTGATGGCGTCAGTGCCCGTGCCGAACGTCTTCACCCAGGCGCCATCGGGGCCGCCGGCAGCCTCGACCCAACGGCCGAGCGAGGCGTGGCAGAGAAGGGTCTTCGGCACGGCCTGCGGGATGTTCTTCTTCGGGACGACGAACGTCCATCCCGGAGTCTCCCAGTCGCCCTTCTCGTACGAGGTGCGGCATGCCTCGGTGGGCAGCGCGGTCTTCTCGTACCAGGCGAACAGCTCGTCCTTCACGTTCTGCGGAGCGCCAAGCTGCGCGAGCAGGGCACCGGTGCCGATCGGCACACCACAGGTGCTGCGCCATGCGTTGATGCCGGCGCCACCGAAGTTGAAGAGTCCCTTGGGGACCTGGTTGAACAGCGTACCGGGGAAGTTCTCAGCGATCTGGCCAAGCACGGGCCAGTAAGCGGCCTCGCATCAACCAGACTGTCCGTCGCTGGCGTTGTAGCGACCCTTGTAGGTCTCCCAGCCACGGCGCGCGGCCTTCTCGACATCGATCGGGACCCACGGCGTGAGCGCAGCCGCTGAATCGGCGAGCTTGCCCGCCGGTGTCGCCATTGCGGTACCCGCAGTCGAGACCGCGGGGAGCACCGAGGCAGCCGCTACCGCTGCAGTCCCTCCCAGGAACTGCCTACGGGAGAGCTTGGTTCCTTCCATGTTCATTCTTCCTCTCTCAGCGTCCATAAGGACGGACATCATTCGTCTGTGATCCACCGTCCCTGAGGGGTGAACGTGCCACCCCTCAGGGTCGTGGTTGTCAACTACGGTGCGACCATATCCGCGTTGTAGTCGTCGATGTAGTTCGACTTGTTGGTGATTATGCGGACGTTGAGCGGATCACCCTCGGCTGTGCCGTTGACCTCGTTGCGCTCGAGCACTGCGTGGTAGTGATGGCCGCAGCCCTCACAGGTATAGCGGTCCCAGACAGCAGCGCCATTGGTGAGACGCAGCGGGCCTGCGACGGGCCACGTGAGAGCGCCCATGCCGTTGTAGCCCGTGGCTGGGTTCAGCAACATGGCAGTTCCCTCAGTGGCATTGGTGCCAAGCACGTCAGGCGAGCGGTAAGGGGCACGATCGCCCTCGATGACGCCAGCGTGAATGCCGTTCACTCCACCGGCCCAACCGGTGTTCACCAGCAGGCGCGGTGCCTTCCAGCCGTGCGGTACGGCGATGTGGCAGTTGACGCACTGCGCGGAACCATCGGTGGTGTCCTGATGGTGGCTCGAATGGGCCGTGTTGGAGGACCCGATCGCAGACGAGTTCACGGTGCCGGTGGCCGACTGGGTGTAAACCGCATAGCCGGCGTTGAGCTTGGTGTCGCTCTCGAGCGCCTCTGCGGCATCCGCCGGGTTGCCCTCAGAATCCAGGAACACGCTCCAACCAGTGTTGCGGCTGATTCTTGTGTAGTACGGCGTGAAGGTGGTCTCGTACCCCTCGTGGTAGTACTCCGCGCTACCCGTGGAGATCTCCGGGAGCGGGGTACCCGAGGTCGTGCCAGAAGCGTAGTTCTGGAGGTCGTGGCATTTCGAGCAGATAGTCATCTCGGTGCCAGGCTCATACGCGGTCTGCGTGGTGAGTGTCGTCCGGATCTTGATACCCGATGGGTACTCGACAACGTTCTTGGTGAGCTCGGCGTAGGCGAAATCAGCACTGTAGGCCGGGTCAAGACCCCAGTTGTCGTCAGCCCCGTGGGGGCCAGCAGCAGTGAAGCCGGTGTGGCAGTCCTCACAGGAGACGACATCAGTCGCGGTGAGACCGTCCATGGCACCTGTTGGCGCGTCGGCGTCACCATCTTCCCAGAAGACGTTGACCTCGGGGAACGGCCAGGCAGTTGTCGTCTCTTCGCCATTGGAGCCCATCAGCGTGTAGGTCGATGCCGCGCCGTTGACGTCGAACGCATCGGTGTTGTGACCAGAGACGGCAGGCCAGGTGTCCTCGTGGTGCACAGAGGGCTCGGCGGAGAAGCCGTGGGGCGCGAAGGCGCCGCTGTGGCAGTCCACGCACTCGCCCGCTGCGGCCGTCGTGGAGCCGATCAGCATCGAGCCGTCCACGTCGATCGTGTCGTAGTAGTGGCACACGCAACCGGCGTGGGCATCCTTGACGTGGAGATCGATACCACCGACGCCAAGCAAGTCGCTCGTGTGGCAGTCGATACAGCTGCCGCTGTTCTCACCAGCAGCCGTGGCCTCCCAGGCGGTGTGCTCGGGAATCGATGTGTGCGGCTCATACGTGCCGCTGTGGCAGCTCTCGCACGAGTCCGCGCCAGCGGCGTGGAAGTATGCGTGGCAGCTGCAGCCAGCGTGCTCGCCCGGTGCGACCGCGAGCAGGTCGGAGCCGTGGCAGGAGACGCAGCCTGAGCTGTTCGCCGCGATGGTGTCCTCGACGTAGAGGTGACCAGCATCCGAGTTGTGCCACGTGCCGAAGTTGGCGGAGGAGTGGCAGGCACCCAGGCAGGTCGTCGACGGCGTGACGCCCTCAGCGTGGCAGGCGGCGCAGCCCGGAGGCTCCTCGCCTGAACCGCGGAAGTCGTTGCCGTGCATCTTCGTCACGTCGGTGCCGTGGCACAGACTGTCGAAGCAGCCGCCGCTGCCGTTGGTCACGGTGTGAGCCGGGACAGCTGCGTGTACCGTGGCGTGGCAGGTGTCACATGTCGCGCCGGTGATGTCGGTGGACGCGTTGTGGCAGCTGGTGCAGTCGGCGTGGATCTCCGTGATCGGATCTGCGTCGTGGCAGAGCAGGCACGAATCATCCGCGCCCATCACCGACGGGTGGCTAGTGGCGTGCGCGGCCGTGTGGCAGCTCTCGCAGTCGCTCTGGGGGCCACCATCGATGCCGTGGCAGTTGGTGCAGCCGATCTTGCCCTCGGCGAGGTTCACGTGGATCATCGCGAGGTCGGAGTCGTGGCAGCCTGCGCCCGTGCAGAACACGTCGGGCAGCGCGTGCGCGCTGACGGGCTCCGGTGCGGGGGTGAGGGCGGCCTGGACGTCCGCTCGGACAGCGGCGTTGATCACGCCGGTGCCGCCGAAGACGTAGTACGTGTCCACGTCACCGGCGAGCTCGATGAGCTGGGCCTCGGTGGCGGGGGTGAGCACGGTGCCCTGGGTCATGAGGAGAACGGAGTTCTTCGAGCCCAGGAGCGGGCCTGCAGCAAGCGCGTCGGCAAAGCCCTCGCCGGTCGCGATGCCCAGATCGTTCCAGCTCATGCCGTAGTCATCGACGCCGAAGTTCGCGACGGCGATGGCGGTCTCGTAGCGGCTCGCGCCGGACAGACGACCGGCGTACTCAGCGTCGTCGTCGACCGAGGCCGGGACCGCACCGGTGCCGCCGAGGACGTAGAAGGCGTCCATGCCGGCGGACAGGGTGTAGGCGCCGGCGCCGTCGACGAGCACGAGCGGCATGCCCTGCGCGTACATGATCGGGGCGGCCGCAAGCGCGTCGGCGTAGCCCAGACCGGTGGCGAGGAAGGCCTCGCCTGCATAGCCGTCGCCGAGCAGCTCGATGGC
>JAZIGI010000073.1:0-8688 GCA_036679125.1 Actinomycetota bacterium | reverse complement strand
GCAACCGGATGCGGGCACGAGGCGGGAACAAACGTCTCAAGAAGGTCATGTACCACGCGGCCTTCGTCTCGATCCGATGCGACGACAGGGCACGAGCCTTCTACGACAGGAAGCGCAGCGAAGGCAAACGACATCATCAGGCGATCATCGCCCTGGCCCGTCGAAGGACAGACGTGATGTATGCGATGCTCGTCCACGGAACCCTCTACGCCTCAGAGTCCGCGGCGGCTTGACACTTCATATAGAGATGCCCCCACTCCCATGTCGGGTCCGTCTGCGTGATGGTCGCGGCGTCCACGAAGGTCTTGTCTTGCATCACCAACGGGATCTGCTCCTCGGGGATGAGTCCCGCCTCCACGAGAGCGAGCTCGGTCTCATCCTGCAGGATGTAGCCAGCGGCCTCGCCGGCGTACACGTTGAGGCGCGTGATCCCGTACGAATGGTCGTGGTAGAACATCAGCCGGGCGCTCTGCTGGTTGGTGTAGTAGAACGTCATGGAGCCATCGCCCGGGTCGGGCATGTCCGGGACGTTCCGGACGCTCACGCCCTCGGGGTATGGCGTGTTCTCGCCGGCCGGCGTGATCCACTGGTGCGGTGTACCGTCGCTGATCCATGGGCTGCGTCCGCCGTGAAGGTGCAGCGTGGCGCGGTTCTCGGTGTAGTTCACCGGCATTCCAGCGGGGACTTCCTCCATCAGCGGGCCCATTCCTGCGCCCATGACCGAGGTATCAACGGGGATGAACAGATCACCATCCTCGCCGGTGGGAAGCATGTTGGTGAACTTGATTCGCACGGGACGGTCTTTGGACGCGATGATCGTCGGCCCCATGTAGTGGATCGGGTCCGGCTCGAGCGTGTTCGCTCCTTGTTCGTCCGTGCCGTTGTTGACCTGCACATACCCTCGCAGTGTGGTGGGCGGCAGGTCCGAGTGCATCTGTTCCGTATACTCACGAAGCTCGATCTCGTAGTAGTCCGAGCCGGGGTATGTGATCGTGTCCGGCTTGGCCACCGACAGATACTGCCCGAGGTTGTTGGCGTTCTCGGGTCCGAGTCCAGGCAGACCGTCAACGAACTTCCTGAGTTGCGGTGTGTACGCCCAGTTGGGCGTCATGCCTGAGTAGTCAGGGACATCCCCCGGACCCGGGGGCTCAAGCGCAAGTGCCTCGAAGTACTCCTCGGGCCCTGCGTCGGACGGCAGCCCGAGCACATCGAGCGTCTTCGCCAGGTTCGAAGCGGCGAGGTCCCTCTCCGCCTGGGTCACCACCCGGTCCTGGCGCTCCCTGGTCTGCTCTGTCTTGCGTGTGTAGCGCTCTCGCAGTGTAACGTTGCTGTCCTCATCGCCGGGTGCGGCAGCTGCGATACCAGCGGTCGACGCGGTGAGCAGGGCAGCCACGACCGTCAGTGCCAGCAGACGATGCAGCTTTCCCTTCACACTCCATCACTCCCTTTGTCAGATCCTGACCTGGATAGGCATGCACGGAGGCACGGTGGTCAGGATTACTCGCTTCACCCCCTGGAAACGCGACCCGGACGGGTCCCCCCGACGTCTCCCTCTCAAGGGTCTTGTGGCGGACCGCGCCCTACCACGGAACGACCCCCCGGCACCCAGCCGCAAGGGTGGTGTCGAGGGGTCGTCGACGTGCGGGAATGTGCAGACCCGATGTGTCGGAAGAGGTTACGCGGATCGCTGAGATGGAACCGAGAGGACGGCGGCTGGACGCTCCGCACGGAACCGCAGACGTGACCGAAGTTCACGTCCAGAGCCGCCGTGTGCCTTTCGAGGTGCGCTATCACAGCACCATCACCCTTGGCCGACCTACCGGATGTGACGTTATACCCAGGCCGGTATGGATGGTAAACAGCAGGCTTCCTCCTACTCGAGCGACTCGATCAGCTCGAGTATCGCGTCTGCGGTCGCCCGCTGTTGCGCATCACGGCCGAGTGCCGCGATTCCGTCGCCCTCCTGCGGGCCGTAGTCGCCGAACTGGGCGTGGTTGCCACCGGGAATCACCACGAGGCCGGTGCGCTCGGGCAAGCGCGCGAGGGATGCCTCGAACACGTCACCAGCGACGCCATCCTCAGTCCCGTACACAGAGACCACGGACAGCGGGAGCTCCGAGAGGTCGGTGGACTCAGACGGGTAGGAAGCCAGGAACACGACCCCGTCGATGGCGCCAGGACCGTCCTTCACGTACTCGGCGGCCATCGCGCCACCAAGCGAGTGTCCGCCGTGACCCAGGTGTCGATGCCCGGGTAGGCGTCGATGACCTCGTCGGCGCGCCCGATGCCGAACACGGCCAGGTCCAGTGGCATGGGTACGATGACCGCAAGCACGCCACGATCGCTCAACGTGCGCATGAGCGGCGCATACGCGGCCGGATCGACGAGGCCGCCGGGATAGAAGACCAGACCTGCCCGAGGTTCGACATCCGGCTCGAAGACGAACCAGCCCTGATCGGTCTCGGCTTGCTTCGCAAGCAGCGCTGCTTCCTCGAAAGCCGGGTACCGCGCCATGCGCGTCCAGACGACGAAGCCGGCGGATGCCAGGATCAGCGTCACGGCCACACCCAGAGCTACGAGCTTCGGCCACCTACGCATGACAACCTCGACTCCATCTCGATCCACACCGGGCAACGAACGCGCGTCCCGTGTCAGTCCAGCCACTCCACCTCGCCGCTGTCGAGCGACTTGATCGCGCCGCACACGTCCACGCTGCCCGCAAGGTCCGGCGCGACCTCGTGCAGGTACGCATGGACTTCCGCCACCGCCGCGCGCGCGTTGGCGCGGACGGCGGCGTCTTCGCAGCGGCCCTCATCGCCGAGGAGTTGAAGGCGCCCGGCGATCGGCGCGACCAGCGGGCGGAGCGTCTCGTCGGCGGACCCGGAGAGCGCGGCGCAGACCGCCCCGCATGACTGATGACCGAGCACCACGACCAGCCGCACCTCGAGGTCGCGGATGGCGTACAGGATCGAGGCCAGGGCCGCCGGCTCGAGCACGTGACCGGCGACGCGCACGATGAACAACGAGCCCGGCGGCTGGTCGAAGACCTGCTCCACCGGCACACGCGCATCCGAACAGCCGATGACCACCGCTACCGGCCGGTGCGCCGGAACGACACCCGGCACGCCGCCTATGAGCTCGGTGCCGCGCTCGCGCACGTAACGCTCGTTGCCTTCGCGCAGCTGGCGCAGGACCCTGTCCCGTTCCACCGTCATCCCTTCTCGATACACGCGATGATAGCCGGCGTCGGCGCCGCTACGGTGCTCAGGAACTCGGCTTCGGCGATGTGCAGGATGCGCCAACCCGCAGCGGCGGTGAACCGCTCGCGCACCTCGGTCTCGGTGATCGCGCGTGGGACGTTGTCGACCGGGAACTCCACACCGAATTCGTGCAGGTACAGCCGCCCACCCCGCACCAACGCACGCCCGAGATCCTCGATGAGCGACGCTGACTCATCGGCGTCCAGGAGGTGCAGGAACCCGGAATCGAAGACCGAGCCGAACGTGCCGAGCTCCGACGGGCGCGTCGCGTCGGCAACGGCGAACGTGAGCAGGTCGGCAACCTCGGCAGGCAGGCTGGACCGCTTGGCCTCGGCCTCTTCGATCGCCGCCCGCACGAAGTCGACACCGATCACCGCGACCCCCTGACGCGCCAGATGGATGCTGAGGTCGCCCGATGCGCAGCCAAGATCAAGCGCGGGGCCGCGCGGCGCGAACCGCTCGACAAGCTCGGCCATCGCTGGCTGCACACCACCGATCTCCCACGGGGCTCCGATGGCGTAGACGTGGTCGAAGAAGGCATGTGGATCAGGGCCGAAGCGGCTCATCGATCTCCTTGTGTCCCTGTGCCGGATGGGAGTCAGGATACCTGACTCAGCGATACATGTGGGAGCGCGGCTCGCACGGGCGGGCGCCCTACCGCCACCCGGCCATCAGGTCGCGTACGCCTGTGGCCATCGCCTGCCGCACCTCGCGGGCGAGCGCGATGACGATCATCCCCGTGCCGACCAGACCGAGCACGAGCCACCACCACAGCACGAGCACGTCCCATGACCGCACGAGCGCGGTCAGCACGAGCGCCGCCACGCCACCGAGGAAGTAGGTGCGTACGCGGAGCGTCACGCCGAGCACCATGGCGAGCAGCGCAAGCCCGACAACGGCGAACGTATGCCCCCACGAGTCGAGCGCGGGCTGCCATGGGTCGAGCATCGCCAGGAACGGTATGCCGAGAGCGACGGCAGTCACCCCAAGATCGCTTACCAGCGGTACCCGCCTGGCCTCGCCGCCATGCGCCCAACGGTAGCCGCACCACGCGAGGTAGAGCGCAGCGGGTGTGGAGTAGAGCTCCACCCAGTCGGCGCCCACCGCGTCGAGCTCGGCGAAGAGCGCAAGCACCAGCACGCCGGCGCCCACGTAGAAGCCGGGCTCGAACCGGTAGCGCGTGGACGTCGCCAGGATGTACGCGCCGAGCAGCAGGAGCGTGACGGCCGAGTGGTGGCCGTCGAGCAGCGCCCACGCGGGGGTCGTCAGCCCGTTGGTGCCGAGGAGCCCGACCATCACGCCGAAGGCGAGCGGGATGAGGCCCGCTGCAGCAAGCGCGCGGTCGAGCCGCGCGGTGTCACGCGGCTGGCTGCCGGTCCGCAGGAGCGCGGGCGTCAGGCATGCGAAGCCTGCGATGCCGAGTGCCGCGACGGTGGCCCACGGACCCGTGTTCCAGTGATCGAGGGCGGCCAGGATCGCGCCGGTGCCGAGGACGACCGGCACCACCGCCCCCTCACGCCAGCCGCTCGAGGCGATCGCGACGGACGCTGCGGCAGCAGTGAGGCCGAGCGCGAGCGCCAGGGACCCGGAGCGATCGAATGCGAGCACCAGGTGGAGCGTTGCCGTGGCCACGAGCGTCCAGCCGAAGACGCCGCCCGACCCGGGGCGCTCCCGGAGCACGAGGCCGAGCGTCGCGCCTGCAAGCGCGAAAGCCGCGGCGGCCACCGCCCCGTCCGCCGGAACGCCGAGCCACCAGCCGAGGGCCACCGCTCCCACGACGCCGAAGAACGCCACGGGCGCGAGCGACAATGGTTGGCGATCGATCAAGCGGTCGATGACCCACCAGGCGGCCGCGCACCAGAGCAGCACGAACGCGCTCCAGTGGACGTCACCGATCTCGACCGCGTCGGCAAGAAGCCCGATCGCGACGATCACCGGCGTGAGGGCGCGCATGCCACCCAGGAGCAGCTCCTGCGTGAGTCCGGTGTGGCGTTCCATCGGCTCACGGACGAACACCCACGCAAGCGCGAGCGCGAGGAACGGCAGCGCCAGGAGCGCGGCCTCCCACCCGGGACTCGCAGCGTCGAGGAGCGCCGCCAACAGCACGAAGCTCATCGCCGCGAGTCCTGCGGCACCCGCCCCGCTACGACCGCCGAATGCGGCGACGGCCCAGGCGAGGGCCACGCACCCGACCGCGATGACGTCCGCAAGCGGCCAGGGTTCACCGATGAACGGAACCGTCCCGATCGCGGGCAGCAGCGCCAGCGACGCGAACCCGAGCACCACGATACCGCCAGCGTGCAGTGAGGTCTCGGCGCCGCGAGCGCCGGTGCACCACCCGGGTAGCGTCCCCATCCCCGATCGCAGGAGCCTGCTCGACACCGGCCAGAGTGCCGCGATGAACGCGACAAGGACCACCCGCGAGGCGTCGGTCATCCCGAACGTGACGCCGAGGACGGCCGCGCCGGCCGCACCCAGCACGGGAGCGAGCAGACCGTGAGGCACGCTTCCGCGGATGACGTCGTAGGCCGCTGTTGCGAGCGCGGCGAGCAGCAGTAGGATGGCCACCCCCCACCCGCCGGTTGCCGCGCCGATGACCCCGAGTGCGAGTGAGAGCGCGGGGAGATGCGTGAGTGCGCCGAGCGGCCGCCGCAGCGACAACAGCTCGGCGATCGCGGTGCCCGACCAGCCGCTGACGAGCACCGACAGCACGGCGACGAAGCCCGTCTCGCCGTCCGCGAGGACTCCCAGCGAGCCGAAGGCGGCAAGCCCTGCCGTCACCGGTGCGGCGTAGCGGAGCACACGCGCGAGCGGCGCGGTCGACGGCGTCTCACGGCCCTGCACCGCGACCCATGCCCAGAGAGCGGCGACCGCGGCGATCCCGGCGAGCCTCGGCAGCGGGTCCCAGCCGAGCCCGTCGCCGAGCAGCCACCACCACACGATCTGTGCGGCCGCGCCTGCGACACCGAAGACGCCACCGGTGAGCTTGAGCTCGGTGAACCAGTACGCGACCGAGCAGACGAGCAACCACAGCGCCCACGGCCACGGACCGCTCAGTCCGAAGCCAGAGATGAGGATCCAGCCGTCGAAGAGCAGCATGGCCGAGGCCACCGTGATGAGCGCGATGCCGCCCGCCGATGAGCCGAGCCGACGTCGCACCAGGATGCCGGCCGCATAGAAGGCCGCGGTGAGGACCGAGAGGAAGACGAACTGGAACACCGGGCCGAAGAGCTCCCAGGTGGCCAGCGCGAAGATGGCCGAGGCGACGATCACCAGGAAGGCGCCGGTCACCACGAGGACGGTCGTCCAGCTGAGCGGCGTGCGCTCCCGGCGCGGCGCGGCGGGGTGCGTTACAGGGACCGACGTTGCGCCGGGTACCTGCTGCGGTGTGGGGACCGGCTCGACCGATCGCTGCGCAGCGGCGATACCCTGCACGCCAGCCTCTCGCAACCGCTCGCTCTCGAGCACACCCACGAGCTCGGCACGCCGCTCCAGATAGCGCGGCGCCAACAGGTCGTATGACGCCTGATGCACTTCACCGCGCTCGACGGCGCGCGCCAGCTGGTTGAGGAAGTAGTCGATGTTGCCGAGTTCGGCCCATACCCGCTCGTGCACTGTCCCCCGCTCCCCCTGCGGTCGACGACCGCCGCTGGAACCATCACGCGACGATACTCGCACAATCGGGGCACCGCGTCTGCAGGGCGAACCACGGCTGATGCGAATACGGCCTCGGCACCACCATCTCAGGTGACCGAGGCCGTATTCGCATGACTATCCCCTACTGAAGCTTCTGCACCACGGCGCTCCTGATCGTCTGCGGTACTGCGCCTGTGCCGCCGAGGAAGCGCACCTCATAGATCGACGCCGCGTTGGCGGTGAGCGCGGCACCGACCTCTGTGTGCAGATAGCCGGAGTATGCGAGCATCATCACCGAGCCGCTCGCTCCCTGGAGCGCACCGCCGGAGAGCGCGTCCGGGAAGTCCTCACCGGTGGCGATGGCCACACCGTCCCAGGAAAGGCCGGCCGAGGTGACGCCGTAGGTGGCGACGGTCACCGCGGTGGTGTAGCGGTCGTTGCCCGCAAGACGGTCGACCCTGGTATCGGTGAACGCGGTGTTGAGCTTGGCCTCAAAAGACGCCGGCACCGGACCCGTGCCTCCCAGGATGAGTGCCGAGGTCACTCCGTCACCCTCCATGATGGCGACGAGCGCGTCGTGGTTGGCGGGGTTGGGGTGCACGAGGTAGATCGGCCAGCCCTTGGCGGCGGCGATCGGGGATGCGCCGAGGGCATCCGGGAAGCTCTCGCCGGTGGCCACGAAGGCCGTGCCGTCCCAGGCGGCGCCCATCTCGGAGATGGTGCGCTCCGCAATCGCGTCTGCGGTGGTGTAGCGGTTGGCGCCGAAGATGCGCTCAGCGGTGACACCCGGCAGCGCGTCGAGCGCAGCAAAGACGCCTTCACTCACCGCACCGGTGCCGCCGAGCACGATCACCTTGGTGGCGCCGAGACGTGCGATCTCAGTGCTCACGGCAGAGGAGAGCGAGGCTGGCTCGGTGAGCAGGATCGGGGCGTCAAGGGCACCTGCGAGTGCCGAACCGCCGAGTGCATCAGGGAAGCTGCGGGCAGTGGCCACGAGCACGTGCTCGGAGCCGTCAGGGAAGCCGAGCTTGGAGGCCTCGATGGCGGTCTCCACACGGCCGGCGCCGGCAATAGGGGTTGCCATAACCTCACCTGACAGCGCTGATAGCGTGAGCGAGTGAATGATGGGGCTTGTGACCCCGCTAGAGGAGAGCCGCACCTCGAGATCGATGAAGCGCTTCGGGGGAATCCTGCTCAGGTCGCCGTGCCAGGCGTTATCCCCCGCTGCCGTGCCGAAGTAGGTGCCGGAACCATCAGTCCAGTCCACGGGAGCGCCGTCGCGGCCAAGCGGCTCAGACCAGGTGATACCGTCGTCAGATACCCGCGCGGCGATCTTGACTGCCTCGCCCGGGGCGGGCCACGCCAGGAGTCTGGCGCCCAGTGAGGTCCAGTGCCGCGTCCGCGGGGTCGTGCCATCCCGGCGCACACGCAGACCAACCGAGTCTTCTCCTCCGATGGCTCCGGTGCGAAGCATCGGCTCTACAGCGTGTGGCCACCCGGAGACATCCAGTTGGCCATAGTCGTTTTCGCCGACGGCCACAGCAGTGCCGTCGGAGCGGAGACCGACAGTATGGTTGTTGCCGGCTGACACTGCGACCAGATCGGTCCACCCCGAGACGTCCAGTTGGCCATAGTCGTTGTTCCCGACGGCCACAGCGGTGCCGTCGGAGCGGAGACCGACAGCATGGTTGTTGCCGGCTGACACTGCGACCAGATCGGTCCACCCCGAGACATCGAGCTGGCCGTAGCCGTAGTAGTCGCTGCCGACGGCCACAGCAGTGCCGTCGGAGCG
>JAZIGI010000072.1:0-8749 GCA_036679125.1 Actinomycetota bacterium | reverse complement strand
GTCCCGGCGAAGCCGTCCCGGCAAGCGCCAGGACGGCTTCGTCGGTCAGGTCGGAGAGTGCGCGTGCGGCCTCGGTGCCCGGTACGGCTTCGGCTATGAGCGTCTCCCTACGGGTGCGATACCACGCCAGGGGAGCGGCGCCTGCCTCGCGAGTCGCGTGTGCCTCGCGCATCGGGCTACAACGCGTCCGGACCGCGCTCGCCCGTGCGGATGCGCACCGCGCCCTCACAGTCGTACGTGAACACCTTGCCGTCCCCGATCTTGCCGCTGTGCGCCGCGCTGATGATGGCGTCCTCCACCTGCGCGGCCATGTCGTCGTCCACCACGATCTCGATCTTCACCTTCGGCACGAAGTCGACGGTGTACTCGGCTCCGCGGTAGATCTCGGTATGTCCCTTCTGACGCCCGAACCCCTTCACCTCGTACGCGGTGAGCCCTACCACGCCCACCGCGTGCAGCGCCTCCTTCACGTCATCGAGCCGGTGCGGTTTGATGATCGCCTCGATCTTCTTCACGTCCCACTCCTTTCCGGTGGCGTCAGGCCACGGTCTCTGTCTGTACGAAGTCGGGGTATGCACGGTTGCCGTGTTCGCCCACGTCGAGGCCCTCGATCTCCTCTTCCTCGCTCACGCGGACACCCATGGTCGCCTTGATCGCGAGCCAGGTGACCAGAGAGACGCCGAAGACGAATGCGCCCACCGCGAGCACGCCGAGCGCCTGGCTGCCGAGCAGACCGAGGCCTCCGCCGAAGAAGAGCCCGTCACCCGTCGTGCCCGGGGCGACTGAGTCCTGCGCGAAAAGCCCTACGGCGAGCGTCCCGAAGATGCCGCCCATGCCGTGGACCGCAAGCGCGCCCACCGGGTCGTCGAGGTGGACACGGTCCAGCAGGAGGACCCCGAAGACCACGATCGCGCCCGCGATAGCGCCGATCACGAGCGAGCTGCCGATGCTCACGAAGGCGGCTCCCGCCGTGATGCCTACCAGTCCGCCGAGCATGCCGTTGATCGTCATGCCCAGGTCGGGCTTGCCGAGCACCTTCCACGCCACCGCGGTAGCGACGAGCGCGCCTGCGGCCGCCGAGAGGTTCGTCGTGACCATGATGTGCGAGATGGCCATCGGGTCAGCGGCCATCGTCGAACCCGGGTTGAAGCCGAACCAGCCGAGCCACAGGATGAGCGCGCCGGTCATGGCCGAGGTCATGTTGTGACCCGGCAGTGCGCGCGCTTTGCCATCGGGGCCGAACTTGCCGAGTCTCGGGCCGAGGACCAGCACGCCTGCGAGTGCTGCCCATGCGCCGACGGAGTGCACCACCGTGGACCCGGCGAAGTCCCAGAAGCCGAGTCCGGCGAGCCAGCCGCCGCCCCAGATCCAGTGACCGACGACGGGGTACACGAACGCAACGAGCACGAACGAGAACACGATGAACGAGAGGTACTTGATGCGTTCGGCCACCGCACCGGAGACGATCGTCGCGGCGGTGCCGGCGAACACCAGCTGGAAGAAGAACTTGGCCATGAGCGGCACGCCGGCCCAGCCGAGCGCCGAGTAGACGCCCTGGTACGCGTCGCCGGTGGCCGGGCTGTTGTCCGCCCCGCCCAGCATGAAGAGCCCCTTGAGGCCCACGAGGCCGTTGCCATCGCCATACATCAGGCCCCAGCCGACAACGAGGAACGCGATCGTGGAGACCGCGAACACGATGAAGTTCTTGGAGATGATGTTGACCGTGTTCTTCGCACGCGCGAACCCGGATTCGACCAGGGCGAAACCCAGGTTCATGAAGAACACCAGCATCGCCGCGAGCAACACCCATACGGTGTCTATCGTCACCTGCAGATCCATACGCTCCCTCGCTTCCGCTCGATAGGTGGCGCGCGGCCTGATCACGTGCGCCTGTCTTCCTGCTGTCGGTATGAGCGTGAGCGGCGTGTGTTTCGAGCCCGTTACGCGCGAATGAAGCCTGCGCGGCGGGATAGAGGGAGGTGCGGCGGGCAGGGCGTGCGGGTCAGACGACAGGCGCGTACAATAGGGGTTTGCAGCGAAACGCTCCCGTGCATACCAGGAAAGGTCGCCCCCGAATGTCTCTCGACCGAATCTCGATCCGCGGCGCCCGCCAGCACAACCTCAAAGACATCGATCTGGAGATCCCGCGCGACGAACTCGTCGTGATCACGGGCCTCTCCGGTTCGGGCAAGAGCTCGCTCGCCTTCGACACCATCTACGCCGAGGGCCAGCGTCGCTATGTGGAGTCGCTCTCGGCATACGCCCGCCAGTTCCTCGGCCAGATGGACAAGCCCGACGTGGACCATATCGAGGGGTTGTCACCGGCCGTCTCCATCGACCAGAAGACGACGTCGAAGAATCCACGCTCGACGGTCGGCACGGTCACCGAGATCTACGACTACCTGCGCCTGCTCTTCGCACGTGTGGGTATCCCGCACTGCCCGGTGTGTGGGCGCGTGATCGAGAAGCAGACCGCCGAGCAGATCGTCGACACGGTCCTCGAGCTGCCCGAGGGCACGAAGTTCCAGGTGCTCGCCCCCATCGTGAAGGGTCGCAAGGGCGAGTATCACAAGCTGTTCGAGGAGCTCAAGGCCGAGGGCTTCACACGCGTGCGCGTGGACGGCGAGGTGCGTACGCTCGATGAGGAGATCGTGCTCAACAAGAAGCTGAAGCACACCATCGACGTGGTGCTGGACCGGTTGGTGATGAAGGAGTCGATCCGGCCCCGCCTCGCCGAGAGCGTGGACATGGCGCTCAAGCTCGCCGATGGCACTGTGCGCGTGGCGATCGTGGACGGCGAGGAGCACGAGTACTCACAGGCGCTCGCCTGTCCCGAGCACGGCTTCTCGATGGATGAACTCAACCCGCGGGACTTCTCCTTCAACGCACCGTACGGCGCGTGCCCGGAGTGTCTCGGCATCGGCAACCGGCTCGAGGCCGACCCGGATCTCGTGGTGCCCGATCACACCCTCAGTATCGCCGAGGGCGCCATCAAGCCGTACTCGGGCAACCTCAACTACTACCCGCAGTTGGTGGAAGCCGCCGCCAAGCACATCGGCGTCAGCATCGATGTGCCGTGGGCGGAGCTGCCCGAGGAGGCCCGCCACAAGCTGCTGCACGGGTTCGGTGACGAGAAGATCCGCCTCGACTACCTCACGCGTGATGGCCGGGAGACGTACTGGTTCACGAAGTACGAGGGCGCTCTGGCGAGTGTGACGCGCCGTCACGAGGAGACCGAAAGCGAGCTGAGCAAGGAAAAGCTCGAGGAGTTCATGGCGGTCATCCCGTGCGCATCGTGCGGTGGCGCGCGTCTGAAGCCGGAGATCCTTGCGGTGACGGTGGGCGGCAAGAACATCCATGAGGTCACCGGGATGTCGGCCGGCCAGTCACTGCGGTTCTTCGAGGCGGCTGAGCTTCTGACGGAGCGCGAGCAGATCATCGCAAGCCGCATCATCAAGGAGATCCTCGAACGGCTGCGCTTCCTCGTGGATGTGGGACTCGACTACCTCACACTCGAGCGTGCCACCGCGACGCTCTCGGGCGGAGAGGCGCAGCGCATCCGGCTCGCCACGCAGATCGGAAGTGGTCTGGTGGGCGTGCTCTACATCCTCGACGAGCCGTCCATCGGACTGCATCAGCGCGACAACGAGCGGCTCATCGCGGCGCTCAAGCGTCTGCGCGACATCGGCAACACGGTCATCGTGGTCGAGCACGACGAGGAGACGATTCGCGAGGCCGACTACGTGATCGACATGGGGCCGGGAGCTGGTGAGCACGGCGGCGAGATCGTCTGTATCGGTCGGCCCGACACGCTGCTCGCATGCCCGGATTCGCTCACCGGTCGCTACCTGGCCGGCGACGTGGAGATCCCGCTGCCGGCGCAGCGGCGGACGCCCTCGAAGGGGAGCGTCACGATCATGGGCGCGCGGCAGAACAACCTTCAGTCGATCGATGTGGAGATCCCGCTCGGCATGCTCACGGTGGTGACCGGCGTCTCGGGCTCGGGGAAGAGCTCGCTCGTAGCCGACACGCTCGCCCCGGCGCTCTCCAATGCGGTCTATCGGACACGTCATCGTACCGGCAGGCACGATCGGATCGAAGGCCTGGAGCGGCTCGACAAGGTCATCACGATCGACCAGAGCCCCATCGGCCGGACGCCGAGGAGCAATCCGGCCACCTACACGGGCGTGTGGGACGACATCCGCAACCTGCTGGCGTCGACCAACGAGTCCAAGGCCCGTGGCTACGCGCCGGGACGTTTCAGCTTCAATGTGCGCGGTGGTCGCTGCGAGGCGTGCAAGGGTGACGGACAGATCAAGATCGAGATGCACTTCCTTCCGGATGTGTACGTGCCGTGCGAGGTCTGCAAGGGTGCCCGATACAATCGCGAGACGCTCCAGGTGACGTACAAGGGAAAGAACGTCGCGGAGATCCTCGACATGTCGGTCGAGGAGGCGCTGTCGTTCTTCGAGAACATCCCCAAGATCCGCCGCAAGTTCCAGACGCTCTTCGACGTGGGCCTCGGCTACGTGCGGCTCGGCCAGCCCGCCACGACGCTTTCCGGTGGTGAGGCGCAGCGGGTGAAGCTCGCGAGCGAGCTGCAGCGCGTCTCGACCGGGAGGACGTTCTACATACTCGACGAGCCGACGACCGGTCTGCACTTCGACGACGTGCGGCAGCTGCTCAACGTACTCCAGCGGCTCGTGGACGCGGGCAACACCGTGCTTGTCATCGAGCACAATCTCGACGTGATCAAGAGCGCGGACCACATCATCGACCTCGGCCCCGAGGGCGGGGATCGCGGCGGCGAGATCGTGGTGACCGGCACGCCCGAGGACGTGGTCGCCTGCGCGGCGTCACACACCGGCAGGTTCCTGAAGCCGGTGCTGGAGGGCCATGAGGGGCGCTCCGCGTCCGATAAGGTGTAGCCTTCGCTCATGGGGTCCTCAGAGGACAGAGTCGCTCGAACCGACGGCAGCGAGCTCGTGCCGGGATGCGACCCGGTCTGCCCCGACATCTCCGAGCAGGTCTCCCGCGCGCCTGACGCGCCGGGCGTCTACCTCTGGAAGCAGGGCGACGAGGTCCTCTACGTGGGCAAGGCGAAGTCGCTCCGCAAGCGCATGAAGCAGTACGTGAACCTCCACGACGAGCGGCCGATGGTGCCGCGGATGATGGCGCGCGTCGACTCGTTCGACTATGTGGCCACTACCACGGAGACCGAGTCGATGATCCTCGAGGCCAACCTCATCAAGGAGCTCAGGCCGCCCTACAACGTGGACTTCAAGGACGACAAGAGCTTCCCGTTCATCGCGCTCACACTGTCCGACCCGTTCCCGGCCATCAAGTACACGCGCGAGAAGCACAGGCCGGGCACCCGCTACTTCGGCCCGTACACCGACGCCCGGGCGGCGCGTGAGACGATGGAGGTCGTGCGGCGCGTCTATCCCGTGTGTCGTGCCACGTGCGTGGAGTGGAAGCGCCTGACCGCGCGCGGGGGCGAACCCACGGGCACGGCATGCTTCGACTACCACGTGGGCAAGGGCCCGGGTCCCTGCGTGGGCGCCGTCACGCAGGCCGAGTATCGCGAGCGCATCGATAAGATCGCGGCGTTCCTCGAAGGTCGTCAACGCGAGGTGGCCGATGAGCTCGAGCGCGCGATGCGCGAGGCCGCCGCCGAGCTCGACTACGAGCGCGCCGCGCGGATGCGCAATTCGCTCGACGCCGTGTGCGCCTCGCTCGAGCGGCAGAGGGTCGTCTCCGACCGGCCGCTCGACCTGGACGTGATCGGCCTCGAGCGTGAGGAGACGATCGCGGGCGTGCACGTGCTGCACGTGCGTGAGGGCCGCATCGTGGGCAGCAACGAGTTCACGCTCGACAAAGGGCTCGACGTGGGGGAGTCCGAGTTGATCGAGGGCTTCCTGCTCCGCTACTACGACACCGCGTCCTACGTGCCCCGAGAGGTGCTCGTGCCCGCGCTGCCCGAGGAACCCGAGGCCGCCGAGGCATGGCTCCGCGGACTGCGCGGCACCAACGTGCGCCTTGCCGTGCCGCAGCGCGGCGACAAGCGGTCGCTTCTCGAGCTCGCGTCCACCAACGCGCGCCACTCGCTCGCGCGCTACAAGCACCGCACCCGCTACGACGAGGAGCGGCTCAACCGTGCGCTGCTCGAGCTCGAGAGCGCGCTTGCGCTGCCTGCGCCACCGCTGCGCATCGAGTGCTACGACATCTCCACGCTCCACGGGCGCCACTCGGTGGGCTCGATGGTGGTCTTCACGGGCGGGCGTGCCGACAAGGCCGCGTACCGGCGCTTCAAGGTGCGGCTGCCCGCCGAGGAAGCCAACGACGTTGCGATGATGGCCGAGGTGCTGCGCCGCCGGTTCGCGCGTGAGGAAGCGGGCGACAGCCGCTTCGCCCGGCAACGCCCCGACCTGCTGCTCATAGACGGCGGCAAGCCGCAGCTGAACGCGGTCCAGACGGTGCTCGCCGAGCTCGGCCTGGAGCGTATCTCACTGGCGTCGCTCGCCAAGCGCGAGGAGGAACTCTGGGTGCCGGGCTGGGACGAGCCCGTGGTGCTGCCGAACGGTTCGCCCTCGCTCTACCTCGTCAAGCGCGTCCGCGACGAAGCGCACCGCTTCGCGATCGAGTACCACCGCGAGCTGCGCGGTAAGGCGATGACGGCGTCCGTGCTTGACGACATCCCCGGAGTGGGGCCTAAGCGGAAGAAGGCGCTGCTGAAGCACTTCGGCGGCATCCGCAAGCTGCGGGCCGCCAGTGCCGAGGAGATCGCAGCCGTGCCTGGCGTGACGCGCGACGTGGCCGAGGCGGTGGCCGAGGCGCTCAAGGGGGGTAGCCCCTCGGCGCGATAGGTGAAGGACTGATATGGAAAGCTACCTCGGCCGACGCGTACTTTGTATGTATCATGGATAGGGTGCCGCTTCCGGGCGGCAGGAGTGTGCGTACACCCCATACCCTGAACTCGGGGTGCGGGGTGGAATACTGTCCGGAGACGGCGAAAGCGACGGTGGTCATGGGTCAGCGGCAAGGGTCCGCAGTCTGGAATCGGTCAGTCGGGCCGCGCACACGCGCTGTCCTTTCTCTTGTGCTCTCTGTCGCCCTCGTGGTCGTCGGCGTGACCATCGCCCCACCAGATGGAATGGCCGCCGACAGCCCAACCGAGACATGGACATGGGACACCCAGGCGGACTTCGAGACGAACGCGTCGACCACTGGTGAGCCGGTCGGGCTGATGGGAGTGTCAACGACGGACGCGCCGGGAGCTGCGGTGCTTGCAGACGACCGGCTGGCTCTGGTCGCAGTGTCGGCCGGCCACGGTCACACTGTCGGTCTTCGCTCCGACGGCACTGCCGTGGCCGTCGGCTCCAATAACTACGGTCAGAGCAACGTCTCAGGGTGGACCGATCTGGTGGCAGTGTCGGCCGGCTCCTTCCACACCGTCGGTCTCCGCTCCGACGGCACCGCCGTGGCCGTCGGCTCCAACGACTACGGCCAGCTCGATGTCTCGGGATGGACCGATCTCGTGGCAGTGTCAGCCGGGACATACCACACCGTCGGTCTCCGCTCCGACGGCACAGCCGTAGCCGTCGGCTACAACTCCGGCCAGATCAACCTCTCGCGTTGGACCGATTTGGTCGCAGTCGCAGCCGGCTTCTCGCAGACGGTCGGTCTCCGCTCCGACGGCACCGCCGTGGCCGTCGGTTTGAGCAGCCAAGACCAGCTCATCGTCTCAGGGTGGACCGACCTGGTCGCAGTGTCGGTCAACGAATACCACACCGTCGGGCTTCGCTCCGACGGCACCGCCGTGGCCGTCGGTTTGAACAACCAAGACCAGCTCAATGTCTCGGGGTGGACCGACCTGGTCGCAGTGTCAGCCGGTGCGAACCACACAGTCGGCCTCCGCTCCGACGGCACCGCAGTGGCCGTCGGCTACAACAACCAAGGCCAACTGGACGTCTCCGGGTGGACCGACTTGGTCGCAGTGTCCACCGACGTCAATCACACGGTTGGTCTCCGCTCCGACGGCACTGCCGTGGCCGTCGGCTACAACGGCCTGGGCCAGCTCAACGTTTCGAGCTGGACCGATCTGGTCGCAGTGTCAGCAGGTGCCCGGCAGACTGTCGGGCTTCACTCCGATGGCACTGCAGTGCTCGTCGGCTCCAACGACTTCCTCCTCGGCCAGTTCGATGTCTCAAGCTGGACCGATCTGGTCGCAGTGTCAGCCGGCACCTACCATACCGTGGGGCTCCGTTCCGACGGCACTGCAGTGGCCGTAGGCTACAACAGTCACGGCCAGCTCAATGTCTCGGGGTGGACCGACCTGGTCGCAGTGTCAGCCGGCACATACCACACGGTCGGTCTCCGTTCTGACGGCACTGCCGTGGCTGTCGGCCTCAGCAATCAGGGCCAGCTTGATGTCTCAGGGTGGACCGACCTGGTCGCAGTGTCTGCCGGTGACAAACATACAGTCGGTCTCCGCTCCGACGGCACTGCGGTGGCCGTCGGCAGCGACTACTACGGCAAGCTCGATGTCTCAGGGTGGACCGACCTGGTCGCAGTGTCGGCCGGCTACATCCATACCGTCGGTCTCCGCTCCGACGGCACTGCGGTGGCCGTCGGCAGCGACTACTACGGCTACGGCCAGCTCGATGTCTCGGGGTGGACCGATCTGGTCGCAGTGTCAGCCGGCAACAACCATGCTGTCGGTCTCCGCTCCGACGGCACCGCTGTGGCC
>JAZIGI010000071.1:0-9074 GCA_036679125.1 Actinomycetota bacterium | reverse complement strand
GCGGGCGACACCGCCGCGGAAGCGCGAGCCGCCGCCGAGCTGGCGCCGGTGCTCGCGGCCCGGCTCGAGGAGTGGGGCGCCATGCGCTGCTTCGCCGAGATCGAGATGCCGCTCGTCCCGGTCCTCATGCGCATGGAGCAGGCGGGGGTCGGTCTCGATCGGCAGGTGCTCGACGCGCTCTCGAACGAGACGCACGCGGAGATCACGTCGCTTACCGCTGAGATCCACGAGCTCGCGGGCTGTGAGTTCACGATCGACTCGCCCAAGCAGCTCGGCGAGGTGCTGTTCGAGAAGCTCGGACTGCCGACGCAGCGCAAGACCAAGACCGGCTACTCCACCGACGCGAGCGTGCTGGCCTCGCTTGCGCCGCTCCACCCGATCGCCGACAAGATCGTGGCCTACCGCGAGCTCACGAAGCTCACGAGCACCTACATCGACTCGCTACCGCGCCTTCTGGGCGAGGACGGCCGCATCCACACCACGTTCAACCAGACGGTCGCGGCCACGGGCAGGCTGTCCAGCAGCAGCCCCAACCTGCAGAACATCCCCGTGCGCACGGAGCTCGGCCGGCGCATCCGTGCGGCTTTCGTGCCCGCGCGTGAAGGCGACTTGATGGTGAGCGCTGACTACTCGCAGATCGAGTTGCGCATCCTGGCGCACCTCTCGGGCGATCCCGGACTGATCGAGGCGTTCACATCAGGCGCCGACTTCCACGCCGCCACGGCGGCGCGTGTCTTCGACGTCGCGCCCGACGAGGTCGACCCCGAGATGCGCCGCAAAGCGAAGGCCGTCAACTTCGGCATCGTCTATGGCATCTCGGCACACGGTCTGGGCGACTCGCTCGGCATCGGCTACGCCGAGGCCCAGGCCACGATCGACCGGTACTTCGCTGCTTATCCGCGGGTGCGGAGGTATCTCGACGAGACCATTGCCGAGGCGCACAAGACCGGGTATGCCGAGACGATGTTCGGCCGCCGCCGCCCGATACCCGAGCTGCGCAGCGGCAACCACAACCTACGGTCCTTCGGCGAGCGTACGGCGATGAACCATCCGATGCAGGGCACGGCCGCCGATCTCATGAAGCTCGCGATGATCGAGGTGGACCGCCGTCTGCATGCCGAAGGTTTCGAGTCGCGTATGGTGTTGCAGGTGCACGACGAACTCGTATTCGAAGTGCCGGCCGGTGAGCTCGAGGAGTTGTCCGCTCTCGCCCGTGCAGCCATGGCCGAGGTCGCAGACCTCGCCGTGCCGCTCGAAGTGGGCATCGGCGCGGGCGTGAACTGGGCGCAGGCCAAGTAGGGGGTCCGGAGGCCTGGCCGGTGGTCACTGTGACGCGGCTCAGCCGATCGGATTCGACCCCGGTGTCCGGTCGCAGATGAAGACGACGTTGCGACCCTGGCCCTTCGCCCGGTACAGGGCCGCGTCGGAGCAGTTGATGAGCTCCTCGGCGGTCCCCGAGTTCACCGGGTATGTGGCCACGCCGGCCGAGATGGTGATCGGGGCGGTGGTCCCGTCGTCCAGCCGTACCTCCGAGCTGGCGATCTGCTCGCGGATACGCTCGGCCACCGAGTATGCGCCATCGGCATCGGTGTCCGGCAGCAACACGCAGAACTCCTCGCCGCCGTAGCGGTAGCACGCGTCACGTCCGCGCACCGCCTCTTTGACCACGGTGGCCGCAGCCTTGAGCGCGGCATCGCCAGCCCTATGCCCTCTGAGGTCGTTGAACTGCTTGAAGTTGTCGAGATCGAGCATGATGAACGACACGGGACGGTCGGTCCTGTCGGCCGCCGAGATCGCGCGGTGGAGATCCTGCTCGAGCTGGCGGACGTTCGCCAGCCCGGTGAGTCCGTCGGAAAGGGCCATGCGTCGCGTGTGCCGGTGCATCAGGTCGAGGTCTCTGCCGATCCAGAGGAACCCCGCGAACGCGAGCAGGAACAACGGGATGGATACGGACAGCTGCCGTTCGATGCTCGCCTGAACCTCCTGCAACACGTGCGTGTTGTCGATAGTGCAGCGGACGTGCCACGGGACCTTCGTCGCCGTGGTGTATGAGGAGAGCTGTCTTTGGCCGTCGGCCAGCGTGAGTTCGCCGGTGCCTTCAGGCTCCGCCTGCATGCGGGGCAGCTCGAACATCGCGCCGACGCCGGTCCCCACCCACTGCTCCGCCTGGTCGCTCCGGGCCACCACGATCCCATTCTGATCGATCACCGTGGCGTTCATGTATATGGGGACGTCCAGGTCCATCACGCGGTCCTGGATGCGTGTCAGGCTGAACGCGGCGGCGACGAAGCCGGTGCGCGTCCCGGCGGTGTCGTAGACCGGGTAACAGACGTGTACCACGGGGTTCCCGGAGATCTTCCCGAGCATGAAGTCGCCCACGGCGAGGCCGGTCGACTCCATGGAACGCTTGAAGTACACGGTGTCAGACACGTCGACGGGCTTCGATGGGTCCTCTGGCAGCAGGCCAGCCGCACGGATGATGCCGTCGGAGCCGACGAAGATGATATTCATGAAGTGCGGATACGAGGGGAGCATTTCGGAGAACCATGCCTGTAGCGTCGCATGGTCCCCGGTACGCGCGGCCTCGCTGCCGGCAACGAACACGAGAAGGTCCTCCGTGGACTCGATGTTGTCGTCGATCGAGTAGCCGACAAGGCGGGACATCGTGAGCGCCTCGGACGAGGCGTGGGCGCGCTGGTCGGCGTAGATGTCGCGGGCCTGCCAGAACGACAGGCCCGCGAAGGGCAGCAGCATCGCCAGGAGGAGGATGACGAGACGCACCCGGAGCGTCACCGTCTTGGGCGCTCCGGTCGCACGAGCTGGTTGTGTGTCGGGTGTGCGGGCCATGCACTGTATATCGGCGTGCGTCGGACGAATAATGAGGGCGTGATGACTGGCCGGGCGATATGCGATCGGCGATGCATGACGCTCGGGGCATAGCGGTGCCGCCCGGCGCGGATTCGCACAGCGGCGCCACTGGTGGTACACTCTTGCGGCCTCGCGCGCCCGCGCGGGGTGAACAGTCATGTAGGCCCCCGAGAGCATGACCGACCGGACAGCAGGCGACCGAGACGACATGGGACCGGGGCCCCGGAAGCACGAAAGGGGCCACCCACAGTGGTAGACGAGCACAGCAGCTACATCGAGATCGACGATCACGAGTACACCGACGAGGAGATGCACGCCCTCATCGATGGCACCATCACCGACTTCGACGACGGTGACCTGGTGACCGGTACCGTGGTCCAGGTCGAGCGGGACGAGGTTCTGCTCGACATCGGCTACAAGTCCGAGGGCGTCATCCCGGCGCGCGAGCTCTCCATCCGCAAGGACGCCAATCCGGCGGACATCGTGGAGCTCGGCGACGAGATCGAGGCGCTCGTTCTCCAGAAGGAGGACAAGGACGGCCGACTCATCCTCTCCAAGAAGCGTGCCGCGTACGAGCGTGCGTGGAACGACATCGAGAAGAAGTTCGAGGGCGGCGAGAACGTCGAGGGCGAGGTCATCGAGGTCGTCAAGGGTGGTCTGATCCTGGACATCGGCCTGCGCGGCTTCCTGCCGGCATCGCTCGTGGATCTTCGCCGCGTGAAGGACCTCCACATGTTCCTCGGCGATCGCCTCGAGGCGCGTGTCATCGAGATGGACCGCAACCGCAACAACGTCGTCCTGTCGCGCCGCGTGGTGCTCGAGGAGGACCGCAAGCAGGAGCGCCAGGACGTGCTCAACAAGCTGGTCAAGGGCATGATCCTGCCGGGTACCGTGTCCTCGATCGTCGACTTCGGCGCCTTCGTCGATCTCGGCGGCATCGACGGTCTGGTCCACATCTCCGAGCTCAGCTGGAGCCACGTGAACCACCCGTCCGAGGTCGTCGCCGTGGGCGACAAGGTCGAGGTGCAGGTCCTCGACGTTGACATGAGCCGCGAGCGCATCTCCCTCGGTCTCAAGCAGACCCAGGAAGACCCGTGGAAGCAGCTCGTCAAGGACTTCACGGTCGGCGTCATCGTTGACGGCAAGGTCACCAAGATCGTGCCGTTCGGCGCATTCGTCGAGATCGGCGACAACGTCGAGGGTCTCGTGCACATCTCCGAGATGGCCCGTGGCCACGTGGAGAAGCCCGAGGACGTCGTGCGTGTGGGCGACGCCATCAAGGTGAAGGTCATGGATGTCGATCTGGACCGCCGTCGCATCTCGCTCTCGATCCGCGCGGCCAACGAGGAGCTCGGTCTGCCCGACGCCATCCCGGCCCCGGATGAGGCTGCCGAGGGTGACAGCGACGAGGTCGCGGAAGTCGCGGAAGCCGCTGAGACCGTTGCGGCTGATGAGGCCGTGGTGGCCGAGGCCGTCGAGGCTGATATCGAGACCGCCGAGGTCGTCGAGGATGAGGCCGCTCCGGCCGACGCCGAGCCGGTCGTCGAAGGCGATGGGGACGAGGGCTAAGCGTCCAGTACCACCGCTGAGGTGAACCCACCGGGGCTGGGCCCGCGCGAGCGCGCGGCCCGGCCCCGAACCGTCTGGAGGGTTGAGATGTACGTACTGGCACTCACCGGAGGATTGGGCTCCGGCAAGTCGACCGCGGCGCAGGTGTTCGCCGAGCGCGGCGCCGTGGTCATCGACCTCGATGAGATCGGGAGAACGCTCCTTGTGCAAGCGGCCGCGGTGCGCGAGCGGGTCGTCGAGGCCTTCGGCGCGGACATCCTCGGTGCCGACGGACTTGTCGATCGCACGGCGCTCGCCGCTGTCGCGTTCGCGACAGAGGAGGGCACGGCCCGCCTGAACGCGATCATGCACCCGGCCATCCTCGCGGCTGTCGCGGGCGCGCTCGACACGCTGGCGCTCCAGGGCGAGCAACCACCGGCCGTGGTGCTCGTGGTGCCGCTGCTCGTGGAGTCCCCGCTGTTCCTGGAGCCGGTCGACGCCGTGCTCACCATCTCGGCCAACGAGGACCTGCGCATCGAGCGCGCGGTTGCGCGCGGGATGTCCCGGGAGGATGCTGAGAACCGCCTGGCCAGGCAGGCCGGCGACGGGGAACGTCGCGAGATCGCCGATTACGTGATCGAGAACGATGGCGACATCGAGTCGTTCCAGGCGGCCATCGGGGAGTTCTGGGACATGGAGATCGCGCCGCGGGAGAGGTGAGCGCAGTGAGGGAGCTTGCGGTCGTTTCCGAGTTCGAGCCGGCGGGCGATCAGCCACGTGCGATCGCGGGCCTGGCCGACGGCGTCCGCGCCGGTCTGACCGACCAGACGCTGCTCGGCGTGACCGGATCCGGCAAGACGTTCACGATGGCCAAGCTCGTGGAGGCCGTGCAGAAGCCCACGCTGATCCTCGCCCCCAACAAGACGCTCGCGGCACAGCTCGCCAGCGAGATCCGCGATGTCATGCCTGACAACGCGGTGATGTACTTCGTCTCGTACTACGACTACTACCAGCCCGAGGCGTACGTCCCCACCACCGATACCTTCATCGAGAAGGACGCGTCGATCAACGCCGAGGTGGAGAAGCTCCGCCATGCCGCCACCGCCGCGCTGCTCTCGCGGAAGGACGTGGTGGTGGTCGCCAGCGTGTCGTGCATCTACGGTATCGGTTCGCCCGAGGACTATGCGGGCATGGCGGTATTCCTTGCCGAGGCCACCCCGTACGACCGCGATAAGCTGATCTACGACCTCATCGACATCCAGTACGATCGCAATGACTACGAGCTCTCACGCGGGACGTTCCGCGTGAGAGGCGATGTGCTCGACATCTTCCCGCCATACGCCGACCTTCCGATCAGGGTGGAGTTCTTCGGCGATGAGATCGAGTCGATCTCCGAGGTGGACCACGTGACCGGCGAAGTGGTGAACCGTTTCGGCGCCACGCCGATCTGGCCTGCGACACACTACGTGACCCCGAAGGACAAGCTGACCGACGCGGTCGGGGCGATCCGCGAGGAGCTCCACGACCGGCTGGTGCAGCTCAACGCCGACGGCAAGCTGCTCGAGGCCCAGCGTCTGGAGACGCGCACCTCGTACGACCTCGAGATGCTCGAGGAGATGGGGTACTGCAACGGCATCGAGAACTACTCACGTCACCTGGACGGTCGACAGGCGGGCGAGCCCCCGCACACGCTGATCGACTACTTCGGCGAGGACTTCCTCTGCATCATCGACGAGAGCCACGTGACCGTTCCACAGCTGCATGGCATGTACGAGGGTGACCGGTCGCGGAAGCTCACGCTCGTCGAGCACGGATTCCGCCTGCCCAGCGCGCTCGACAATCGGCCGCTCAAGTTCGACGAGTTCCGTGCGCGCGTGCCGCAGACCGTGTTCGTCTCGGCCACGCCGGGTGACTATGAACTGCGCGTGTCCAAGCGCGTGGTCGAGCAGATCATCCGGCCCACGGGCCTCGTCGACCCGCAGATCGAGGTCCGCCCCACGCACGGTCAGATCGATGATCTCATGGCCGAGGTGCGCGAGCGCGCCGACCGCAACGAGCGCACGCTGGTCACCACGCTCACGAAGAAGATGGCCGAGGACCTCGCGGACTACCTGTTCGAGCACGGCATCAAGGTTCGCTACATGCACTCCGATATCGGTACGCTCGAGCGTGTCGAGATCCTGCGTGATCTCCGTGCCGGCGTGATCGACTGCCTCGTGGGCATCAACCTGCTCCGCGAGGGGCTCGACCTTCCCGAGGTGTCGCTCGTGGCCATCCTCGACGCCGACAAGGAGGGCTTCCTGCGCAACCACCGATCGCTCATCCAGACGATCGGTCGCGCGGCGCGCAACGTGTCCGGCGAGGTCATCCTGTATGCCGACAAGGTCACCGACTCGATGCGCACGGCCATGGAGGAGACCGAGCGGCGCCGGATCATCCAGCTCGCGTTCAACGAGGAGCACGGCATCGAGCCGCAGACCATCCGCAAGGCCATCCACGACATCGCGCAGTACGTGCGCGAACAAGAGGTCGGTCTCGAGCCGAGCGTTGACGTGGCCGCCGAACTCGGACAGCTGCCGCGTGAGGAGCTCGCGCGCGTGCTTGCCGCGATGGAGGAGGACATGCACTCGGCGGCCGAAGCGCTCGACTTCGAGAACGCGGCGCGGTTGCGCGACCAGGTCGTGAAGCTCAAGGCGGAGGTCGAGTCGAGCACGGCGGACGAGGTGCTGAGCAGCCTGCGGCGCGGTGCCCGCAAGGGTTCCACGCACGCTGTGCGCCGTCGCAAGCGGTAACGGCCGTTAGCAGGACTCGACGCAGTTCTTGCCTGAGCGCTTCGCCCGGTACATCGCCTCGTCCGCTCGCGCCACCAGGGCGTCGAGGGACTCGCCGGACCCATGGGGCAGGTACGCGGTCCCGATGCTCACGCTCACGCGTTCACGTGAGCCGTCCAGCGCGTACGCACCCTGCACCGCCGCCCTCACGCGCTCGGCCAGCTCACTGAGCGCCTCCGGCTCGATGTCGGGCGCCACGACGAGCAGCTCCTCGCCGCCGATCCTTCCCACGAGATCATAGGTGCGGACCGCGTTCTTCACCGTGACCGCCACAGTGCGAAGCACATCGTCACCCGCCGCATGCCCGTAGGTGTCGTTGATCCGCTTGAAGTCATCGATGTCGGCAAGCATGACGCCGAGGCCGGTGCGGGTCCGTCGCGTGCGTTCGATCTCGGTCCGCAGGCGTTCGAACGTGTGGCCCCGGTTGGAGAGTCGCGTGAGTGGATCGGTGGCGGCGGCCGTGGCGAGCGCGTGCTCGGAAGCCGCGACCTGCCTCTCCTGGAGTCGCGTGGCCACGATCACGCCCGTCCAGGTGAGCAGCAGCACCACGGCGGCGATACCGAACACCTGGTCACGCGTCCGGGCGAGTGACGCCGCGGTCTCCGCATAGGGCAGTGACACGCTCAACGCCCCGCGCACATCGCCGACTTCGTACCCCGCGCCGGCATGGCACTGAAGGCACGACGCGTCTACGAAGAGCACTCGCATGTAGCGGAACCGCTCGCCATCACCTGCGGCGGAGTCGGTGCTCCATGCTTCGGTCACATCGGAGCCCCGTGCCTCGAACCGCTCGAGCTGATCCCGCTCCCACATGTCGGGGGCGTTGGCCGGGTTGACCGGCAGCAGGCTGGTCAGCTTGAAGGCCGACGGCGCCCCAGTCCGACCCATCTCCTCGGCGATCTCCCGCGTCATGAGTGACGGGTTGCGAAGCGTGAGCGTCGTCCCGTCATCCACCATGCGGTCAGCCTGGATGCCAAGCCCGAGCAGGTACGGGTTCGTGTCCGCTGAAGGCGTCTTCTCGACCCATACGCCGCCATGACGGGCGTTCCATGAGCGCGCGGCGATGACGAGGTCGGCATACGACCTGGCCTCGGTCAGCGAGTGGTCCTCGATCAGTGCGACGATCCTCGTTCCGTGGAACACGGAGATGCCGACGGTGAGGACCGTGAACAACACGAGGATCGCGATCCGCAGCACACGGAGTCTGCCCCGGCTGAGCGGAGCGGCATCGGGATCGATCGTCGCCTGGGATCCATCACGTGCACGTCGGGTGCGCATGTGTCTCGCTCTCCTGGCCGGACATGGTCGTCGCTGCAGGATACATGCCAACATCTCTGCTGTGTAGTGAGAGCGCGGTGGCGGGTCACATGACGCGCGGTGCACGGAGGCGGGGTATGGTGCGCCGTCCTACGGGAGATACTGCTGCTCGATCGTGGTGATCGTCTCGCCGCTCACCGTGAGCCAGTAGAAGCCGGACGTGAACGCTCTTGCCGTGGGTCCTTCGAGCCGCACGACCCAGTCCGACAGCGGCATGGTCCGACCGCCGGGATCCGAGGTGCCGTCATCGCGCACCACCACGTTCACCGAGATGCCGTCCTGCACCGCGAACCGCCGTAGCCGTGCGTTGTCGTTGACGATGTAGAAGTCGTTTGGGGGAGGGGACTCGTCGCCACGCGCGGACGCCGCGGCGGCGGCTTCGGCACCCGTCAGGAACTGGATGTAGTCGACCTCGAGGTAGACCGTACCGTCTTCCACCGCTGCCGACACCACGACAGCGGGGACCCGTTCGGCGGGGGTGGGCGCCGGCTCGCCTGAGGCGTCGGGGGC
>JAZIGI010000070.1:0-9122 GCA_036679125.1 Actinomycetota bacterium | reverse complement strand
CCCCTCCTCGAGCGCCTTGCGCCACCGGGGCGGCGGGTGGGGGGGGTTCTCTTTGTACTCGCGTAACCGGGGCAGCTAGAAGAGGTGGACGGGCGCGCCCACCACGTCGCCGGGACGTGTCGATGACACGCGTGCCTGCGACCCCTCGAACGATCCGCTCATTCGTCGGCGGGAGCGGCAGGTTCCGCCGGAGGCGCCGCTTCAGGAGCCGGATCGGCAGCCGGGGCGGGAGCGGCCGGAGGAGCGACGGGCGTCGGCGGGGCAGGCGCGGCCGCGGGCGCGGGCACCGGGGCGGGAGCGGCTGACGGGGCCCCCGCAGGCCATTGCGCGGGCTGTGCCGGAACCTGCGCGACGGCAGCCCCATGCGGCTCGAGCGGCACGACGATCGCCATCACGATGTACGCGATGATGAGCCCGCCGACGTCGAACAGGACGACGAGCGCGATGAACGCCAGACGCAGAAGCGTCACGTCGATACCGAAGTACTTGGCGAGACCGCCGAGCACGCCGGCGACCCACTTCTCGGATCGCGAGCGCGTCAGCTTCCCGCCGCTTCGCGGCAGCGTGATATGGCGACCAGACTGTGCCCAGATGATGAGCGCGATACCCAGCAGGATGACACCGACCCCACTGCGGGCTCTGCCGAACCAGCGCCATGTCTCGGCGAGCTGCCACGGGACGAGACCGAGGTTGTGCGCACCGAGGAAGAACCCGACTACCACCAGGATCGCGCCGAGAATGATCCACCCGCTGTTGTCGCGGTCGCCCGTCGGCGTGCCGCCGGCATGATGAGTGTCCGTCACCTTCGTGGCCTCCTTGCTTGCCCTAGTAGTACCGCAGCGTTATGCCGCCGATACCCGACTCGATGTACACATCCCAGTATGCGCCGTTGTCCGAGAACCGCTCGCTCTCGTAGACGCGGGCGTCTCCCTCGCGCGACTTCGTCCACTCGCCGCCAGACTCGACACCCGAGAGGCCGTCGCTCACCGTCACACGCACGCTCTCGCCCCTGGGGAACCGGAGGGCGATCCCCGAGACGCCGGCCTCGATGTCCACGGTGCGGGCATCTCCTTCAGGCGAGCCGAACGTGACGGTCCCGGCCGAGACCCCCGATTCGAGTTCGAGTGAACTGACGGGAAGCTCGCGGAGATCGAGATCGTACGTGGAGACGCCCGCCTTCACCACGAGGTCCCAGAGCACGTCCCGGTCAAGCGTCACCGCGATATCGCTGCCCGGAGTGACCGGCCCCCAGGAGCCACCTACGTCGGCAATGGTCACCTTGGCGGTGCGGCCGGAGGTCGTCACATCGAAGGTCACGCCGTACGGTGAACTGCCCTCGGCCGCAGCCAGGTCGTCGCCGGCGGTCACCGCGAGCTCACCCACAGCGCCGTCGATCTCAGCCTCACCGGTGAGCACGCGACGGTCGTGCCGCTCGACGTAGTCGAATGGTTCGCCCCCCGCCACGGGGGTCAGGGGCGGCCATCCCCCCGTGGGCGTGAGCACCAGCGCTCCGTACGCCAGTGCCGCGACCACCACGAGGCTTCCGACGAAGCGGATCCACTCGGCGCGTGTCGCCTTGCCGATGATCTCAAGGCCGAGCGAGACGAGCAGCACCGGCCAGAGACGGATGATGTTCAGCCACACGTCCCACCGCAGGATGCCGAGCATCTGCCCGAGCAACACGAGGCCGATGGCGACCGTGCTCAGTCCTTCACCGAGGTGGCGGACACTCCACGGGGCGCGCCTCGGCCCGAACATCTGCTTGATGCCGATACCGACCACGATGAGCGGCCACCAGCGCCACAGCTGCATCTGGGGCACGAGCTGGCTCACCAGGAGGAGCACGCCGAGGATGACGAGGGCGACTCCGCCCCAAAGTGCCGGGCCGGGCCCTTTGGGCGCGGGGGTCTGGGAGGGCTGCCCGGTCGGGGCTGGCGCCGCACTCACAGGCTCCGCCGCCGGAACCGGGGCGTGCTCGACCGACTGATCCGTGCTCTGTTCCATATGGACTCCCCTCTTCACCGGGCGCGACGACGACATGCTCCCGGTCTCAGGAGCCTATCTGCTGCCCGACGCCATGGTCACGCGCCCGCGACACCCTCAGGCGAGCGATCCTGCGCCGCCTCACCGCGTCGACACGCACGACCAGATCATGGTGGCGCACGACCTCGCCACCGGTCGGTATATGCCCGAGTTGCACGAGCATCCAACCCGCGACGGTCTCATATTCCTCCGAGGCCGGAAGATCCCACCCGAGCGTCTCGTTCGCCTCGTGAACGGACAGCAGGCCGTCCACCACCCACTCCCCGGGACTGATCGTGGTGATGTACCGGCGCTCGCGGTCGAACTCGTCGACGACCTCGCCGATGATCTCCTCGACGATGTCCTCGATGGTAACCAGTCCGGCGGTACCGCCGTACTCGTCTACCACGATAGCCAGATGGTTGTGCGCGGCCTGCATGTCTTTGAGCATGACGAGGATCGGTTTGGTCTCGGGTACGAACACAGCGGGTCTGACGAACGTGCCGACCGGCTCGTCCAGACGCCCTGTGGCTACCGGGCCGACCAGGTCCTTGAGCATCGCGATGCCCACCACCGTGTCGGCGTCTCCGCTGAACACCGGCAGCCTCGAGTAGCCCGACTGCCGGAACACGCCTATCGCCTCGCCGACGCGCGTGGTGTCCTCGAGCATGCGCATGTCGACCCGCGGCACCATGATCTCCTTGGCGACCATGTCGCCGAGTTCGAAGATCTCGTGGATCATGCGCTTCTCGTCCTCGAGCAGTGTTCCTTGTTCGGTGACGAGGAGCTTGATCTCCTCCTCGGTCACACCTGGGCGCACGGAGCCCGGCCGGACGCCCAGCAAGCGCGCGACCACATCAGTCGAACGCGCCAGGATCCAGATGAGCGGCGCTGTGCCCTTCTGCAGGAACGTGACGGGGCCCGAGACGAACTTCGCGACCGCCTCGGCACGCTGCAGACCGAGACGCTTGGGGGCGAGTTCTCCCACGACGAGCGTGACGTAGGAGATCACGAGCGTGACCGCGAAGACCGCCAGCCCGGAGGCGAGCGTGCTCACCCACGGCACACCGAGAGAAGACAGCCACTCGGCAAGCGGCTGGGACAGCGTGACCGCCGCGGTGGCCGAGGCGCCGAAGCCGACAAGCGTGATGCCGATCTGGATGGCGGCAAGGAAGCTCGAAGGGTCCTCGGTCAGCTTGAGGACTCGCTGTGCGGGCTTCGATCCCGCGTCGGCATCCATCTTCATCACAGCCCGCCGTGCGCTCACCAGTGCGATCTCCGCCGCGGCGAGGAACCCGTTGAGTACGATCAAGAGGAAGATGAGGAGTATCTGCTGGATGATCTGGTTCATGCGCTAAGACTACCAGGAGTGAGCGACGCTCGCGCGAGACTGGGGCCGGAGCAGTATCAGTAGCCAGGGTTGATCTTGTGGAGCACGAGCGCGATGAGGGCCAGCCGGCGCCCGCGATCCTGACAGCTCTCCACGAAGCGGGCTATCGTCTCGCGCATCTCGGCCGATGGCTTGTAGCGGATGAGTCCTCCGGCGAACGTGAGGATCCTCCCCGCGCACAACGCCTCGATCTCGGGCTCGAGCTCATCGGCCCGGCGCCCGAGGCGCGAGGCGAGGCCTTCGACATCGAGCACGGCGTCAGGGTTGCGATGGAAGAACACGAGGATGTCCCAGGTCAGGAGTGAGCGGACGTGTTGGTCCACGAACTCCATGACCGCCGGTCCGAGTACACCCTCGAGATCGTACAACGTGAGCCTTCCACCGAAGCTGGACGTCGTCATATGACGTAAGGTACACGTGCGAACCGCACACCCCGACCGATATGTTAGCCCAACCCGCACATTCCATGCCAATCCGTTGTTGTGACAGAGGTCACAGGCATCACGCGATACAGCCGTACGTCGCGGCGTTATATACTTGTGTGAGTCACTGACCGTCCTGCCCGCATGGTGGTAACGGCATCGCTGGATGAAGGGCCCTGGATGTTCGCGCATGCGCTGGTAGCAACCGATCTCGGCCCGTCTTCCGAGGGCATCATCGCGTGTGCGGGACAACTCGGCGTGCTCGGCGTACGTGATGCGGTGCTCGTGTACGCGATCGACCTGGACAGGGAGCCCTCACCTGCTGATGAGGCGGCCTTCCGCAGACAGGTCGAGTCACTTGAAGACGCTGGTATCCGTGTCCATGTGGAGACGCCTCTCGGCTACCCGCCACACGCCATCGTGACCCTTGCCGAGGAGCACGGTGCAGGTGTGATCGTGATGGGGACCCGGGGCCAGGGGCTGTTCCAGACCGGGTTCTCGGGCAGCATCAGCTCCGATGTGGTGAGGTTGAGCCCGGTACCCGTGCTGCTCACCCCACAGAGTCACATCCCGGATGCCGAGGCGGGGGTCGCCGCCTGCGCACGCATACTCTCATCCGTGCTGGTCCCTCTTGACGTGTTCGAATCGACAGACCGCCTCTGCTCGCTCACATGCGAACTCGCCACCCGCGGCATCGAGCACATGGAGCTCATGTACGTGACGCCCTTCACCTTCGAAGCCGCCCGAGAGGGTCGTGAAGAGCAGGCCGCTGAACGGCTCGCCGCGCTCGCGCTGCGTGCGAGGGAGAGCGGGGTTCGGGATGTCACCACGTCGGTGGTCAGGGGCTCCGCACTCGAAGTGCTGCCGGAGCGGGTCGCTTCGGGCGACTACACGCTGGTCATCCTTGCGCCTCGCGCACACGACATAGCCGATCAGGAGATCGGGTCGGTGGCGAGCGCGATCCTCCGGGCATCGTCGATCCCGATGCTGCTGACAGCATCAGAGCAGCCGCTCGCTGGCGCCTAGGGCCCGGGAAACACGTACAGCATCACAGCGAGGAAGTGCAGCACGCTGCCGGCAAGAACCCAGAGGTGCCAGACCGCGTGCATGAACTTCACGCGCTTGAGCACGTAGAAGATCGTGCCGAGGGTATAGGCGATACCCCCGCCCACAAGGAGCCACACGCCCGCCGGCTCGAGATTGGCGGCAATGGGTTTGATCGCGGTGATCGCGAGCCAGCCCATGATCAGGTAGACGATCGCTGAGACCCACTTTGGCCGATAGACCCATGCTGCCTCGAGCGCGATGCCCACGAGCGCGAGCGCCCAGACCACGGAGAACAGCCACCAGCCGCCATCGTCACGAATCGTCACGAGCGTGAACGGGGTGTACGTGCCCGCGATGAGCAGGTAGATGCTGGCGTGATCGATGATCTTGAACACATGCCGGGCGCGCGGGTGGGTGATGGCGTGATAGAGCGTCGACGCCGTGTACAGCATGAACATGGTGACGCCGTACACGATAGCGCTTGCCAGATGCCAGCCATCGCCCCATAGCGCCGCGATGCCGATGAGGATGACGAGCGCCGCGACACTGAGCGCGGCGCCGATACCATGCGTGACGGCGTTGGCGATCTCCTCGCCGAGCGAGTACGCGTGTCCGTGCTGTGCCTGGTCCTCCCCGCGCATCATAGTCTCCCCGATCCCATGTCCACGGCCCCTCCTGACCACGCCACTATAGCGCTCGGGGTGTCGTTCGTGTCACCACCGTGGTGTTCGTGGTCTTGCTGGTGTTCATCGCTGCCCTCGCCTGGTGATCGGCTCGCCACGAACCCCTCACGGCTGCGATACTGGCGCGAAGGAGTCGACCCGGGAGGCGCCATGTGCGAGTTCTGCGTCCAACACGGTGATGGCAAGAAGTGGTACCTCCAGGCCGAGAACTACGCCGTCGACATCACACATGACAGCGCGCTGCGCGAGTTCGTGGTCGACTTCGTCACCGGCTTCGATCGACGGATGCGACGCAACGTCCCGCTACTGGAGATCGTGAAGGTCGCGCCGCGCCCGCTGCGCACGGCATTCACGGCTCTGACCCGCCCCCGGCAGATCGCTGACCATTTCGGGCAGCCGGTCCCGATCGAGGAGTGCGAGCGCATCTTCGATATCGCCACTTCGATCACGCAGCTCCCGTGCGTCTGCCGCCATTTCGCGGGTGCCCCGGAACAAGGCTACTGCCTGGGTGTGACGGTCACGCCTCAGGACGACCTGTTCGCGGAGGCGTTCCGAGACTACGCGGTCGGCCCGGACACCGCCGCGTTCCAGCGGCTCACGCGAGAGCAGGGCATGGCCGTCCTTCACCGTGCGGAGGACGAGGGGCTGATGCACTCCGTCTGGACGTTCAAGTCGCCCTTCATCGCAGCCATCTGCAACTGCGACCTGGCGAGCGGCTGTATGGCGATGAAGGCCACGCTGCAACTGGGCTACCAGACGATGTGGAAGGGCGAATACCTCGCACGCGCAGAGGAAGATGACTGCGTGGGCTGTGGAGCGTGTGTCGATCGGTGTCCCTTTGCGGCGATCGCGCTTGATGACCGGCGCGTAGCGGTCGTGGACGATGCCCTGTGTTACGGCTGCGGCATCTGCCGCTCGGCATGTCCCACCGGCGCGCTCTCGCTTGCCGAGCGACTGATGGAGACGACACGGGTCACGTCGTAGTCGACGGCTCGCATCCCTCGATCGCGGACAGCGGGAGCACCAGCGTGAACACCGATCCACGGCCTGGCGCGCTTTCGACCTCGATCGTGCCCTTGAGGAAGCCAGCCGTGCGCATGCTCGATGGCAGCCCGATGCCCGCCGCTGCCGTGTGGACCTCCGGCCCCTGGAAGAGCGTCTCCACGCGGCCCGGGTCGATGCCCGGCCCGGTATCGGACACCGCCACCGAACAGCGATCGTCCCCGGCGCGCGCCACCGTGACGGTCACGCCACCACGGTCTGTGTAACGGATCGCGTTCGACAGCAGGTTGAGCAGTATCTGCTGACACAGGAACCGATCGGTGCAGATCTCTACCGGACGCTCCTCGGCGACCATCCTCAGCGTGAGTCGCTTCTCCTCGGCGAACGATGACAGGCCGAAGAGGACCGACTCCACCAGTCCCACCAGGTCGAACACCTCCGGCTCGAGTCCGACACGGCTGGTCTCGGCCCGCCCCGACTCCAGAAGCGCCGTCGCGTAGCCCGAGAGCTCGCGTCCGGCCTCGGCGATCATCTCGACCTGTCGTTGTTGCTCCTCGTTCAAACCCCCGGCCGTTCCGCGCAGGAGGACGTCGGAGAATCCGGTGATGGTCTGCAGCGACGTGCGGAGCTCACGCGCCAGGCTTGCGAACACCATGTCGCGCGCCATGGACGCCTGCTGCAGCTCCGCGTTCGTGCGCAACAGGTCCTCGGTGCGCTGCCCGACGATGAGTTCGAGGTTCCGCTTCGAGCGCTCGAGCTCGGACTCCATGCGCTTGCGCTCGGTGATGTCGTGGATCATCGAGTACAGCAGAGGGTGGCCTCCGACACTGATCGGCCCCACGCTGATCTCCACGTCCCGGATCTTGCCCTCGGCGAGCAGGTGCTTGCTCGCGAACCTGACCCTCGCGCCCCCCGCCGCGCGCTCGAACTCGGCGCGGACCATCTCGGCCGATTGCGCGTCTGTCTGCAGGGCGCTCATCGTGAGGAGCTCGTCACGTGTGTACCCGTAGAACTCGCAGGCAGCCGGATTAGCGTCCACAACCTGCGTGGTCTCCGGATCGACCAGCAGGATCGGCACCGCACTCCCTTCGAAGACGGCGCTGTACCGCTGCTCACTCTCCCGAAGCTCGCGTTGCGCGATGAGATCGCCGAGCAACCTGGTGGCCCACACCGATGTGATGGTGAAGACAGCCGTGACAGCGGGAACGTCCGCGATCGGCGCGCGCCACAGAGCGGCCATGACGCCCACCTGTTCACGCGCACCGTCGAGCAGGACGACGCCCGCGTACGCCTCATACCCCTCCTCGCGGAACAGCCTGTCCGATGGGTATGCGTCCTGCAGACCCTCGGGTATGCAGACGAATCGGCGTCCGGCGAACGCGTCGGACGGGGTGTCGCGTACGTCGAGCGGACCGACAGGCAGGGCGGCCCCGTCCCGGCCCCACGACGCGACGACGCGCGCCTCGGCTCCGAAGCCGCGGCCCGCCTCGATCACGAACGTGCTCGTCGCCCCTGTGAGTTCACCGAGCCGCTGGACGAGTGCCGTGAGTCCGCCGCTCGGAGCGCCGGCATCCACTGCCGCCAATCCGCGGATGCGGGTCGCCAGCGCATCGAGCACCATGATGATCGCCCCGCCAAGCGCGCCTCCTGTGGTGCGGAGCGGCGCGATGAGCAGGGTCATGTCGGAAACCTGGCCATCCGCGATCCGAAGCTTGAAGTGGAGATCGAACAGGGGATTCGCTTCGTCCGCCCGTGCGCTGATCACGGTCCAGAGATCGGTGCCGTCGTGGACGTGTAGTCGGGGCGATTTGTCGGACCCCGGTGTCAGCAACGAGACGGCCGGCACGTTGTGCATGCCGACAGCGCCATCTTCGGTGAGCAGGAGCGCAGGGATGGAGAGCGAGTCAAGGAGGACCTGCAGCGCCGGACGGCCCAGCGCCCCGGCGTCATCGCCCGCGGTCTGCGCGCCGGATGCAACGGTCTGTGCTGCCACTTCGGGTCTCCCTTCGCGCGTCGCGCCTACGACGATAGCACGCGCCGACCCAGCGTGTTCGTGAGAGCGACACCGGCGATCGCCACGACGCCACCGATGAGGGCGAGTGGCGCCGGCACTTCGCCTATCCAAACGAACGCGATGAGTATCGCCGAGACCGGCGCAAGGTACAGGAAGGTCGAAAGCGCCGAAGCGGACATGCGTGCGAGCGCATACGACCAGAAGAGGTACGCGATGGCTGCCGGGAACACCCCCAGGTACACGACCGACAACGTGGAGTCCAGCGGTGCCGTCGGCAGTCGGAGAATGAGTCCCGGCGCCCACACGAGCATTGGGAGCGTGCCGGCCCAGATCACGTACGTGGTGAACGCCAGTGGCCGGTATCGGCTGAGGAGCGGCTTAGAGAGTATGGAGTATATGGCTGTCACGATCGCCGAAAGCAGGATCAGGGCGGCACCCGGTTCGAGGCGCATGCCATCGCCACCTTCGCCGAACGCGATCATGGCCACTCCCGAGAACGCGACAGCGATCCCGGCCCACCCCAACACACTCAGCCGCTCACC
>JAZIGI010000069.1:0-9365 GCA_036679125.1 Actinomycetota bacterium | reverse complement strand
TACTAGCTGAACGCGGCACATCGGCAACACTGTCCGATGGATCGTCGGTCTCGGTGCCGCGTTCCGAAGCTCCGGCCTACTTCGAGTGGGCGATGTGGCGGGCCTTCTTGGCCATGAACAGCTTGGCCAACAAGCCATACGAAGCCCGCCGCTTCAAGATCGATCAGGACTTCTTGCCGATCAGCTGCGCGCCCGGAGGCGGACCCGATCTGATCTTCGAGTTCGATGATTTCGTGGTTGTGGTCGAGGTTACTCTCACCGAGAGTTCTCGGCAGGAAGCCGCCGAAGGCGAGCCGGTCAGGCGACATGTTGCTGGCGTAGCCCAAGATCATCTGGCTCGCGGGACTGGCAAACCTGTCTACGGACTGTTCTTGGCCAACCGCATTGACTCGAATACGGCGGAGACGTTCCGTATCGGAGTCTGGTACCTCGCGGACGACAGTCGCACGCAGCTGGATATCGTTCCGGTGCGCTTGTCGGCGTTCCGTGAGTTCTTCGATGCCGTGTTCGACAACGACTTGTGCGGACCTGACGCGCTACGCAGCAGCCTCGATGATTCGATCATGCTCCGTGACGACGCTGGGGGAGCACCCAACTGGAAGACGCAAATCGACCACATAGTCCGGTGGACAGGGGATTCGGTGTGACCGGGGTGAGCGTAGACCAAGAGGGGATCGTCCAATGAAGCGCTTTTCAAGGGGCTCGGAGTGGCGGAAGTGGGACCTGCACGTCCATCCGCCTGGCACCAAATTGAACGACAACTACGACCTCAAGAATGGCGATCTCGACTGGGATCGCTTCTGCTCCGCCGTCCATGACTCAGACGTGGAAGCCATCGGGATTGCGGACTACTTCTCGCTCGACGGCTTCTTCGTCTTCAAGGAGAAGTACGATGCGCTGTATGCCGGATCAGAGAAGGTATTCTTTCCGAATCTTGAAGTCCGACTGAATGAAACAGTCAATGGTGCTGCCGAGGTCGTCGACTATCACATCATCTTCCCGCCTGATCTGACCCGCGCGAAGGCCGATGAATTCCTTCAGGCTCTCAAGACCCAGAAGACTGATTCAAACGGTCGCCAGCGTTCGTGCGCCGAGATGAAGGACCGCGCAGACTACGAAGAGGCGACCATCTCGCGAGCTGACCTGAAGTCCGCGATTTCATCCGTTTTTGGCGACAAGGCCGTTCTAACCGACCATTTCATCTCGGCTGCGGCCGTGAACAACAATGGGATTCGGCCCGACGCCGGTAACAAGCGGAAGATGAGCCTGTCGGACGAGATCGACAAGTGCACCGATGGCTTCTTCGGAAACCCCGGAAACAAGGACTACTTTCTCGATCCCAATAGGCTTGAGGCGGATCAAGTGTGTGTGCCGAAGCCGGTCTTCGCTGGCTGCGATGCGCACAGCTTTGAGGACCTCGATGGCTGGCTCGGCAAAGAAGTCGTCGGCGACAACGACAAGCACACGACATGGGTCAAAGCAGACCTGAGCTACGAGGGCTTGCAGCAGACTCTGGTCGAGCCAGAGGAGCGTGTCCGGATCCAGGCCACCTTGCCTGACAAGAAGGAACCCTACAAGGTCATATCGCGAATTGTGTTCAAGGACTCCGATGACTTCCCTGCTGAGGTGGTGTTCAACCCTGGGCTAAATGCAATCATCGGCAGCCGATCATCAGGGAAGTCCGCGCTACTTGCCTACACGGCGCACGCAGTGGACCCGGAGTACACCGTCAAGCAGCAAGTGGGAATCGGCATTGATGAGAAGGATGCCGGTCCTGGAGCGTCTGTCACTTGGGCTGACGTCGCGGATCTCGACTACTCGGTGGAGTGGGGCTCGGCGGTGGCGACTGAGGGTCAGGTCATCTACATCCCACAGAACTCGCTATATGCGATCAGCGAGAGACCGGACGAAATCACCGCGAAGATCCAACCCGCTGTGTTCAGGGGCGACCCCGACTTCGAGGCCGACTTCCGCAAGGCGGAGGATGACATCGAGGCATACAACGAGACAGTATCCGACTCGGTCTCTGGCTGGTTTGACCTCGCAGCGGACATCGTTGAGCTGAATCAAGAGCTGAAGGATGTCGGCGACCGGAAGGCAATCAGCGAACGGGCGAAGGAGCTCCAAGAGGAGATCACTCGACTTCAGAAGGCCTCGGAACTGTCGGCGGAAGAGGTTGCTAAGTATCAGCAAGTTATGGGTGCGATCAGCGCCAACAACAGCCGACTCGACCAAGTTGCACAGGAGCAGAGAGAGCTTGCTCCATACGTCAAGCAGGGGCCAGAGCCAGGGGTCTTCGAGGCAACAGGTCAGGTTGGGGTCGCCGTCGATCTCAGACCATCCCCTGCGACCATGCCGGTCGGACTGCGTACCGGCCTTGAGACGGCCATCAGCGATGCCAAGGAGGCGCTGCTCAAGAGCGCCAAGAGTCAGCTCGAGAAGTATCGAGCTGGCCTCGACGTCGAAAGCGCACAGCTACAAGCAGCCAATGAGAAGCTTGAACGCGACAATCAGGCTCTTATCGAGAAGAGCGCTGCAAATACTCAGATCTCGGCGCTGGTGAAGGATCATGATGCGCAGAAGGAAGCACTTGCCGAGATCGACAGACTAGCTGAAGTGATCAAGGCCAAGACTGCGGAGCAGGCACAGCTGGTCACTGGCATCGCGAACGCACTTAGCCAACGCGACCAGCTGCTAGATGACCTGAAGACTAATTTCAACAACGGTGATCACACGCTCGAGGAGATGGAATTCAGTCTCGAAGTCGAGTGGGATCCGACCGACATCGCGGCACTGTCTTCGATCTTCAGCAAACGCGAGACAAGTCCCTACCTCGATGACCAGAAGCAGGTAGATCTCACCAAGGTGATGAGTGAGCCAGACAAGTTCATTGAACGTCTTGCTTCTGGTAAGCAGAAGCTGAAGCAAGGCGAGGATGCTTGTGCTGCTGCGACCTCAGTCCTGACGGCAACAAAGGACATTCGCTTTGTCGCCTCACTCGATGGTGACCGCATTGGCGGGTTCAAGAAGTCATCTATGACGCCAGGCAAGCAGGCGCTGTTCGCGCTGACCCTGATCCTCGCTGAGCAAGACGAACCGTGGCCGCTCTTGATCGATCAGCCGGAAGACGATCTCGACAGCCGCTCGGTGTGCGACGTGATCATCAAGGATCTGATGAGGCGCAAACGCGAGCGGCAGGTGATCATGGTGAGTCACAACGCGAACCTTGTAATCGGCGCTGACTCCGAAGAGGTCATCGTGGCCAACCGGCACGGAGACGACCGCCCAAACAAGGACGGCCAAACATTCGCCTACTTGACTGGTTCACTCGAGCATAGCAAGCCATATGACCCGAAAGAGAAGTCGATTCTCGAGTCGAAGGGCATTCGTGAACACGCTTGCGAAATTCTGGACGGTGGCGAAGAGGCGTTCCAGAAGCGCAAGGACAAGTACCGTATCTAGTGAGCGAGCGCGCATGGAGACTCGACTAACAGAGCAAGTGACACCGAGCGGACGAATCATTCTTCGTTGGAGCACCAATGATCTCTCGTGAGGGCGGGCGTGAAGCGGGATCCGACTCCGTAGCTGACGGGCCAAGCGAAGACGTTCGGCATTCTGGTTCCAGCCCCTACGCCACTGCAGGCGGAGGATTTCTGCTCGAACACGAGTACTGTGCCCTTGCACTGACCAGCCTTCTTCTAGGCGAACCCATGGCGGGTCTGGGTGACGAGTACCAAGTGACTTCAGTCGCTATGCAGCAGGAGAGCCGCTCGTCCGTCGACGACCTCCTTGTGACTGGCTCCACGGATGATCACACGCGAACGATAAGAATCGCCTGTCGGCGCAGGCCAACGATTGGGAGCAGCAGTGACGATACCGTCAGTCTCGTCACCGAATACCTCGACGTGTTGTTCTCCGAGCCGGATGCGGTTGAGACTGGAGAAGTCCGTCTGGGGCTGGCGGTCTCTGGTCGATTCGGTCCCGCAGCCCAACTAGCCGAATTGACTGAGGTGGCGCGTCGTCAGCAGTCAGCAGCTGACTTCGAGGTTGCCGTCAACGCTCCACAAGCACACACGCGAGCCGTTCGTGATCGTCTGACGAACACCAAGGATGTTGTGAAGGCCGCGCTCGAAGCAAGTAGTCGAAACGCAGACAGCCAGACTGTTGTCGAAACCACGTGGTCGATGCTGAAAGCACTCTACGTACTGCAAGAGGAGCTTGAAGGTGATGCGGCCTCGGGTGTGACTGCCATTGTCAGTCGGTTGCAGTCGCTCGCCAGTAGTCCATCAAGAGCATCAGAGCTTCATCGCCGACTTGTGGGAGTTGCGGGTCAGGGTGGTATCAGGGCTGCCGCGATCGATCGAGCGATGCTCCGGCGCGAATTGCGCTCATTCGGGCAGCTTGGCGCCTCGCGAGACTTCGCGGCGTATCGGTCGCGGATTGAGTCGCTTGAGACAGCGTTGCTGCAACGAACTGAACGATCGATTCCTCGATGGGGTGAGGGCGACCCCTTTCGGCTGGCGCGATCCGAATTGGTTGAGGAGCTGACTGCCAAGATTCGGGATACGCAGAACGGCGGTGTGCTCCTGCTTCGGGGTGAACCTGATGTGGGGAAATCGGCTCTCGCACTCGATGCAGTCGATGTGATTCGGTCTGCGGGTGGCAGTGCAATCGCCCTTAGTCTCCGCGATCTTCCCCAAGACGTTCTGCAGTTCGGGTCGTTAATCGGCGCGTCCCCGGCGGACCTCTTGTCGTCGGCCGAGACAGGACCGGATAGCCTACTCTTGCTCGATGGCGCCGAGGTAATTCAGGAACGAGACGACCAGGTCTTGCCGTCGCTGCTTACTGCAGCAGCGTCTGTCGGACTGGTGACGGTACTAGTGGCGCGTGATGACGCTACCGGCACACTGCGCGAACTCGTGAAGCGGCTCGGGCTCGGGGAGCCGGATGAACAGATCGCCGCAGCGATGTCGGTCGAAGAATCATCCTCGCTCCTTGAGGCGATGCCAGAATTGGCGCCCCTTGCCTCGGATCCACGCGCAGCATGGCTGTTTCGGCGCCTCGGCATTGTCGATCAGATAGTGCGCTCAGCGATTCGTGAAGGAAGACTCCCATCGTCCCTTCAGACTGAGGCCGAAGTCGCGCAGATGTTTTGGTCAGCATGCGTTCGCAATAGTGAGCGCATAGTAGGCGGTGTAGCGCCGGACGATCGAGACAGTGCGGTGACCGCCGTAGCGCGTAGCCTACTTGGCACCTCCGTCACCGTTACGGCTGGGACTGCACTCGCCGCCCTGCGCTCCGATGGAGTCTTGTTGCCGCGAGACGGTACTACAGCCTGGCGTACGACAGATGCATTCGCGAGCGACGTAATCCGGGACTTTGCACTGGCAACTGTTTTGGTACGCGATGGACTATCCCAATTCATCGAGTCCTCAGCGCCGCGATGGGCGATCCGTGCGGTTCGACTCTATGCTCAGGCACGGCTGGGGGCGGCCGTGCCATCAAGCGATCAAGCGATGCTCGAAGCGTGGGAGACAGTGCAGACGGAGTTTGACCTGCTCGCCAGCGCACACGGTGCACGCTGGAATGAGGTCCTTTGGGAGGCGGTGCTCTCGGCGGGCTGGTCGGATCAGATACTCAGGGCCATGACACCAGTACTTCAGCCGGATGCGTCACTCCTGAAGGCGGCGCTGAACTGCGTGAAGCTCCGATTCTCATTGGTCGGTGCTGCTGAGCCGATAGTAGGCGCTCCGGTACTCGAATGGATTCTGGACAACTGCGACTTCGCGGAGGTCTTCACCTCATATCAAGACGAGGAGACCCGCGAGTTTACTCTGTCGTGGCTGAAGGGGGTAGCGCGGCGTGAGGTGTCGGGTGAGAACGTCGAGACTCTGCGGCCATTGAGGCAGCGTCTTCGCACCCTGCTGCTTGAATTGGACCCCGGCTATGAGGCAAGAGAAGAATGGCTGGAGTGCGTCGGTCTGCTCGGAGGAGATGCTGACGCGGTCTCGAGACAGGTGCTCGTTGACTTTGCTCGCGAACGTCCGGCATTTCTTGCACCACTCGTGGAAAGCTTTGACGTCGCCAATTCGCTGGCTAAGCATGATGCGGCTCTACTAGTGGAACTTGCCGAGGCCTACTACATCGAGCAGCCTCAACACAGTCCGTGGGGATCGTCTTCATTCGACGACGGAATCCGCCATCACCGCTCGGGCGGTTTCCGTTCACCAATGGCCGCGTGGTACTTGGGACCGTTCTGGAACCTGCTCAATGCTGATTTCAATCTCGGCTTAGGTCTTATCGACAAGATGTTGGATCATGGCGCGCGCGGGCGGCTCGCGGTACTCGAAGAGCATGCCCGAGGGCACGAGCCCGGGGAGAGTCGCGCCGATGAGGGCCTCGATCTCGATCTGCTGGGGCTCGGTCTACGAACCTATCTTGGTGACGCGCATGTGTGGTCGTGGTACCGAGGATCGTCGGTCGGCCCGTATCCTTGTGTGAGCGCTCTGCTTGCACTTGAACTCATGATGGATGCTTTCGTACGCGCGGACATTCCGATAAAGCTCGTCGCGACAAGGGTGCTAAGGGATGCGTCGACGCTGGCAAGTGCCGGTCTGGTCTGCGGGTTCCTTGTGAGACACCTCGACAAGGTGACTGATGAGCTCGACGAGTACTTGGCTCAGCCAGAGATCTGGCAATTGGAGATCGGGAGAGTCGTTTCGGAGGGAACGCTCCATGTTCAAGGGGCCGACTCAGAAGACATCGATGGCAGGGAACGCCGGACATGGACCCCGCACTCTATTGCCAGCCACCTTGTTGTCATGGCCATGACTACTGGGGATACCGACGCGCTCGCCCGACTCAAGGCCGTTGGCGATCGACTTCTGGAGGCAGCTGGCGGAGAGGATGCGCCTGCGGTCGTTCGACAGTGGGTAGCCAACTTCGATCCCTCAAGCTACTCCTTCAAAGAAGTTGAAGGGGGACTACTTGTCGAGGTCAATCCTGGCGAAGAGGTAGAAAGAGCACTCGCTGAGGATCGAGACCACTCAGCGCTCATTCAAGAAATGTATCGGCTGCAGAACAGATATCGGCTGCGGCAACTAGTACCGTACCGGGTCGACTTTGCCGAATTACCATCGGAGCCTGAGCTCGCGGCTGACTATGAAGCGGCGCGCCGGATCCAGGACGGTTTGCCCGACGAACCGCTCGATGGTGTGAGGTCGTCGTTAGGGGTTCTTGCTGCCGCCATCCTTGAGGCTTCCGCTAACGGTTCGACTACCCCGGAGGGGAGTCTTGAATGGGCGGTCGATCTTCTAACTGATGCAGCTCTCAACCCGTTTGAGGGAAGTTCGCCCAGCTGGGCAAGCATGTTCTCGTGGGGTTCTGATCGGACTGCGGCCTTCGCCCTGCCTAGCGCGCTACTGTCTGCGGACGTGACGCTCGATGGCCGGTTTGCTGATGCTCTCGTCGCTGGCATGTCCAGCACGTTTGTGGAGGTTCGCAGATACGCGGCCGAAGGCATCCGCCGTGTACTCGGAGACTGCGAGTCAAGTGGAGCAGAGTGTGAGATCCATGAGTTGCTGTGGGTTGCGATTGCAGCGGGGGCGAGAGGCGTTGCGCTTGGTCCGTGGGATCAGCAAACCGGACGTCGGGGCATCGAGAGCATCGATGGTGATCTGCTTGTCGAACTGCCGTTGATTGACGCAGAGAACCTTATGCTGCCCCATTTGACACCTGCGTGTGTCGCTGTTGTCGAGGCCGCCTCAAGTTCAACATGCATCAGTGAACGAGCAGCACGGCTTGCACCGGTACTGCTAGACGCTTATGGACGGGCGGCCTGTCATTCAGCCGAGCACGACTACGGTGAGCGCGACGAATGGAGGGCGGCAGTCATTGCTTCGGTCATCAGGATGGAGGGCAACGATCTTGGACCAGCGATCCTCGAGATGGTCGATAGGCTCCAGCCTGCTGCGCGTGCATTCTCGAACCTTCTCAAGGATCTGCAACTGGTTGCGACTTATGAGTCTAATGTCGCTGCATTGCTGACTCCCGTATGGCCAACGCTCATGGCTCGAGCTATCGATAGGCTTGGGGAGGAGTGGGACTCCTCGGAGCGCCACGCTAGGGAGTCGCTCATTGAGGAGATGATGCCTTCTCCGCGCCCGTCCTCATTTCCCGGGAACTTCGATGATGATCTAGCTCGTGCCCGAGCGAACTGGTTACCGCTCGAGGTTGTGGTAGACCACATTGAGGACTGGCTGAAGCTAGCTCGTGGTGAGATGTCCTGCGTCGATCAGCTAGTTGGCTTCTTGGAGGCGCAGCCACTCGAAGTACAGGTCAGCCCCGGCCTGACGTGGGTGCGGAGGCTTGTCGTGGGGGACGATGGGGCCGCTCTGACTAGCGGATTCCTGCTCGTTGGCTGGTTGACTCGAATGCGTGAGTCGAGACAGTCTGAAATCCGATCCTCTTTGGACTACAGAGCCGTTGTCGATGCACTTGTGCTTGGCAACTACAACGGAGCGCGAGAGCTCCAGGCGCGAGACGAATAGCGATTGCCCTGAGTGGAATCGCCTGCGCTTGTGTATACATGACCAATTTGGTAGTATATTGATATATGCAAGCACAAGCATCACGGCGAGCTGGCTTCACGATAGTGGAGTTGCTCGTCGTGATTGTTGTTATCGGGGTCTTGGCGGCGATCACAATTGTCTCTTACTCGGGAATCAGCAAGAAGGCGGTAGCCGCTTCGCTTCAATCCGATCTGACCGGCGCAGCTCGGCTGCTAAAGGTCTTCAATGTCGACACCGGGCGCTACCCAGCTACTATCTCGACGGACTGCGCGGCTCAACCAGATAGCGGCACGAACAAGTGCCTCAAGCCAACCCCTGGAAACACGTACACCTACAGCAGCCCCAGTCCTCACACTACCTTCAGTCTGACAGTATCAAACGGCAGCGTCAGGTATCGCATCACGGACAACACGGCACCGCTCGAGCTCCCGCCTCCTGTTATTGCCACGGGCGGCACAGTCACTGACGCGGACGGCTATCGCACGCACACCTTCACCAGCAACGGCACGTTCTCGGTGACGGCTGGTGGAACAGTTGAAATCTCGGTCTCCGGCGGCGGGGGTGGTGGAGGCACTTCTTGGTGGAATTCAAGCCTCTGCGGTTACGAAGAATTACCAGCCGTCCCCGGTGGGCAGTCAGCGATCAGTTATGGAGGTACGAGCTTCGCAGCTCAGGGTGGCGGCGGCGGTGGTTCTTGTGGGGTGAACGGCTCCAGCGGCAACGTCGTAATCACCAACGGAGGCAGTTTCGTCAATACCGCCCAACCGATCATAGGCCGCGGGCGGGCGGGGCGAC
>JAZIGI010000068.1:0-9482 GCA_036679125.1 Actinomycetota bacterium | reverse complement strand
GCACGGGCACGTCCCCCGCCCCCGAGTCCGAGCCCGTTGCGCTCGCGCGTCGGGCGATCGCGACGTATCTCCGTGAACGACGCATTATCGCTCCTCGCGCGCCCGAAGGTCTGCTGGCGGAGCGTCACGGCGCCTTCGTGAGTCTGCACCGGAACAACGCCCTGCGTGGCTGCATCGGCACCATCACGCCTACCGCACCGACACTCGCCGACGAGATCGTGCACAACGCGATCCAGGCCGCCACCGCCGACCCCCGGTTCCCGGCGATGACCGCCGATGAGCTCGACGAGCTGGAGATCTCCGTGGACGTGCTGCACGAACCGGAGCCCGCGACGCTCGAAGACCTGGACCCCCTCGTGTGGGGCGTGATCGTCTCGGCCGACTGGCGGCGTGGGCTGCTGCTCCCGGACCTCGAGGGCGTCGACTCCGTGGAGCAGCAGGTGGCCATCGCCCGGCAGAAGGCGGGCATCAGGCCGGGTGAGCGCGTCCGCCTCGAGCGCTTCGCTGTCGACAGGTACCACTAGCGTGCTGGCATACGACATCATCGGCATCCTCGGCCCCACAGCGGTCGGGAAGAGCGCCGTAAGCGACCTCGTTGCCGTCGCGCTCGGCGCCGAGATAGTGAGCGCCGACTCCATGCAGGTGTACCGCGGCATGGACATCGGGACCGCGAAGACGCCGCCCGCGGAACGCCCGGTGCCGTACCACTGTGTCGACCTCGTGGACCCCGGCACGCCGTACTCAGCCGCGCTGTTCCAGCGCGATGCGCGTGCGGCCATCGATGCTCTCCTCGCGAGGAACACGCCCGCGGTGGTGGTCGGCGGGACGGGCCTGTACGTTCGGGCGGCGCTCGACGATATGGAGTTCCCCGCCGGTGACACCCTGAGCCCGACCCGTGAGCGACTGGAGGTCCGCCTGCTCGAGGAGGGGAGCGACGCGCTGTACGCCGAGCTCGAGCGCCTGGACCCCGCCTCGGCCGCACTGCTCCACCCCAACAACGCGCGGCGCGTTGTGCGTGCTCTGGAGATGCTCGTCGAGGGCACCTCGTATGCCACACAGGCGGCCGGCTTCCGTGAACGCCGATTCCACTACCCGCGCACCCTGCTCGTGGGCCTCACGGTGGACCGCGATGAGCTGTATCGACGCGTGGACGAACGCGTCGACGCGATGATCGGGTCGGGACTGGTCGAGGAGGTCCGTGCGCTGCTGGAGTCAGGTCTCGCCTCGACTCTCACCGCCACCCAGGCGATCGGCTACAAGGAGCTCGTGCCGGTGCTAGCTGGCGGGGCCAGCCTGTCGGACGCGATCGACACCATCAAGCGCTCGACCCGCCGGTATGCGAAGCGGCAGCTCACCTGGTTCCGGGCGGATGGCCGCATCACGTGGGTCGATGTCACCGAGCTGTCGGCAGCGCAGGCGGCCGAGCGCGTGCTCGACCTGGTAGAATCGTCCGAACACGACGCGTAGGGAGGTTCGCGTGCAGCTCACGTTCACCAAGATGAACGGCCTCGGGAACGATTTCGTCATGATCGACGATCGTGACGAAGCGCTCGAGATGTCGCCAGAGGCCGTCGCGTGGTTCTGCGACAGGCACTTCGGCATCGGCGCAGACGGACTCATCCTCGTGCGACCGGCTACCACGCCGGAGGCCGACTTCTACATGCACTACTTCAACGCGGACGGATCGCTCGCCGAGATGTGCGGCAACGGCGCCCGCTGCTTCGCCAAGTACGTCGTCGACAACGGCATGGTCGCGGCCGACGCGACGTCGCTGGTGATCGAGACGCTCGGCGGCCTGAAGCCCGTGACATTCGTCCGCAACGGATCCGGCCTGCTCGAGTCAGCCACCGTCGACATGGGCGTGCCCGCGCTGGCACCCGCCGACATCCCCGCGCTCTTCGATGGCACGCAGATCTACGACTGCCCGCTGGAGACGCCGTTCGGCACGTTCGGCCTCACCGCTGTCAACATGGGGAACCCTCATGCCATCACATGGGTGGACGATGTGCAGACCGCGCCGGTGGAGACCGTCGGACCGTTCATCGCCACCAGCGAGCGCTTCCCCGAGGGCACGAACGTCGAGTTCGCGCAACACATCGACGAGAACACGATCCGCATGCGTGTGTGGGAGCGTGGCGTGGGAGAGACGCTCGCCTGCGGCACCGGCGCATGCGCGGTCCTCGTGGCGGGCACGTTGTCGTGCCGTGTCGGTCGCGAGGCCACCATCGAGCTCCCTGGCGGTGACCTGTTCGTCCGTTGGCATGAGAACGACCACGTCTACATGACGGGCTCCGCCGCGGTGTCGTTCACCGGCACTGTCGAACTGCCCGATGAAGCGTGATGTGCGCGTCTGGCTGGATGCGCGCTCTGGTACCATGACCCGATATCCACACACATCGACGAGGGGATGACGTACGTTGAGGATCGCACAGCGCATGGCCGACCTGCCGCCGTATCTGTTCGCTGAGATCGACCGCAAGAAGGCCCTCAAAGAAGCCGAAGGCGTAGACGTCATCTCGCTCGGTATCGGTGACCCCGATATGCCGACTCCCCAGCGGATCATCGACGCGATGGCCACCGCTATCACCGATCCGTCCAACCATCAGTACCCGGCGTATGCGGGCTCCCGGCCGTACCGTGCCGCCTGTGCCGAATGGATGACGCGCCGCTTCGGCGTGGAGCTCGACCCGGACACCGAGGTACTCGGACTCATCGGCTCCAAGGAGGGCATCGCGCACCTCTTCCCTGCGTTCATCGACGTAGACGACTACACGCTCGTTCCCGGGGTGGGGTACCCGGTGTACAGCACCGGCGGCGTGCTCATCGGCGGTAAGACCCACTACATGCCGATGAACGAGGAGAACGACTGGCTGGCCGACTTCGAGTCCACGCCCACCGACGTGCTCGCCCGCGCCAAGATGATGTTCATCAGCTATCCCAACAACCCCGCGGCCGTTGCCGCCCCGGTGGAGTACTTCGACCGCGCGATCGCGTTCGCCCGGGAGCATGACCTGCTCCTGGTGCACGACAACGCGTACTCCGAGATCGGTTTCGACGGATACCTCCCGCCCAGCATCATGGAGCGACCCGGTGCCCGGGACGTGGCTATCGAGTTCTTCAGCTGCTCCAAGGCGTACAACATGACCGGCTGGCGTATCGCCTTCGCCTGTGGGAACGCCGATGCCATCCGGACGCTGGGGATCGTGAAGAGCAACGTCGACTCGGGGCAGTTCACCGCCATACAGCAGGCGGCGATGGAGGCCATGCTCGGCCCGCAGGACGACGTTGCCGAGATGCGCGAGATCTACCAGCGCCGTCGTGACATGGTGCTCGAGACGCTGCCGTCGATCGGCCTGTCCGCGCGCCGCTCGGCCGGCACGATCTACGTGTGGGCCCGCATCCCTGAAGGCTACACCTCGGCGGAATACGCCGGACTGGTCCTCGACAAGGCGGGCGTCATCATGCCCGCCGGCAGCGCATACGGACCGGACGGCGAAGGGTACGTCCGCATCTCGCTCGCCACGCCGGATGACCGCCTCGCCGAGGCGCTTCAGCGCATGGCCGACGCACTCTAGAAGGAGACCGCCGCACGCATGGTGCGTAACGCATACGAGGTCATCACCGACACCGAGGAACGTGCCGTGCTCGTGGGCATCGACCGTCCACGTTCGGACGGCTGGACCCTCGAGGACGATCTGGCCGAACTCAACCGTCTCGTAGACACCGCTGGCGCGACCGTCGTCGGCACGGTCACGCAGCGGCTCGATCGGCCGAATCCACGCACGTTCATCGGCGCGGGCAAGGCCGAGGAGGTCGAGGAGCTGGCCACCTCCGAGCGTGCGACGACGGTCATCTTCGACGACGATCTCACCCCCAGCCAGCAGGCGAATCTCGAGGGGTTGCTGCCCGATGTCCGTGTCATCGACCGCACCCAGCTGATCCTCGACATATTCGCGCAGCACGCGGTGAGCCATGAGGGCAAACTCCAGGTCGAGTTGGCGCGCCTGGAGTACGTGCTCCCCAGGCTGCGCGGTATGTGGGGCCACCTTGAGGCCGAGCGGCTCGGAGGCGGTCGCGGCGCGCGATTCGGCGCCGGCGAATCCCAGCTGGAGACCGACCGCCGTCTGACCCGCAAGCGCATCTCGGAGTTGAAGCGTGACCTCAAGCAGGTCGCGCGGGCACGTGAGACGCAGCGCGCGGCAAGAGGACGCTCGGGTGTCTTCCGGATCGCGCTCGTGGGCTACACGAACGCGGGGAAGTCGACGCTCCTGAACGCGCTCACCGATGCGGGTGTGCTCGCCCAGGACCAGCTCTTCGCCACGCTTGATGCGACGACCAGGCGCCTCGATCTGCCTGACGGGCGTTCCGTCACGCTGACCGATACCGTTGGCTTCATCAACAAGCTGCCCCACGGTCTTGTCGAGGCGTTCAAGTCAACGCTCGATGAGGTCCGGGAGGCCGACCTGCTGCTCCACATCGTGGACGGCTCCCATCCGAACCGCGATGCTCAGATGGGCGCGGTGAAGGTCGTCCTCGAGGAGATCGGTGCTGCCGACAGGCCGCAGCTCGTGGTCTACAACAAGGCGGACCTGCTGCCGGGACTCGAGCGAGAACGCCTCGCGCAGCAGCCCGGAACCGTGGTCGTCGCGGCGGCCGTCGGCGAGGGTCTCGACGGACTCCTGGAGCGCATCGCCACGATCGCCGCACAGAGCGACGTCCCGCTCACTGTAACGGTGCCGTATGATCGGGGAGAGCTGGTGCAGCTTGCGCACGAGCAGGCCCACATCCTCGGGGAGGAGCACCTGCCGGAGGGCACGCGGCTCACGGTCGTGGCCTCGGAGGCTGTGCGGGGCCGACTCGCCGAGTTCCTACCGCAGGTCACGGCGGAGCCGGAGGAGTGGGATCGCTAGTATCCCCGACCCGGTGCGCGGACGATCACATAGGAACGGTGACTAGAGGCGCCTGAAGAGGGCGACGACCTTGCCGAGGATCGCGAAGTCGGCGTGCTCATCCGCGTAGATCGGCTCCATCGTCTGGTTCTCCGGCTGCAGGCGCACTCGGCCCGACTCACGGTAGAACCGCTTCACGGTGGCTTCTTCGTTCAGCATGGCCACCACGATCTCACCGTTCGTGGCGGTGGGCTGCTGCTTGACGACCACGTAATCGCCATCAAGGATGCCGGCCTCGATCATGCTCTCGCCCTTCACGCGCAGAACGAACGTCTGCTCTCCCGCGAACGAGGCGGGAAGGGGGAGCGTGGCCTCGATGTTCTCGGCTGCAAGGATAGGAGCGCCAGCCGCCACCTGCCCGACCAGCGGCACAGCCTGCACGCTCTCATAATCGACGGCGCGCTCGGTGTCGCGGTAGTCGAGGACCTCGAGTGCGCGGGGCTTGGAAGGGTCGCGACGGATCAACCCCTTGGCCTCGAGCGCGCCGAGGTGTGAGTGCACGGTCGAAGACGAAGAAAGACCGACCGCTTCGCCGATCTCGCGTACGGACGGCGGGAAGCCACGCCGGTGAATCTCTGCCCTGATGAAGTCGAGGATCTGCCGCTGTCGTGATGTGAGCTCACGCTTGTAGACCATCAGGGATCCCTTCACCCGAACATGGTGCTTCGTCCATCGCCAGTGTACGACAGGGCATCAGAGTGTGCAAACACATGTTCGTATCCGCTCTTGTGCGACGAACACCTGTTCGCTATCATGGTCACACGAACACATGTTCGTGGTCACGCTTCGATGTCAGACCCGCGCGATAGGGTCGACGCGTACACCACGAAGGAGGGCATCATGGCAGCGACACTCGTACTCCAGACGCACCCCGGCTCGCCTGATCATGCCAGCACGCGCGCCTGCGCCACGTGCACACCGCGGGCCGGTGGCGAGGCCACATCACATACCTATCGCCCTGTGGCTGGTGTCCGCCGACACGAAGTCGAGCGCTTTGGCAGGCTCGTATTTGTCATGCTGCTCGTCTGCGCCGCTCTCGTCGTTTCAGCTTCCCGTATCGCGCAGCCGGCGCCACCGATGCCTCAGTCATGGGCCTCGGTCACGGTTCCGGAAGCCGCGACGCTCTGGGCTCTCGCGCAGGACCACCCCGTTCCGGGACTCAGCACCGCCGAGACCGTCGCGCTCATCAGGGAGTCGAACGCGCTGCAGTCCGCCACGATCCACGAGGGTCAGGTCCTACGGGTGCCCGCCCGGCTCGATGCCACTGTCGCCGTCGCGTCCCGGTAGCCGCTCGGTCGCCCGTCCCGTGGTCCGTCCCGACTCGGGCAGTGTCACAGATGCCGCTCCCAGCTGGCCGTCGAGCGCGACTCACGCACCGTCTTCGCAGACGGACCGCAGACCCCGTATTCGCATTGTCGCCCCATATCTTGTGTGCTAGTCTTTGCGCAAGCCAAGATGTGGGGGACGCCCTGATGAAGTGCCCGTTCTGCGGCCACAACGAGACCAAGGTCGTCGATTCCCGGGACTCCGAGTCCCAGGACGCGATCCGTCGTCGGCGTGAGTGCCTCGAGTGCTCGAAGCGCTTCACCACCTATGAGCGTCGTGAGGAGATGCCGCTCATGGTGGTCAAGAAGGATGGGTCCACCGAGCCGTTCGACCGGGGCAAGCTCCTACGGGGTCTCGTAGTGGCCACAGCCAAGCGGCCGGTGTCACCGAGTGCGCTTGAAGCGCTCATAGATGACATCGAGGCCGAGCTGCACAACGCGATGCAGTACGAGATACCCGCCAAGCGTCTGGGGGACATGGTGCTCATGCATCTCCTCGACCTGGACAAGGTCGCGTACATCCGGTTCGCATCGGTGTACAAGGAGTTCAACGACCTGGATAGCTTCACCGCTGAACTCACGCGTCTGAGCGGCAAACGGCGGCGTGCTGCGAGCACGGACTAGGCGAAGGGCTACCGAGTGGAAGTCAAGCTGTTCATCCGGGACGACTGTCCTGAGTGTCCCGCTGCTTTGCGCGCGGTGGACGGCATGGCAAACGTGTTCGTCTATGACGTCACCGATCCCGGCGGCTTCGCGGAGGCGTCGTCCCTGCGGATCGACGAAACGCCCTCCGTAGTCGTCCTGGACTCATCCGGACGCGAGATCGCCGGCTGGCGCGGCGAAGCGCCGGACGCCTCGGATCTCCGCGCGGTGCTGGCACACTGAGACGATGAGCCACACGACCTCACCTCTCACCGTCGCCGTCACCCGGCTCGATCCGGATCTCCCACTTCCCTCGTACGCACATGAGGGTGACGCCGGACTCGACCTCTTCGCGGCCGAGTCCGTCATCCTCGCGCCGTTCGAGCGCGCGCTCGTCCGTACCGGTCTGGCTATCGCACTGCCGGCCGGATACGCGGGCTTCATCCAACCGCGCAGCGGCCTCGCACTGCGGTCAGGACTCTCGTTCGTCAACACGCCCGGGCTGATCGACAGCCACTACCGTGGCGAGATCAAGCTCATCGCGATCAATCTGGACGCCACCGTGCCGCTTCGCATCGAGCGAGGCGACAAAGTCGCCCAGCTGGTCATCCAGCGAGTGGAGCGCGCCCAATTGACCGAAGTCCCCTCCCTCGATCCCACCGAGAGAGGGGAGCGCGGCTTTGGCAGCACCGGTGTGTGACCCTCGATGCCATTCCGGGAGGACTCGACGCGTGCAGCGCGTGCCCTCCATCCCCCTGTATCCACAGAAGCGGATCATCCCCGGACCGGTGGGAGGGGGGATGGCCGCATCGGCATGACGCCTTGCTCCGGCGGCGGCAGATCCGCCCTGTGGAGCGACCCCGCAAGTACCGATGACTACGAAAGGCTGATGCTATGGATACGTTCTTCAAGTTCAAGGAGCGAGGGACGAGTCTGAAGACTGAGATCCTCGCAGGCGTTGTGACGTTCATGACGATGGCGTACATCATCTTCGTGAACCCCGGCATCCTGTCGGCGGCGTTCGGTGACGCCGGCGCCGAGTGGATCCGCGCACTTGCTACCGCGACCGCTCTCGGCGCAGCCCTGATGTGTCTCGCGATGGGGCTCATCGCCAACCGCCCGCTCGCGCTCGCATCAGGCATGGGCCTGAACGCCGTCGTCGCGTTCAGCATCATCCTCGGCGCAGGCGTACCATGGCAGGTCGGCATGTCGGTCGTGTTCGTCGAAGGCATCATCATCCTGCTGCTGGTGATGACCGGTCTGCGTGAGGCCATCATGAACGCCATCCCGATCAACCTGAAGCGGGCGATCGGCGTTGGCATCGGCCTGTTCATCACGTTCATCGGTCTCGTCGATGGCGGGCTCGTGACGGCCAACCCCGCCACCCTCGTGCAGCTTGGCGACTTCGCCAACCCGGCCGTGTGGGTCACCCTCATCGGCTTGGTGGCGATCTTCGCCTTCATGGCGCTCAAGGTGAAGGGTGACATCCTGTGGGGCATCCTGGTCGCCGCAGTGGCCGCTCTCGTCTTCGGCGTCACCGAACTCCCGAAGGAGATCGTCGCGACACCTGACTTCAGCACGTTCTTCGCGCCGTTCCAGCAGGTCGACGGCAAGATCGCGCTGCTGCATGTGTTCACTCCGACCCTGCTTCTGTTCGTGTTCGCGGTCATGCTGACCGACTTCTTCGACACGATGGGAACCGTGCTCTCCGTGGGCGAGCAGGCCGGCTTCGTGGACGAGGACGGCAAGGTGCCGGGAATCCGCAACATCCTGGCAGTCGACTCGGTCGCGGCTGCGGTCGGTGGCCTCTTCGGCGCCAGCTCCATCACCACCTACGTCGAGTCGGCCGCGGGTGTCGCCGAAGGTGGCCGCACCGGCCTCACGTCGGTTGTCACCGGCCTGCTCTTCGCCCTGACGGTGTTCTTCACCCCGGTGATCGCGATGATCGGCGGCTCGACCTCCATAACCGCTGGCGCGCTCATCGTCGTCGGCTTCCTGATGATGACCAACATCAAGGAGATCCCCTGGGACGATTTCGAGAACGCATTCCCGGCGTTCCTGGTGATCGTCGGCATCCCGCTCACGTACAACATCAGCTACGGCATCGGCCTCGGCTTCATCAGCTTCGTGCTGATCAAGGTGCTCCACGGCAAGGCGAAGGACATCCACTGGCTGATGTACATCACGAGCGTGCTGTTCGTGATCGCGTTCGTCCTGCCCAGCATCCAGGCTGCGATCGGCTAGGGGGCGCACGTGGCAGAGCGCACGATTCAGACTGACGAGAAGCTTCCTATACTGCAGGCGATCCCGCTTGCGCTCCAGCACCTCATGGCGATGTTCGGCGCCACGGTGCTTGTACCGATCCTGACCGGGCTCGACCCGTCGCTCGCGATCATGACCTCCGGCGCGGGCACGATCCTGTACCTGATCCTGACCAAGAACAAGATCCCGAGCTACCTGGGGTCATCGTTCGCATTCATCGGCCCGATCATCGCCGTTGCCGCGACGAAAGGGATACCCGCGGCGCTTGGCGGCCTGGTCGTTGCGGGCCTGCTCTACGTCGTGG
>JAZIGI010000067.1:0-9791 GCA_036679125.1 Actinomycetota bacterium | reverse complement strand
TCGGTCCATGTTGTCCTTGGTCACTGTCTCCTCCTCGACTCTGGGTCTCATCACCCTCGAGGATGGAGCAGTGGCCGCCTCATGTCAGGCGGCCGGGCCTTCGTACACCACTACCGGGGACACTAACAGTGATTTGTTGCGTTCCAACCAATTCGTCAATTCTTCGCTGGTTGACCGCGAGCGTGATTGTCGAAACCGCCATACCAGCGCCAATGAGCAGGACTGCTGTCTTGGCGACTGTGAACGCCGGTGACGATTGATTCACAAACCGCATGCCCAGTATTAGAGGTATCGCGCCCCCAACCAGCCACCGAACCCTCCGAGAGACTCGAATCCGGGTTGAGATATGCTCGAACAGAGCCGTCGGCATTCTGGAATCATCGTTCAACTTTGTGAGCCCTTTCTCGCCGTGCCGAAGCCGCCGGCTTGTGAACGCCTACCACCGTCCACTCTTGGTGCTTCATCTCGTCCACTCCCTCAGGGCTTGAGCCGATGACAGGGTCAATCCTACGGTAGCCACGTTGAGCCCATGCACTGCCATGTACGCCTGAACACCGACCGGAGCACCGGCAAATGCGGCAGCGCCACTCCCGGCCGACACTCCCATTCCCCACCACCCGAGAGTCTTCTGCGCTTTGTACTCTGCCGGACTGATCTCGCCCGCCTGCCACTGCCGCTCCGTTGCATCCAAGCTCCATCCGGCGAATGCCATACCTCCAAGCGACAGTGCGGCGGCAGCCACGAGCGGTGTTCCGGTTCCCCCACTGGCCACGATCAACGCGACCGACGCGATTCCTAGACCGACGGCTGCCACTCCCAGGCCGATAGCCTTCCAGGAGTTGATGGCGAGCGCTCGATCCCGCTCGGCGAGCGCAGCCGCCCTCTCAGCGGCTGCCTGCTCGGCCGCCGCATGTGCCGCATCATACGAAAGCCCGCTCGCGTAAGACGCAGCGACAGCCTTACGGTACGCGTCCTGCACGGCGATGGCTGCAGCAAGGTCATCCTTCGCAAGTGCGATGGCCTCATCTGAGACCTTCGACGCTCCCCCGCCTGCGGCCAGATACGCCCCACTCGGATCATAGTAGTTCACCGGGTCGCCGGTGCAGTACATGTAGCGGTCAAGCGTGCGCGGGTCTCCTGCGCTCGCCGGTGCGGGGTCGGGTGAGAGGAAGCGCGCACTCGCCGGGTCGTAGTAGCGGGCGGGCAGGTAGTAGAGGGCGGCGTGCGTGTCGTAGTAGTAGGCGCGGTAGCGAAGCGGGTTGCGCTCGGCGAGCGCGGCGTCACTCCCGCCTGTGGCGAGCACTTCACCGAAGGCGCCGTAGCGGTAGGAGGCGACGACGGTTCCCGCCTCGCTCGTGATCGCCACGACCGAGCCGAGCGCGTCGGTGTGGTAGTTGAAGCGCTCGTCAGATGCCCCGGGGCGGGTGCGGACAATCGACAGCGGCGAGCCGTCGGGGCCGTGCACGTAGCGGTAGAGCGTGCCGTCGGAGTCGCGCTCGGCTACAAGGGTCTGTCCGTCCCAGACGCTCTGTGTCGAGGTGGTGCCCCCAGGCGTGGTCACGCTCACGTACTCGCGCATGCCGCCAGCTCCGTAGGCGAAAGTGGCGCTCGCACCGGGCGTGGTCACGCCGGCGAGCGATCTTGTGCGTCGTGTTCTCCACGAGACCGCCCGTGGCGTTATAGAAGGCGACCTCTGCCTCGACGCCGCCTGAGGAGTCCTCGGTCTTGATCGAGACGGCAAACGTGTAGGTCTCGCCCCCGCGGACAGTGATCGAGTCGCTCGTGAAGTAGCCGTCGCCAGACCCGGTGACGTGCTCGATAGCAGCAGATGACCGGCCTGAGACCGCCGCGTCGCTGGACTGTTCATGGATGGCGGTGGTAAGCGACGTCGAGCGGCGGTGCCACGCCTGAGGCAGACCCGCCGCGATCCGCTCCATCGACTGGTTCTCGACGAAGCTGTCTGATGAGGCGGCGTTGGCGAGCTCGAGCCTGATGTTGTCCACGTCGAATCGCACCCCTGAGGCCGACTGGGGTCTGACGTGCACGCGCACCGTCTCGGGCCGGGTGAGAAACGCGGCGCTTCCGCGCTCGAAGGCAGAGGCGCCGGCCGCTCCGGAGTTCAGGACCACGGTGTCAGCCTTCAACGCTCCTGCCTCGTCGTACTCGAACACGCGCACGCGTCCGGCGCCTTGCATCCACGCGGAGAGCGCATAGCCTGTGGAGCCGCGCACGCTGATCGCCTCAGACGTGCGGCACGCCTCACCAGCGGGGTCGTAGAGCCTGAGGGCGCGCGTACCCACGTAGAACTGGTCAACGACCGGCAGCCAGGTGTTCTGCGCGCCGGTCGCCCAGCCGTCCCAGCCGTTGCCGAGAAGGAACGGATCGAGGTCAAGCGTGCCGTTGCGGAGCAGGTTGTAGGCGGTCGAGTCCCCGGGCGCGGTCGTCACGGGGTTGCCCCACTCGTCGTAGGCGGAAAGCGTTGATGAGGAGCCCTCACCTGCCGAGTCCGCGACGACGGTGAGCGTGCTCACCGGCCGCCAGGCATGGTCGTAGGCGAACGCCGTCTCATTGCCGTTGACATCGACGCTTGAGACCACGTGGTCGCGGTCGTACTCGGCGCGAGTCTGCCGGAGGAGCACACCCTCGGCGTCGTGTTCCGCCACGACAAGGGCGTTGCCACGTCCGTCGCGCTCGGTGCGTGTCATGTTGCCGACCGGGTCGGTCACCTTCCGGACCTGTCCGTACTCGTCGTAGTCGACCGTGGTCGTCGGGTCGTCAGTGAAAAGTGCATGGAGCGTGCTCGAGACGACCTGTCCGCCAAGATCGTCTCGCCACCGCACGATCCGTGAGGGCAAGGAGTCGATGCCCGCACTCGTGCGGATCGTCACCTGCCGCGTGCCGTCGGTGTTGGTGGCGTACTCGTAGGTCGTCACCATCTCGGTGGGCGCTCCGGAGCGGCGGACCTCATCCACGCGCCCGCTGGCGTCGTAGCCGATCTCGACCTCGACCCCGTCTGCGTCGCGCACACCCACGATCTGGTTCGTGTTGGCCCAGGTCCCGTAGAGATACGTGAGCACGGGCACGGGGCCTGCCGGCCCCGGCCGCATGATGCGGTACCGGCCAGTCGAGCGCTCGAAGCTGACGGTGCCGGGCGTTGATATGGTCCCCCCCCTCAGAGCCGAGTCCCACGTGCGTGAGCGAGGTGAGGACGCCGGTGGACGGGTCCCGCACGAGGCCAAGCGAGCGTCCTGCCGCGTCGGCGACGCCCGCGAGCCGCCCCTGGCCGTCGCGCGCGAGGAACGTCGGGTTGCCCGAGGAATCGGCGTATGCTGCGATGCGGCCGGACGAATCGGTCGACACCGCCCCGTCGGCGTACTTGAGCACCTGCGACTCGATCTCGCAGACATGAAACGAACCGTTGGCCGTGTTGCCGAGGGCCACGACTCGCACGAAGCGCACACGGCGCGGCGCGAAGGTGTGGTGCATCCAGGAGCTGCCTGTGGTCTGGGCGACGACGCGCTCCCAGTCCGCCCCGTCCTCGCTCACGTCGATTGCATAGGTGTAGGTGCGCGGTGTCGGCTCAGCGCCGTCCCATAGATGCAGGTCCACCGAGTCAAGCAGCTCGGCGCCCTGCAAGCGATACTCGAGCGCTGACGTGCCATCCGCCTTCCAGGGTACGGCGTCATAGGGCGTGTCCGCAGAAGTGCCGCTCAAGACGCCGTCGGTGCCGCGCCCCTGGCCCCCCTGCGCCCCGGCAAGCGCGTTCACACGCGTGAAGCGCACCCCCGGCTCGAGCGGATCGCGCGCGTAGATGCCCGGCCCCACCTGGTCGAAGTCGCGGACCGTGCCGTCGGCGTCCGTGTGCGTGATGCCGTGGGTCTCAAGCGAGACGTCGTCCCAGTACGTCGCGCCTCGCACGTTTCGCGCCTCGAGGTTCAGCTTGACGAAGTAGGCGCCCTCGGGCACCTCGCACTCAAGGCCGATCTGGCGCCACGCGCTGCTAGGGGTCGCGGTGTTGTACGCGCAGTAGCCGCCGGAGACCGCGCTCGAAAGGTATGCGCCGGTCGCGTCGTAGAAGTGGAACTTCATGAGCGCACCGTACTCGGTCACACTCGGGTCCGGATTCCGCTCGAGCAGGTAGGTGAGCACCCATGCGCGCGCAGAGATGCGCTCGCCGGGGTAGACGGGCGTCCCTTGTGTTCCGCCCGCGTTGTTCGAGACATACGCGCTGTAGTAGCCGTAGGAAGGCGCAGCCCCGAGCAGCAGGTAGTACGACCCGCCGTGTGGGGTCAGCCCGCTTGCCCGGGCGGTGAGAAGGTCGGTGCTGTACAGCCACCCGGGCGGGTTGTTGCCGTCCGTCGGCGCGGCCTCGAAACCGGCGTTGTCGAGCACCTGCGGGAGTTTGGTGATCGTGGGCTCGGCGATGCGCCAACCCGCGCCGAGGCCCCGGTCGACCGTGTCGCCCGAGTCGTAGTACGTGCCGTAGCTGATCGGGCCGCCGAGCCCGGGTGCCGAGAAATCGGTGCGCGACCCTTTGAGCCTGCCGGTGGTCAGATCGACGGCAAGACCGGCGGCCACCGGGTCTGCAGCTGCGGCAGAAGAGTGGAGCCCCGGGGCCGAAGGTGCGCTTGTGACGGCAGCGCGCTCGAAGGGCTGCCAGCCCGTCCACGATGACGGGGCCTCGGTGCCGGCAGCCCCAACCTCGGTCGCTTTGCCCCACACACGCATGCGGATCCAGTACCGCCCTGCCGTCTGCGAGACCGTGATCGGGCGGGTCCGGTCGTCTTTGTCCACGACCACCTTGCCCGAGTCCCAGCTCACAGAACCAGGCGCACTGGAGAGCTGGATCTGAACCGCGCTCTGCTCCTTGTCGAACATGTCGTCGTACGTCCAGTGCGCGTGGACCTCGCCCGCGTGCGTGCCGATGCTCACCTCAGGAGATGGCGCGACGATTTCGACCGAGGGTCTGGAGGTGTAGGTCACCACGAGCTGGGGCTTTGACGCAGAGGCGTTCTCCTGAGAGTAGAAGCGACAGTACGTGTTGGCCGATGAGTCGGGGGTGGGCGTGTAGAGCACAAAGCCATCGTTGGCGGTGCCCTCGGCCACGACGTCTTGGAGGTGTGACGTCACGTCCCAGGTGCTCCATGCGCCCTTGGTGACACTCGCTGAGACCTGCCCGCCCACAGAGCCAGGGCGGTTGGCATACGTGATCTTGTCTTGATCCCACGTGCCGGAGACACGCTTGACCTCGATCGGGGTGGCCGTGCTTACGGGCCGGTCGAAACAGTACAGCTTGAGCCTGGCATCCAGAACGCTCAGGCCGTCAGGAAGCCCGGTAAGGTCAGGGCGTATGTAGGCGTAGTTGATCCCATTGGAGAGCGTCGCTCGTCCGGCACGCAACTCCGTCGCCAACCCGTAATTGGAGCTCGGCGCCCACGAGTACACGTACGAATCCGCCGTGTAGTGCGTCCCGACGAAGTACGTCGTCGGGTCGATCTTGATCGGATAGACCCGGACCGGGTCGCTCATCCAAGCACGATCGGCCACCACATCAAGGCGCCAGCGCTCACCGATCGGTTTCAGTGCGTAGCGGACCGCATCCGAGTACGCGGGGCCGCCGAGCGACTCGGGAGCCGAGTCCTCCATGAACGGCGGTGCCATGCGGAAGACCTCACGCCCGGTCTGTTCATGGGTGAACGAGATGGATCCGGTCGGCGTCACCGACGGCACCAGGCCAGTGCAGTCGAGTTCGGTACCAACGAGTACCAGCAGTCACCAGGTATTTGGGCGACAAATCGGGCACCAAATCTGGGGTGCGATCCCAGCATGAGCGCCTCCGTCAAATCCGGGGCGATTCACGAGAAGAAGAAAGCTAGACGGTGCAGTTCAAGCTGGAACCTACGAATCACTCGTAGTGCGTCCAGAGCCGCAGAACCTTCACCACGTGCTCGTCTTCAAGCACCTGGTAGACGAGTCGATGCTGGATGTTGATGCGCCGCGAATACGCGCCGGAGAGGTCGCCGACGAGCTTCTCAAACGACGGTGGTGTCTTGAACGGATCTTCAGCGAGAATGTCGAGCAGCGCCTGTGCCTTGGATTTCAGACCGGACGCCGCGAGCTTCTTCGCGTCGCGCTGGGCTTGCTTCGTATAGCAGATATCCCAGCTCACCAGTCGAGCTCACGGGAGCACTCATCGCGCGCCTCCGCCATGCCCTCGACTATCGACTCCCGCATTCCGGGCACCGACAGCAGATGCATGGTCTCTTGCACGGCGCGCCAGTCGTCCTCGCCGACGAGTACGGCGTTGCCGCGCTTGCCGGTGATCTGCACGGGCTCATGCGAGCCCGAGACGTCCTCGACGAGCTTGTAGAGCGTCTTGCGGGCCTCAGTTGCGGTAATGCTGGTCATGGCCACTCCTCTCACGTACGTGATACCGTACGCCCCTGGGATGAGAGAGTCAAGCCGAGGATGCTGTACCGCTGACGTGTTGCGAAGGTCTCAGCAGAGTACTTGGTGTTGGGACGCGGCATGTCGGGGTCTCGCCTCCTGGTCTCTGACGTCACTGCATCTTGTATGCATGTGGCGACAAAACCCACTCACGCTCTTTCAGCGCAGACCAAGCCCCGAGTGCTCGTCTGAAACCGCAAGCTCGTCATGCATCCCCCGCACGATCGGGTTTCTAGACGAGATCCTCCCGGTGCGCTTTCTTGAGAGTCACGAGTTTCACATCGATACGCGACAGAGGAGCGCCCGCCCAGTCAAGCGAAGGCGACTCGCTGCCGTGCTGCGACAACCTGCGCGCCCAGACGAAGACCTGTTCCAGCGACAGATAGCTGAACTCAGGGTAGCCGGCCAGTTGAAGGCCGATGTCAGGGTGCTGGGCTGCATACCAGTCCCGGGTCTTCTGGAGAGCTGCCATGGACTCCGTGATCCGGCCACAGAGCATGAGTGCATCGGCGTACAACTCCCAAGAGAGGGCCCATTCCATCGAGGGCCGACCCAGCCCTTCTGCCGCATGGACTAGGGCCTCAGCCTCGAGCAACACGGCACGGGCGTCGGGCACAATCCCCAACGTGAACCGAAACAAGGCCAGGTATAGGCGACAGACCATGTCGGTCGGCCACGGTTCGTCCTCCGGGTACTGCTGACCGGACTGCCCATCGGAGACAGGCCGGTTGGCGAGAATGTCCCGCGCAACACTCTCCGCGTCCATCGCTGCGCCCGGACGCGAGCCCGAGGTGACTGCCACAAGTGCATCCAGGAGGTCACATGCGTTCATCGGATTCTCATCCTCTCTGTCCGTCGACGCGCCTGACACCACTGGCGGTGTCACCCGCTACGCGTACTCCTTGAAGTACTTGGGCCAGGGCCAGACGCGGACACTGTAGTGGTAATTCCACTTCGTGTTGTTGATGTAGCTGTCCGTGACGTACGGGATGCAATTCCATACAGCCCGATTGCTGAGGCTGAGCACCGTCATGTACCGTATGCCGTTCACTCGGGCGATCACCATCACCCTCTTGTGGTTCTCCGCTACCGGGACGATCGGAGGTCGTTGACCCTTCGGGGAATACCACACCTGCTCGATGTAGTTGCGTCGCAGAGTCAGCGTCATTGTCGCAAGACCGACCCTCTTTATTGCGTACTCGTTGTAGGCGAAACCCTTCACGCGACCAAGAGCGTCCTGAAGAGCCCTCGCGATCTGATCCCTCTGCGCACGCGGGAGTGTGCCCCACCAGATGGTGCCAACAGCCGCCGCCAGGAGAACGATGACTCCGGCTGTGACGGCGGGCGCTAGAAGAGCTGCCTCCCCACTCGGATCCACCTTCCCCACCGGGTCCCCGCCGCAGTACTGATACGCGCTCTCCTCGCCGTCGGCCTTGGCGGGGTCCTTGGTGATGAACTGGCAGGTGGCAGGATCATAGTAGCGCTGCGAGAGGTAGTACAGGCCGGAGTGCTGGTCGAAAGCGTAGCCGGCGTAGCGCAGGATGTTGCGCCCGGCGATGGCTGCTGCCGTGGCCGCATCGAGGCCGGGGGTGGCCGCACTCAGCGTGCGCGTGGGGTTGCCGTAGGCGTCGTGGTCGTAGCGGGCAAACGGTGTGCCCGCGCCATCGGTGAGCTCGCGTACGTCGCCGCGGTCGGTGGTCACGATGCCGAAGGCGACCGCCGAGGTCTCACTTGACGTGTAGATGCCGCCGTAAGGGCGTCCGGTCGAGTCGGTGAGGTAGTCGATCCGCCAGGAGGCCGCGGCGGTGCCCTCTTCGCTTGTCGCATCGAGTGAGAGCAGCGTAAGGCCCTCATAGGTGTAGGTGGACGTGGTGGTGACCGAGCCCTGCCTCACGACCGAGGACGTGCGCTGGCCTGCGGCGTCGTAGGTGTAGGTGGCCTCTGTCTGCGTGGAGGCATCCGTGTAGCGCGCAAGACGTCCGGCGGCATCGTAGGCGTAGGTGACCTCGTCTGTGTCGGCGAGCGGGCCTTCTGCGATGCGGCGTCCGGTCGCGGCATCCCAGGTGAAGGTCGTAACGACCGAGTCAGATACGCTTATGCTCTCGAGGCGGTTGGCGGAGTCGTACTTGAGCTCTGCCGCTGACCCGCCCTCACGTTCGATCCCGGTGATGTTGCCGCTGCCGGTCTGGTAGGCGTAGGTGGCCGTCGCGCCACCGATCGTCGCCTGCGACAGGCGCCCGGTATCGGTGTAGGTGTAGGTGCCCGACTCGGTCCCGCCGAGCGAGAACGGCAGGCTCTCGGCTCTCTTGCGTCCGGTCGTGGCGTCGAAGGTGTAGGACGCCGCGCCGGAGAAGCCCTCGCCTGACTGGGTCTTCACCCTGCCTGCGGGATCGAACGTGCGGGACGACCCGGTGCCGCGGAAGCTCCATGCCGTGAGGCGTCCGGCGCCGTCGTAGGTGTCGGCGTGCCAGGTGAGATCCCCTGCCGCCGAGTCCGTGACCCGTGTTTCTTCACGGCTGGAGTCGTTGTAGGTGACGGTCGTGGTGGTGTTCCCGCTGCTGATCGTGAGGGTGGCAAACGACGGTCCGCTTGCCGGGTATGCGGTCACCGTCTCGCGCACGGTGCGGGCGGCCCCTTGCTCGACGCGGCTTGCCGTGACGCGCGAGTGGGCGTCGTAGGTGGTCTTTGTCGTCTTGACGTGCTCGCCGGTCGCGCTCTCCGTGTACTCGAGCACCGGACGCGAGAAGGCGTCGTAGGTGGTAGCGGTCCGCATCCCGTCAGGCGCGGTCACGCTCACTGCGCGTCCGGCCGTATCGTAGGCCGTCTGTGTCACCGCACCGGCATCTGATGCCTGAACGACGCGCCCGGCCCGGTCGTAAACAGACGACTTCATGATGCCATCCGAGTCGCGCTCGGCAAGCACCCAGCCGAGCGTGTTGTAAGCCGTGGTGGAGGCCGCCTGCTCCCCGGCGCGGGCAGATGTCTGCCTGCCGAGCAGGTCGTAGGCGTAGGTGGTCGTCGCCCCGTCAGATGCCGTGCTCGAGATGAGGCGCCCGCCGATGTCGTAGGAGAACGTCGCCGTCAGCGTCTCGCCATCTTCTGCGGGCACGGTCTCGGTGAGCTTGAGCCCGCCATCGTCATAGGTGTAGGCACTCCAGCTGCCGTCGGGCTTGGTGACACGCTCGACTAGGCCATTCGGGTAGTAGGTGGTGAGCGTCGCACTGCTCTCGCCCGGTGCGTATTCGCGCACGAGCTGGCCGTAGACGTCGTAGTCGTAGCGGGTGGCGGCCCCGAAGTCCCACGTGAGCACGTTTCCCTCGGGCAGTGAGCGCTCGAGGTTGCCG
>JAZIGI010000066.1:0-9910 GCA_036679125.1 Actinomycetota bacterium | reverse complement strand
ACGAGCACTTTCACCGTGCGGGACATCGACCAGATGCGTGGCGGTACCCCGCCCGTGGACAACGTGGTCGGCATCGTCGATCCGCTCGACAAAGACGACTCGAACAACACGGACAGGGTTCGCACCATCGTCCGTGTGAGCGAACCGTTCCTGCCCTTCACCGGAGGCGAGTATCTGTTGCTGATAGCTCTCGCCGCGATGGCCGCGACAGCGGGTGCGCTGCTCCGGCTTCGTGGGAGGACCGCAGCCTGACGGGCAGCATCGCCGCGACTCGCGTCGATGCCCAGGGGCACGTCAGGTGCACGGAGGTGCGTCCCGCGTCCGGGACGCACCTCCCTTCTTGTGTGCGGCGATCGGGCGGACGAGATTCCGGAATGCTACCGTTTGTCGCTGTATGAGCGCCGCTTGTCCCTCGGCGATGTGACAGAGATTACAGCCGTCTGAATGAGGGAATATGAATATCGAGTTCGACCCAAGGACATTGACATACAACACGAACTCTTCCCTGGGAGTCATTGATACATCGGATGTATGATCGGTCACCGTTGTCCGATGTGAGCGAATGGTGAGACCGGCCCATGAACTTGGGCCGGTCTCCGTTTCTTTCCAGATGAGAACAAGCATGACACCCCGGAAGCGGGGTGGGGACAGCGAGGAGGTGTTTTCGATGGCGACCCATCTATGGAAGCGAGTCAAGAGCGGGACGCCGTCGGCGCGGGTCTTCTCAGCGTACATGGCATTGGTACTTATGGTTGCTGTCATGGGCCCGGGCCTGGCGGTATATGGGTCTGAGGGCAATGCTCCGGTTGAACTCCCGGTAGAAGTGGTGGAGCCCGTCGGTGTGGACGAGGCCGAACCGGTACCTGTGGTGGAGCCAGAGCCCGTGGTCGTGCCGGAGGTCGTTCCGGAGCCGGTCATCGAACCGGTGATCGTGCCGACCGCTGAGGCGGTTGCGCACTCGAAATCGAACCAGCCGGTCACGCCGGAACCCGTGGTCGGGGTGGCGGCAGCCGCCGTCATGAGCCCGTTGGCGCTCAGTAGCGACCCCAGTGACCTCGGCATCGTGCCGGAGACGGTAGCCGGCAATCCGAAGCTTTGCATCGGTGGCATCCGTGTTGACAACGGAACACCGGGTTCGTACGCGATTCCCGGGCATCCCGGGATGTTCGTCACGGTGTCCGTGACGCAGACCGAAGACGGTCCCGTCTTCAGCTTCACCAGTGACGTACCGGTCACTCGTGTGGTGGCCAAGGGCGGACGTCTCGGCGCGAACATCTACTACTACGATCCCACCGTCATGGCCGACGGTGGCCTGCACACCCCGGTCAACCCGAGCGGCTTCTATGCTGGCATCAGCCACATCGATTTCTGCTTCGGTGAGATTCCGGATCCCGAAGGCGAACTGATCGTCTACAAGTTCCATGACCTCGATGAGGATGGCATCTTCGATGAGGGCGAGCCGATGCTGGAGGACTGGGAGTTCACGCTCACGCTGTCGACACCGCCGGTCATCGCCACCCAGGCCATCCAGTTGATCGGTAGCGGTCTTACCGACGCGAGCGGCGAGCTGCTCTTCGGCGAGCTTGTTCCCGGCGAGTACACCGCGACCGAGACGCTCAAGGAGGGCTGGACCAACACAACGCCGCTTGCGCAGGACGTGATGGTGGTAGCGGGTCAGACTGCCGAGCTGTGGTTCGGCAACGTCGAGATCCCCGAGCCTGAGGGCGACCTGATGGTCCACAAGTTCCACGACCTCGATGAGGACGGCGTCTTCGATGAGGGCGAGCCGATGCTCGAAGGCTGGGAGTTCACGCTCACGGCCGGCGAGGAGACCGTCGGCAGCGGCATGACCGATGCGGACGGCCACCTGCACTTCGGCGCCCTGGTCCCCGGTGAGTACACCGCGACCGAGACGCTCATGGACGGCTGGACCAACACCACGCCGCTTGCGCAGGACGTGACGGTGGTCGACGGCCAGACCGCGCACCTGTGGTTCGGCAACGTCGAGATCCCCGACGAGCCTGAGGGCGACCTGGTCGTCCACAAGTTCCACGACCTCGACGAAGATGGCGTCTTCGATGAGGGCGAGCCGATGCTCGAAGGCTGGGAGTTCACGCTGGAGCATGACGCTCCGCAGGTCTTCTTCCGCGTCCCGAGCATGACGCTCTTCGAAGTCGTCGGCAGCGGCATGACCGATGCGGACGGCCACCTGCACTTCGGCGCCCTGGTCCCCGGTGAGTACACCGTGACCGAGACGCTGCAGGAGGGTTGGACCAACACCACGCCGCTTTCGCAGGACGTGACGGTGGTCGACGGCCAGACCGCGCACCTGTGGTTCGGCAACGTCGAGATCCCGGAGCCTGAAGGCGATCTGATCGTCTACAAGTTCGAGGACCTTGATGAGGACGGCATCCATGACGAGGGCGAGCCGATGCTCGAGGGCTGGGAGTTCACACTCACGGCCGGCGAGGCGACGGTCGACAGCGGTCTCACCGATGAGAACGGCGAGCTGGTCTTCAGCGAGCTGGCGCTCGGTGAGTACACCGTGACCGAGACGCTGCAGGAGGGTTGGACCAACACCACGCCGCTTGCGCAGGTCGCGACCGTGGTAGAGGAGCCGACCGCCGAGCTGTGGTTCGGCAACGTCGAGGAGTTCCTACCGTTCACCGAGCTCGACCTGGCGATCACGAAGTCCGTCAACAAGGCGACGGCCGACCCCGGCGAGCTCCTGACCTACACTCTGACCTACTGGAACACAAGCGACGTCGTGGCGTATGACTTCACGATCACCGACGACTATGACCAGCGGTACGTGACGGTGGTCAATGCGGCCGGTGGAACCGTGGCAGACGGCAAGATCGTGTGGACGCTTGCGGGGCCGCTCGACAAGGCGGACGGCAAGCAGACGATCACCTACACGGTGCGCGTCGTGAACAACATGCCGGACGGCACTACCAATGTTGACAACGTCGTTGTGATCAGGCACCCGGGCGACACTGATCCGTCCAACAACACGGATGATGCGCGCACGGTCGTTCGCGTGGGCGAGCCGTTCCTGCCGTTCACCGGCGGTGAGTACCTGTTGCTGATCGGGCTGGCCGCTCTGGCCGCAAGCGCTGGCGCGGTGCTCCGGCTCCGTGGCAACTCTGCAGCGTGACGGGCGACGCTGTCACCACTGGTGATGGCGCACAGGGGCACGTCAGCTGCACGAGGTGCGTCCCGGTTCTCCGGGGCGCACCGCCCTTTTCCGCACGCAACACAAGACAAGACCCCGGGGAGGGAGCCGGGGTCTTGTTCGGTGCCGTGTCGGTCGGGCGCTAGCGCGGCGGGACGTTCTCGCCCCAGTCGATGACGCCGTTGTCGCGCCAGTCGATCACGTGCCAGATCTCGTGACCGATGATGCGCTCGAGGCTGGCGGTGTGTGAGCTGCTGATCACGATGCGGCCCGACTTGTAGTAGCTGATGGCCTGGTAGCCCCTGGCATCGCCGAAGGAGACCGTCGTGCCGGCGAGGATCGGATAGCGAGCGATGTAGCCGGCCAGGATCGAGCGGGCCTGCGCGAGCTCGTCTGAGGCAGGGGCGGTCGCGGTCGTACCGGCCGGCGCCGCTGCCCGGGTGCGACGGGTGCTGGTCGTGCTGCTGGTGGACCGCGTGATCGTGGTCACGGTGCGTGTGGCGGGGGTGACCGCATTGCCGAGCGGTGCGGCGGCAGTCGTGAGTACGGTGGCGGTCCGCGTGCTCGCCTGGATCTTGCTCGAGAAGGTTCCCGTCAGCTCAGCGGCACCGGCCGCCTCCTGAACGGGCGCGAAGCCGGCTGCCAGTGTCAGCATCACTGAGGACGCCAGTACCGCCGCCGCCAGCCGCTTCGTTCGGTTCGTTGTGGTCATTCCAGATCGCCCCTTGGTCGAGTCCTCGCGCACATCGGCCCAACTCCTCCTTCAGGCTGTGAGGTGTCGGGCCGAAAACGCGGCTCGTACCTTCGGCAGTCCGGCCATCATGGGAAGCGGAGCTTCCTGTAGACCCGTGACTTTGCGAAGCCGGCCTTTCGGCCGACCGTGCCTTTGTCGGGAGCGATCCGATGTTCGCTTGTCAATCGTGCCTTACACTGAACGTATCGGCAGAGATGAGGGTGTGCTTGAGACCGTTTGTGCAATCCGTCACAGGTATTCTGTGATGTGCGTCACGTACGGAGCGAGCTGAAGGGCGGAGAGGCATGACTCGGAGGCAGCGGTGGTTGCGTGCCGCGGGCAACGTCTTGCTCGGGCTCGCGCTCGGTCTGCTCGCGTACTACGGGCTCACCACGCTCCTTGGGGCGCTCGCGCAAGATTCGCTGCGGGACGAAGCCGGACCGGTGCGTGCGTTCCAGGTCGACGAGCCCGAGGGACTCGTGTCACCTGAGGGTCCCCCCATGGACTTCGACGGGTGGGCCGAGGAGGACGAGACGCACTGGACATCGCTCGAGCCGGGCGCGGTGTTCGGCAGGATCGTGATCCCAGCGATCGAGCTCGACAGCCTGGTGGTCAACGGCGTGACGACCGCGGACCTCAGGCGCGGACCAGGGTGGATCGACTGGACCGACCTCCCGGGCCCCACCGGCACGTGCGGGATCTCGGGTCACCGGACGACGTATGGCGCTCCTTTCGGCCGGCTGGGAGAACTGAAGCCGGGTGATACCATCGACGTGTATTCGCCGTACCGGCGCTACCGGTACTCGGTGACCGCATCGCTCGTGGTGCTCCCGCATCAGGTCGAGGTGGTCGAGTCCACCGAGGACCCGTCGCTCACCCTCACGGCCTGCCATCCGCCGTACAGCGCGCGGTACCGGCTGGCGGTGCAGGCCGATCTCATCGAAGTACGACGTGTCAGTGACAGTACGGACTAAGGAGAGCCCATGAGGATCGTGGTCACCGGTGGCGCCGGCTTCATCGGCGGGAACCTCGTTCATGCGATGCTCGGTGGTGGCGCCGAGATCACCGTGATCGACGACCTCTCCACGGGCTCGATGGACAACGTCCATCCGGCTACGACGTTCCGACGTCTCGACATCCGCACCCCCGAAGCGGCCGAGGCGATCGTGGCCGCGCGGCCGGAGGCGATCGTGCATCTCGCCGCGCAAGTGAGCGTGGCGGCCTCGATCGATGACCCCGAGTTCGACCACTCCGTGAACGTCGACGGCACCAGGGCGATCGCCGAGGCGGCGGTGGCGGCGGGCGCTCGGCGCGTCTTGTTCGCATCGAGCGCTGCGGTATATGGCGAGCCGCACGAACTGCCGCTGGTCGAGGGATCGCTCACGTCGCCAGTGGTGCCCTATGGCGCGTCCAAGCTGGAGGCCGAAGGTGTGCTCTCCGATGTCCTGCGCCCCGCGGGCGTGGACTTCGCCGCCCTGCGGTTCTCGAACGTCTACGGTCCCCGGCAGCGCGCGGAAGGCGAGGGCGGCGTCGTTGCCGAGTTCGCGTCGCGCATGACCACCGGCGTGAACCCGGTGATCTTCGGCTCAGGGCGTCAGACGCGCGACTTCATCTATGTCGCCGATGTGGTGAACGCCATCGCGACCGCGCTCAGCACTGATGTGACGCTGGCCGCTCCCGGACCGAATGGCCCGGCGTACAACGTGTCCACCGGCGTCGAGACCTCGGTGAACATGCTCGCCGAGGGACTGCGCGTCGCACTTCGTTTCCCGGGAGTCATCGAGCGCGCCGAGGCGCGTGACGGCGATGTCGAGGCGAGCGTGCTGTCTCCCGAGAAGGCCGCCGCGACCTTTGGCTGGCGGGCCGCCGTGGAGCTGCAGGGCGGCCTGGCCGCGACGGCTGCGTGGTTCGCTCAGCAGCGATGAGCGTACCGTCCGGCATCGCGGGTGAAGCGGAGCGGCTCGAAGCGCTGTACCGCGCCAAGGCGCGCGCAGAGATCGATGCCGCCGAGGCGATCGCGGGCACGTCGCAGCCGGTGCGCTGTGCGGGCGACGAGCTCGCCGACGTGGTGCTCGTGAAGGGCGAGCCGGGAGCGGCCGACCTCACGGCGGGCATCGCGCTCGCCGGCGAGGACGGTGTCGCGGCGCACAAGGCCCTTGACGCGATCGGGGCGCCGGAACGCCGCTTCGCGATCTGCACAAGGCTGCCGGGCGTTGCCGACAACGTCAGGCTCGAGCGTCTCGCGCTGGTCCTTGAGGCGGTCGATCCGCGCATCGTGATCGCACTCGACCCGACGGCGGCGCACGACGTCGCGCAGGCCTGCACGATCGAGCCATTGACGCCCGGCCATCTCGGCTCGTGGCGAGGCCGCAGCCTCCTGGCCGTCGACGGCCTCGAAGCGTCACTCTCCGATGACGTGCTCAAACGTCGCGTCTGGACCCAGTTCAAGGCGCTTGCGGCCCTCACTGACGCGGAAACGCGAAACGGGCGCCCGTAGGCGCCCGTCGTGCAATCGCTGCTGGACGGTCCTAGTCCTCTTCGATCTCCGTGATCGCGCCCATCGGGCACTCTTCCATGCAGGTGCCACAGGCGGTGCAGTCGTCTTCGTTCACGGGCTGGGCCACGTCGTCAACGAGCTCGAGTACGCCTTCGGGGCATGCATCCACGCAGATGCCGCAGCCGGAACACTCGTCCTCGTTGATGATCGGTCGGGGCATATGGATCTCCTTCGATTCGTGCACCGCGCTCGAGCGGCTGCCGGTATATCGCGGCGGATGATACAGAGCGAGTGCGCGCATGTAAAGGAGGTCGGTGTCACTCGTCTGCACTTCCCGCACCCTGTACATCAACTTTCAGATAACTTGACAATGATGCGCTCAGATTTCATACTGTGACAGGCTGGCAGTGGTCTGCGGGCCGTGCCGGTCATCTCAGTGAACAAGCCGCTCCGGTGTCACCGGGGAGGATCCGAAAGGAGCACCATCAATGGGCAAGATCATCGGTATCGACCTGGGTACCACCAACTCGGCGGTCGCCGTGCTCGAGGGCGGCGAGCCCACGATCATCGTGAATGCCGAGGGCGACCGCACCACGCCATCGGTCGTGGCATTCCGCAAAGACGGCGAGCGCATCGTCGGCAAGGCGGCCAAGAACCAGGCTGTCACCAACCCTGAGAACACCATCACGTCCATCAAGCGTTTCATCGGTCGCAAGTACGAGGAGACCACCTCCGAGCGCGGCACTATCGCGTACAAGGCCGAGAAAGGCAAGGACGGCCGCACGGTGGTCGACATCGAGGGCAAGCACTACACGCCGGAGGAGATCTCGGCGATGGTCCTTCAGAAGCTCAAGGCCGACGCCGAGGCGTACCTCGGCCAGCCGGTCACGGAAGCCGTCATCACCGTCCCCGCATACTTCAATGACATGCAGCGCCAGGCCACCAAGGACGCCGGCAAGATCGCGGGCCTTGAGGTCAAGCGCATCATCAACGAGCCCACGGCCGCCGCGCTCGCGTACGGCCTGGACAAGGGCGCGCATGACCAGACCATCCTCGTGTTCGACCTCGGCGGCGGTACGTTCGATGTGTCGGTGCTCGAGATCGGCGACGGTGTGTTCGAGGTGAAGTCGACGTCAGGTGACAACCACCTCGGCGGCGACGACTGGGACCAGCGCATCATCGACTGGCTCGCCGACAAGTTCCTCGGCGATCACGGGATCGACCTGCGTTCGGACAAGATGGCCCTGCAGCGCCTGCGTGCCGAAGCCGAGAAGGCCAAGATGGAGCTGTCCACCACTCAGACCACGCAGATCAACCTGCCGTTCATCACCGCGGGCGCCGACGGCCCCAAGCACCTCGACTACACGCTCACGCGTGCCGAGTTCCAGAAGATCACCAGCGACCTGCTCGAGCGCTGCCGCAAGCCGGTGCAGAACGCGCTCAAGGACGCTGGCATCAAGCCGGGCGATCTCGACCACGCGATCCTTGTGGGAGGCTCGACCCGCATGCCTGCGGTCCAGGAGCTCGTGAAGGAGATCACCGGCAAGGACCCGCACAAGGGCGTCAATCCGGACGAAGTCGTTGCCGTGGGCGCTGCCATCCAGGGTGGCGTGCTCGGCGGTGACGTGAAGGACATCCTGTTGCTCGACGTGACCCCGCTGTCGCTTGGCGTGGAGACCCTCGGCGGCGTGATGACCAAGCTCATCGAGCGCAACACCACGATCCCGACCCGCAAGAGCGAGACGTTCACCACGGCCGCCGATGGCCAGAGCTCGGTGGAGATCCACGTGCTGCAGGGTGAGCGTGAGATGGCGGCGGACAACAAGACGCTCGGCAAGTTCCACCTGATGAACATCCCGCCCGCGCCGCGTGGCGTTCCGCAGATCGAGGTCACGTTCGACATCGACGCCAACGGCATCGTGAACGTCTCCGCCAAGGACCGCGGCACCGGCCAGGAGCAGAAGATCACGATCACCGGCACCACTGCGCTGTCCGACGAGGAAGTCGAGCGCATGGTGAACGACGCCGAGAGCCACGCCGACGAGGACCGCAAGAAGAAGGAAGAGGCCGAGGTGCGCAACACCGCCGACAGCCTCGTGTACGGGACCGAGAAGACGATCGCGGATCTCGGCGACAAGGTGCCCGAGGATACGAAGAGCGACGTCGAGGCGGCTGTCGCCGACGTGAAGAAGGCCCTCGAGGGCGACGACATCGAGGAGATCAAGCGCGCAACGGCCGCGCTGCAGGAGAAGAGCTACAAGCTCGCGGAGATCGTGTACCAGCAGGCCCAGGACGAGCAGGCCGCCGAGGGCGGTGCGGCTCCTGAGGCCGACGAGGAAGTGGCCGACTACGAAGTCGTCGACGGAGACGAGTAGCCATGACTCCGAGGACTCACAAGGACGCGACCGGGGGTAGCCCCTCCGGTCGCGGTCCTCGCGAAGATCACGTTGCGGAGGCTCCCTTCGGGACTCCCCCGGGCGCGTCCGGTCCGGCCGATCCCACGCTAGCCGAGGACCTCGGCGCCGAGTTCGAGTTCAGGGGCGATCAGCTTGAGGGTGAGCTCGAGGCCGCGCGTGAGGAGGCCGGACGCCACCTGGAGACCGCCCAGCGGCTGCAGGCGGAGTTCGACAACTACCGCAAGCGTGTCGCGCGAGAGCAGGAGGACGCCATCAAGCGGGCGGGGCAGCGCATCATCTCGGAAGTGCTGCCTGCGCTCGACAACCTGGAGCGGGCGCTCGCGCATGCCGAGTCGGCGGGAGAGTCAGCCGAGCTGGCGACCGGCGTACACATGGTGCGACAGCAGATCCTCGACGTGTTCGCCAAGGAGGGCGTGGAACGCATCGACCCCGTGGGCGAGCCGTTCGACCCCAACGAGCATCAGGCGGTCGGTCAGGCCAGTCGTGATGATGTGCCCGAGGGAACGTGCGTGGACATGTACCAGTGCGGCTATCGGATGCACGGCCGCGTGCTCAGACCGGCTTCGGTCGTGGTGAGCACCGGAGGACCGGAGTCCTAAGGAGCCCGCTATGGCCGACAAGGACTACTACGACATACTCGGCGTCGCGAAGACGGCGACCGCCGATGAGATCAAGAAGGCGTTCCGGAAGCAGGCGCGCAAGCATCACCCCGACGCCGGCGGCTCCGAGGACAAGTTCAAGGAGATCAACGAGGCGTACGAGGTGCTCTCCGACGATGAGAAGCGCCAGCAGTACGACACGTACGGGCGCTACTTCGGCGGGAACATGCCCCCGGGCGGTGCCGGTGGCCCCGGCGCCGGCTGGCCCGGCGGCGGGTTCCCGGGTGGCGCTGGTGGCTACAACACCGTGGACATGGGCGACCTCGGCGACCTGTTCGGGAACCTCTTCAGCGGTGGGGCCGGCGGTGGTCGTCGGAAGAGCGCCCACCGTGGCGCGGATCTGCAGTACGACCTCACGCTCACGTTCGACGAGGCGCTCACCGGCACGTCGACCAAGGTGGACGTGAAGCGGACCGAGTCGTGCGCGAC
>JAZIGI010000065.1:0-9922 GCA_036679125.1 Actinomycetota bacterium | reverse complement strand
TCATCATCCTCGGCGTCTTGACCAATCGAACACGTGTTCTATCATGGACGTCGGGGGAGATGGGTGTGAGTCCAAGATGGGAGGGTTCTTGTGTCGGAAACCGAGCAGTCCGATCTCGATGCGGGGCACGGCAGATTCCTCATCTACACGGATGGCGCCTCACAGCTGCGTGTGCGGCTCGAGGGTGAGACCGTCTGGCTCACGCAGCGGCAGATCGCGGAGCTGTACCAGGTGACGGTCCCAACGGTGAACGAGCACCTGGGCACCATCTTCAAGAGCGGCGAAGTGAGTCCCGAGGCAACTGTTCGGCGGTTCCGAATAGTTCAACGTGAGGGGTCACGCAACGTCGCGCGCGACGTGGAGCACTACAACCTCGACGCGATCCTCGCCGTTGGCTACCGCGTTAGATCCAGCCGCGGCACGCAGTTCCGTCGGTGGGCAACGGCCCGGCTCTCGGAGCTGCTCGTCAAGGGCTTCACGATGGATGACGAGCGCATCAAGGCCGGTCGCACGCTCGGTACGGACTACTTCGAGGAACTGCTCGCGCGCATCCGCGATATCCGCTCGAGCGAGCGCCTCTTCTACCAGAAGGTCACCGACATCTACGCCACGAGCATCGATTACGACCCCTCGGCAGAGACGAGCACGCGGTTCTTTCAGACGGTGCAGAACAAGATGCACTGGGCTGCGCACGGCCACACAGCTGCCGAGGTGATCCATGCACGGGCGGATGCGATGCGGCCGAACATGGGGCTCACGACGTGGAAGAACGCGCCGGACGGCCCGGTCCGCAGGGGCGACATCTCGGTGGCCAAGAACTACCTCGGCCACGACGAGCTGGCGGCGCTCAACCTGCTCGTCTCGGCATACCTGGACTTTGCCGAGATGCAGGCGCGCAGACACCGGCCGATGCACATGGCCGACTGGATCGCCAAGCTCGATGACTTCCTGCGCCTGAGCGAACACGACGTCCTGGAGAGCGCGGGCACGATCTCGCACGCGCTTGCTGAGGAGCACGCGGCGGCCGAGTACGAGCGGTATCGCGACGGCGAGCGTGCGGTGCGGGATGCGGAGCCAAGCGATTTCGACCGTTTCGTGACGGATGCCCATGCCCTCGGCGAGGGGGATGAGACGCGCTGAGCGTCCAGTTGGAGCGACGATGAGTGGATTCCCCGACCCCACGCCTGGCGGGGCTGCGACAAGGGTAGCAGAGGGGCGGAGGCGGGGAGCGCTCAGCGTCCGCTGCCCCGTTGACATCCCTGCGGTGCAGCGCTACATATGATGTACGACTTTCCCCGGGTCGCAAATCCGGGGCTGCGAGGCCGCCGCGAGGCGGCTTTCGCGTTTCTTGGGGCCACTCCAGTGGGGTCCTTGACACGCGAACTGTCGCAAGCAACACTAATCGTATCGTTTTAAGATAGAAAGCGTGTCATCCATGACAGTCCGTTCAATCCCGCAGGGGCTCGCCCCACTGCTCGAGGCGCTTGAGCTTGACCAGCCCCGCGTTGTGACATCCACCGCGCTCGCCGACTACGCACGGGCGGCCGGCGTCGAGTGGCCCACGAACGTGATCGCACAGCGTCTGCGCGAGCGGGGCTGGCTGCTTCCGCTCCTCACCCGGGGAGTGTGGGAGTTCGCTCCTGCGGCTCGCGCAGGCGCGTTCAGGGCGGGCGATCCCTTCATCGAGCTTCGGGCGGTCCTCGCCCGCGACCCTGACGCTCCGCTCGCAGTGGCTGCGGAGTCTGCCGCGTACCTGCTCGGCCTGGCCTCGCGTAGGCCTGAGGCAGAGGCGATCGGTGCGCCTCCGGGCTTTCGCGTCCCCCGCTCGCTTGCGGCGTTCCGCGTGGTGCGGTGGGCTCCGGTCAGTCCCATAACGCACCGGGACGGCCTACCTGTATGGGGACCGGCTACGCTGCTCGCGTTCATGGCGTCCCGGCCGAGCGCCTATCACGACTGGCCAAACGTGGGGGAGTGGCTCCCCGAGGCGGCATCCTCGGTAACACCAGACGGGCTCGTGGATGAGCTGGAGGATCGATCACCTGGCTCCTGGGCACGTGCGGCGTACGTGCTCGAACGCGGCGGATCAGCGGATACGGCCCGCGCTCTCGCGGCATGCGCGCCCAAGGGCGCCGGACCGCACTACCTCGGCGATCGCACACTGTCGGGCCGGTACGATGCCCGCTACGACGTGATCGACTCGACCGGGTTCGAGGTCACGTCTAGCCCCTGAGCAGCGGAAACGAGTTTGAAGTCACAATTTGTGACTTCAAACGGGTCAGGCGCATTGTGCGCCGCGCTGAAGTGTCTGTTCGAGCTACGCAGCTCGCGAATTCGGCACGTGGCTCGTTGCGGGTATGGCGACTATTGCGTATGATGCGATTAGACCACCGACCGGGAGCACCACGATGAACCCGAATAGCCAGACTCCAGACGCAGACGCTGCAGCCACCGCTGGCGGACTGCGCATCACCGTCACCGACGAATCCGGGGCGCCTGTCGAGGTCCCCGAGCAGGTCTATCGCCTTACACGCGAGGTGCTGTCGATCGTCGCCGAGGGCGGAACCGCGGCGGTGGTGGAGGTCGACCACGATCTCACCACACAGACCGCGGCTGACATCCTCGGTGTCTCACGCCCGCACCTCATCAAACTTCTTGATCAGGGCGAGCTCCCTTACTACAAGGTCGGCAGCCACCGCCGGTTGGCAGTCGCCGACGTGCTTGACTTCAAGAGGCAGCGCGAGACGCAGCGTCAGGCCCTCAAGGAGCTTACAGAGCTCTCCCAGGAGCTTGGGCTGTACTGATGCCAGGGGTGGTGCTGACGGAGCTCTCCCAGGAGCTCGGACCGTACTGAGGGCGGCGGTGGTTATGGGCGACATGTGTTACTATGAAAAGAGCAGAAACCTGCTATAAATGAGGTAAGTGATGCTCTCCACTCTCGTGACATCGGCCACGCGGCGCGCGCTTCTGGTGCGGTTCTTCACGCATCCGGGCGAGCGCTTCTATGCCACGCAACTCATCCGCGAGCTCGGTCTCGCCTCGGCAGGCGTGCAGAAGGAGCTTGCCCGGCTCGAGTCGGCAGGCATGATTCAGAGCGAGCGCGAGGGCAACGTGCGATTCTTCACGGTCAACACAGCACACCCGCTCTACGCGGAGATCAAGAGCATCGTCTACAAGTCCGAAGGCCTTGGCGATGTGCTGCGCGAACACCTCGCGGGCCTTCCAGGCGTGCGCGCGGCGCTTGTATTCGGCTCCGTGGCTCGCGGCTCGGAGGACGCCGCGTCCGACGTGGATGTTCTCGTGATCGGAGACGTCGAGGTGGCTGCCCTGGACCGTGCGCTGTCAGAGGCGGAGCGTACGCTGGAACGTGAGGTCAATGCCACCGTGCTCAGCCGGGCGGAGTGGCGCGAGCGCCTGACCCGGAAGCAGGCGTTCGTGACCGAGATCGTGACAGGGCCGAAGATCTTCCTCATTGGGGGCGAAGATGGACTTCGATGAGTTGCGGAACAAGGGGATCATCGAGCCGGTGACGGTCGATGCTGTCGAGATAGCGAGTCTCGTGCGGGTCGCCCGGCGGGACATCGCCACCGCTGAGTCGCTACTGGGTACCGACTACGATTGGGCGTTCGCCGTCGCCTACAACGCCGTGCTACAGAGCTCGGTCGCCTACATGGCACAGTGCGGTTTCCGCCCGACGAACCGCAACAAGCACTACAACACATTTCAGGAAGCAGGCCTTGTCCAACCAGCCAGAACTCGCCTCGCGGCCTCAGCGATTCCGCAAGAAGCGCAACACCACGGTGTATGAGAGCGTCGGTGCTGTGGGTGAGGCAGAGGTCCGCGACATCATCGCGTTCGCTCCGCTCTACGTCGACATGATCCAGGAGCGTCTGGCGAATGAGGTACGGCGGCTGTTCGAGGGAGACAGCGGGTGACAGCCGCTTTCCGCACAATCATGCGGAACGAGTAGCGGGTCGCTCGGCCTCAGCCAACACTCACATCGCGTGTTACTAACATCCGTTGTTACTAGCATCGAATGCGAGTAATGCCGGGCAGCGTCGCGCTTTCCACGCCTCGCGGATCGATCCTCATCGTCCCGCCGCCTCGTCCTTGATGAACGTGCCCTCGTCGAGCTCGCGGAACGCCTGGCGCAGCTCCTCACGCGTGTTCATCACGATCGGTCCGCCCCACGCCACCGGCTCGCGGAGCGGCTTGCCGCTCACGAGCAGGAAGCGGGCGCCGTCCGCGCCCGCGGTCACGCGGACCGCATTGCCGTCGGTCAGCAGCACGAGCGTCCCGTGGCCGGCGGCGATCTCCGCACCCGCGCCGCCAAACCGCGCCGCGCCCTCGAAGAGGTACGCGAACGCCGTGTGGCCCGCCGTCGTGGGGTGCGTCCATGCGGTACCCGGCGCAAGGGCCACGTCGAGGTACTCGGGCTCGATCACGATGTCCTGCGCCGGGCCGGTCACGCCGGCCACCGTACCGCAGATCACGCGCAGCGTGGCGCCGTCGGCTTCCACCAGCGGGATCTCCTCGGCGGTGATGCCCTGGTAGCGCGGAGCGATCATCTTGCGCGCGGCGGGCAGGTTGGCCCACAGCTGGAAGCCGCCCATGCGGCTCTCGGCGTTGCCGTGCGGCATCTCCTGGTGCACGATTCCGCTGCCCGCGGTCATCCACTGCACGTCGCCGGCGCCGATCGTGCCGGCGTTGCCCATAGAGTCGCCGTGGTCGATCTCGCCCTCGATCGCGTACGTGATCGTCTCGATGCCGCGATGCGGATGCCAGGGGAACCCGGCCTCGTACTGAGAGGGGTGGTCGCCCCGGAAGTCGTCGAGCATCAGGAACGGGTCGAAGAGCTCGTGCTGCCCGTGCCCGAACGCCCGGCGCAGATGCACGCCCGCGCCCTCGAGCGTGGGGGTGGCGGGGGAGGCGAGACGCACTTCGCGGATGGCTGGCATGAGCGGCTCCTCTGCGGCGGACGGCGGTCCTGTGGGAGGGTCAGTAGCGAGTTCGGGGCCAGGGTCGGGCGGCTGCTCGAGTGAGGGTGTGACCGGCAGGAGCAGGCTCAGCCCTCCACCCGCTCCCGCCGCAGCACATACCATAGCGTGGCCACGAGCGACGCCGACATCAGCACCTCGCCGAAGTTCACCACGAAGAACAGCGGCCCCTCGGCGTTCACGAACTGTCCTGCCGGCACCAGCACCGCGCCGAGCGCCATCCACGGCCAGCGGCCGCGCGTACGTACAGCGATGTAGATGCCGGCGAGCAGCACCACGACCGTCATCGTGAGCGACGGCGGGGGAGGCGTGAACAAGCGCCCGACGTTGGTGTAGTAGAGGACGTCGGCTTCGCGCACGAGCTCGCCCTCAAAGGAGATGACCTCGTTCACGAACCCCACGGCCACCATCGCCGCCCACAGGACCCACGAGCCGATCTTCGCGATGCGCTCGTGTCGCCGGAAAGCGCCAAAGCGTGCGGCGAGCATGGTGGCCGCCACGATCCAACTCGGTGTGAAGAGCGAGTGCCCGAGGAACCGCGGGAACGTGAGCGCCTCGAGCGCGGGCCCGGCGCCGATGGTGCTGCCCAGGCCGATGATGAGGTTGTCGTACCAGACCGCCGCGATCGGCAGCAGGAGCATGAACGCGCCGGCGGTGCGGTCGCGCCGCCACAGCGTGAACACCCACACCGCGAGCGCCGCCTGCAGCGCGCCGTACGCGATGTAGCCGAGCGAGTAGAGCCCCATGCCGCCTCCGATCAGGTCCGTGCGGGCCTGCCGAGCAGTGCTTCGGGCAGGCGTACATTACGTTCTCACGCACTTCGCATATTTGCGAACCCCGCAGAAACGACATGCCGAAGCCCGTCAGCGCCACACCCGCGGTCCCACTCATTCTTCGGTTCGCATACGTGCGAACCCCGCAGAAACGACATGCCGAAGCCCGGCAGCGCCACACCCGCCGGCCACTGAGGCTTCGCCCCTCTACTCCACCGGGTACAGGAATCCGGTGCCCACGAGCGTCTGCGCGAAGCCCGAGCTCACGGTGCCGTCGGCCGCCCGGATCTCGTAGCTCTCGAGCAGCGGCGAGCCCGTGCTCATGAGCGCGCGGTTCACCAGGCTCGCGTCGAGCGACTGGATGCTCGGCGCGCTCGTCTCCACCACCAGCGTCTGGCCGCCGTAGAGCGACTGCATCGTGATGGACTCGATCGCGGCGTACCACGTCTCATCAGGTCCGAGTTCCACCAGCCCGCCCGGGCCGTACACGGTCTCGAGCCATTCGGCTACACCCTCGGCGGTCGTGGGCGCCGGCGGCAGGGCGAACGCGTCGGCCATCATCGCGATCCCCGGACCGCCGGAGCCGTAGAGGTCACCCACGGTGTCGTCGGTGTACACCAGCACCACGTTGGGGGCCACCGACTGCTCGAGGCTGCCCATCAGGTCGCCGAGCGCCATCGTCTTGCTGTTCAACGCGTCGAAGTCGCCGGACGTGCTCGACCACGTCATGTGGAACGCGAGCACCGGTGCGCCGAGCATCGTCTCAACGGTCACGTCGGTGACGTCCGCATACCACTCGGCGTCGGCGTGTTCCTCGGCAAGCAGCGCCTTGAGGTCCTCGACGGTGGCGATGCCGTCGTCGGTCGCAGTGCCGCCGCTCGCGCCGCCTGCGCTGCCAGCGCTGTCCGGGGACGAGCCGGTGTCGCCACCGGGAGCGGTGCCACCTCCGCCGCACGCTGTGAGCGACAGCGCCAGCACGAGCGCGAGTGAGACGAGCAGCAACCGCTTCATGGCGACCTCCCCGGATGTGGGCCTCTGCGCATAGTGTACGCGCCACGCAGCCGCGCCGACCACCGCCGCCGCATCGCCCCTCCCGCCGCGCAGCCGCGCCGACCACTGCCGCCGCATCGCCCCTCCCGCCGCGCTGTCCCGCCCGGCGGTCGCCGCCCACCGCGCGGTGTCAGACGGGTGTCGTACGATACGCACTGGGAGAAACGGGGAGGGGCCGTCATGAACAACAGCATCGCCGAGGGGCCGACGCCGGCCGATATCCGCGCCGTGCTTGAGGCGTTCGAGCCGCTCAGTGCGCGGTCAGCGGACATCGGCGAGTTCACCGCGCCCGCCATCGACGGTCCGGATGCCGGCGACGACATGTGGTTCCTCTATGCCGACGAAGTCATCGACTGGATCCAGTCGCTCCACGACCACCACATGACCTATGACTTCAAGCCCGATCACGAGTGGGAGATCTTCGTGCACCACTACGTGGGGGATCCGCTGCTGCTCGAGAGCGTCGACCTCGAGACGATCCGCAAGGTGCTCACCGACGCGCTCCGCTGGGAGGGCGAGGTGGCCGGCCACCTCATGGCGATGTTCGATCAGGGCGTGATCCATGCGGCGATGCGCCGCCTGCGGATCCTGGGCGAGCCCAACTGAGGCACAACCCCGCAGCTTCGGGTAAGTACCTACCGTATCCATAACCCAGCAAGGAGGGGCTGCACATGGGATGGCTTTCGTGGATCGTCGTCGGTCTGCTCGCGGGCATGCTCGCGAAGTGGATCATGCCGGGTGAACAGAAGGCCGGATTCCTGGTCACCACGGCTCTCGGTATCGTCGGCGGGTTCGTCGGCGGCTGGATCATGAGCATCTTCAGCAAGACGGGCATGACCGGCTTCAATCTCTGGTCGCTGCTCGTGGCCACGCTTGGCGCGATCGTGGTCCTTGCGGTCTACGGGTTCGTCCGCAAGAAGGTCTGACACAGCGCGGGGCGCGGGTTCATTGCGCCCCGCTCGCATCTCTCACACGGTGCCCGCGCCGCGGGCCGATGAAAGGCGCACATGGACGCACTCACCAAGGGCCTCATGGACCAGCTCGCGGGCGGCGGGCTCGCGAAGATCGGCAGCGCCGTGGGCATCGACGAGGAGTCGGCCGGCTCCGCACTCTCCGCCGCGATGCCGCTGCTCATCGGCGCGCTCGCCAACAACGCCTCCAAGCCGAAGGGCGCCTCGAGCCTCCTGGACGCGCTGCAGCAAGACCACGACGGCTCGATCCTCGGCGATCTGGGCGGACTGCTCCAGGACCCGGCCGCCGGCGAGGGACCCGGCATCCTCGGCCACGCACTGGGCGCCACGCAGCCTGCCGTTGAGCAGGGCCTCGCGGAGAAGACGGGCCTCTCCGCCGAGCAGATCGGCAAGATCCTCATGATCGCCGCGCCGCTCGTGATGGGCATGCTCGGCAAGACGCAGCGCGAGGACGGCCTTGACGCAGGCGGACTCTCGTCGTTCCTCGGCTCGGCCGCTCAGGCCGATGCCGAAGCGGCGCCGGACATCCTCGGTATACTCAACTCGGCGCTCGACGCCGACAAGGATGGCTCGGCCGTCGACGAGGTCATGGGGTTCCTCGGCAAGATGTTCAAGAAGTAGACGGCCCCGCGCGAGAGGGTCTCCAATGAGGCGGATAGGTCTGATCGTTGCGCTGCTGGTCGTTGTGGTGCTCGCGGGCGCGTACGCCTTCGGCACCGGCGGCATGCCCGACCGCGAGCCGCCCGATTGGCTCACCACGCAGAAGATCGCCCACCGCGGGCAGTGGACCGACAACGGTGAACGCCCCGAGAACTCGCTCACGGCTTTCGCCGAGGCCGTGGAGAACGGCTATGCGGTGGAGCTGGACGTGCAGTGGTCGCTCGACGGCGAGATCATGGTCTTCCACGATGCCTCGCTCGAGCGCATGACCGGCGTGGTGCGTCCGCTGGCCGATACGCCCTCCTTCGAGCTCAGGCAGTTGAGCCTCCTCGGCGGTGACCAGCGGATCCCCACTCTCTCGGAGGTGCTCGCGCTCGTTGACGGGCGCGTGCCGGTGTTCGTGGAGATCAAGAACGAGGGCGAGATCGGGGCGCTCGAGGACGCTGTGGCCATGCAGCTCGATGCGTACGACGGCCCGGTGTGCGTGATGTCGTTCAACCCGTTCTCGCTGCAGCGGGTCGCCGAGCTTGCTCCGGACATCCCGCGCGGACAGCTCGCGAGCCGCTTCAAGGGCGAGAACCTCGCCTGGTACGAGAAGCTCCTGCTCGCCAACATGGCGATGAACTGGGCGAGCCAGCCCGACTTCATCGCGTACGACATCGATGCGCTGCCATGCCCCGGTGTGACCGTGCAGCGCTGGCGGGGAAGGCCGATCCTCGGCTGGACGATCGAGGACGCCGATGACCTCGCGCGTGCGGAGGAGTTGGTCGACGGCTTCATCTGCAACCCCGGAGCGCTCGACTAGGGCCCACACGCGGCGGCTACCTCTCGCGCGGCCGCCACCCCACACGCGGCCGCTACCTCAGACGCGGTCGCTACCCCTCGGCGCGCGGTCCAGCTGCGAGTGCGAGCGCGCCTGTGGTCGCGATGGCAGCGAACTGCAGCAGCGGTGACACCAGGATCATGAGCACGAGCCAGCCGATCATCGACGCATGCGGCGTGTACAGCAGGAGCGGGATGCCGAAGCCGGCGGCGTCGAATCCCGCGTCGAACGCGAACGGGATCGATGGGCCCCACACCGCGAGCATCACGATGAAGGTCACGGCCGAAACGGTGAGCGCCTGCGCCAGCAGCGTACGGATGGCGGAGCGGGGGACCGAGGGCCCCGCGGGTACCGGCGACACCTCGGGCAGCACGCCGGGGCCCCGACGCACGAGCCACCAGCCGAGGCCTGCGCCGAGGATGATCGCGAAGACCGGCACGCCCATGCCCAGGCCGATTGCGAAGACGTCGAGCAGGCCGATCACGATGTACGGGAGATTCACGCGCCACAGCGGCCGATCAGACATGCCCACCACCCTGCTTCCGGAGCCGACCACACCACCGTAGCAGAGCGCGGCTCTGCGCGAACCATCGCTGTGACGCGACCGTTGCCGACCCCGCTGCGCGACCTCGCGATGCACCCACCCCGATG
>JAZIGI010000064.1:0-10031 GCA_036679125.1 Actinomycetota bacterium | reverse complement strand
CTAACGTCTCGGCGCTTCAGCTGCGCGCCGAAGCCCTCTTTTCGTAGCGTACACGTTGGCGCGTCAGCTGGAAGCGCTTGTTAGGCGAATTGGCCTGCTACACCTGGACAGTAACCACGAGCACAGCCAGTCCGATCGCGGCAACTGTCGCCATCGTCGCGAAGACGTATGCAGCACCCAAGGCCAGTCGCCGTTGCAGTGGAGAAGCGTCTGAAGAGGCCGAAACGAACGGGAACAGCTCTGGATACCGCCAGTAGAAGAGCGCACCGATCGTGGCGACATAGAGGAACGAACCATAGAAGAGCATCAGCCAGTCCGGCTGGCGACCAAGCAGGGCGCGAACTCCGAGCACGGTGAGTAGGGCTGCGACTCCCAGGAGTTGCACCTGCCAAGACGCCTTTCGACTGATGCTCGGGAGACGGCGTTCGCTCACGGAGGGACTCATACGGCGAGCGAGGGAGCCGAGCGCCTGCACCAGGCCGACGGGCAGGAGGAGCACCGACAGCAAGAGCGCTATGGCGATCAGCCAGTCCACGCAGTCCCTCCCGCTCGAGAATGACGGCCAATCTCGCCTAACGCCTTGGCGGATGAGCAGACGCCCACCCGATTACTTGGTAGCCGACGAGTTGTGCGTTCTGCTCGATCCGCTTGTTAGATTCATCCCACCCGGCGTTCGCGCCAGTAGTGAGGCCGACGCCTCTGGTGCGCAACGGCAAGAATCAGGATGACGTCGCCATCAATCTCGTAGATCAGATTGAAGGGGAACTTCGCGAGGACGAGCCTTCTGATGTCAGAGTCGACCTCTGCTGCGGCATGCGGATTCTCGAGGATGCGCTGATACCCGACGTCAACTTGGTCGAGGAACAGCGTGCCGAGTCCGGGGCTCTCCGCGTCGTAGTAGTTCGCCGCATCGTTAAGTTCGCGGTCAGCGTCCTCGTGGATTTCGAGGATCACGGTCGCTACCGATTGGCGCGGGCGCGGGCTAGTGACTCATGCGCCGAGAGAGTCTGCGCCCGTCCGGCTTTGACATCAGCGCTGCGGCGCTTGGCTTCAGCCACCCAGAGACGCTCGACCTCAGCATCGGAGAGCGACTCGAGGCTGGAGAGCAACTCATGAGCAATCGAGGCGCGCGTTTCGACATCGAGTGTCAGCGCCTCTCGCATGATTTCTTCGACCGTCATGTTGACCACCTCAGTGAACCGAAGACCCGTATACCGCGATTGTACCCGCGCGCGATGACATCAGGGGAATCCAGATTGAATCTAACAGTGATTCTACGGTCTGAACCGCACTCTGATTCTAGGTTATGGAGTTCCGCTATACCAGGGTCACAACCACGTCATCCGTGCAGCGTCTTGGAGACGCCCTACGAGCGAGGCGCGCCGGGCCATGTGTTTGGTTTCTGGCTCGAGCGTCAGCCCTCGTCATACCATTGGTCAACCTGCAGCCCGGGCACGCGCTCAAACTCCCGTACATTCGCCGTCACCATCGTGAGCCCATGCGCAATGCACGTTGCCGCCAGCCAAAGGTCATGCGGCCCGATCAGATTGCCAGTGGCCGACAGGTCCGACCATACTTGCGCGTGCGCACGAGCAGTAGCCAGATCCACCTGCAGTATTGGGAAACGTTCAAGTATCCCCTCCACAAATGCCGAACGCCGTGCGCGCCGTCGAGGCTCGACAGCCCGGTGAACGCCATGCAGCAGCTCACTTGCAGTGATCACCGACAGGAACGACTCATCATCCGGGCGCCTGGCCACATGAGGCTCAAGGTCAAGCCGCCCCCTCTCGGCTTCGATGAGGATGCTGGCATCGATCAGTACTCCCATGCGTCGCGCACCTTCACACTCTCGAGCTCATCGCGGGCGGCATCAAGGTCAGCCGCAAGACAGACTGCGTCATCCTCGGACAGATGCGGCAGCGAGGCGAACAACGCCGGCAACTCGCTCAGCCGCTTCCCGGCGGGGAGCGGACGCAGCTCCGCAACGGCCTTGTTCCCGCGAACGAGCACGAACGACTCCTGCCGGTACGTGACGCGATTCACGTACTCAGCGAAATGGCGGACCACCTCGGTTACTGTCAGTGTCTCAGACATCAGATCCTCCTTCGACTGAACATGATAATCATATTACATGATAATCATATTCGTGCTGATCGGGTCACGGACGCACCCAGCGCCTGGATATGCAGTGTGGATAACCGCGCACCTATCCCACCCTCGCCCCTACATCCCGTCCAGCGGGCTCCGCACACCCAGCCCGCCCTTGTTGAGCACATGCGTGTAGATCATCGTCGTATTCACGCTCTTGTGACCCAGCAGCTCCTGGATCGTCCGTATGTCGTAGCCCGATTCAAGCAGCTGGGTCGCAAATGTGTGTCGGAACGTGTGACACGTCACGTGTTTCTGGACCCCCGAGCGCCGCACCGCCTCGCGCACCGCCCTTTGAACGAGTGTCTCGTGCACGTGGTGCCGGCCCTGCTCCCCGGTCGCGCTGCTTGTCCACCGGCGCTGCTGCGGAAACACCCACTGCCACCGCCACTCCCCCGCCGCGTTGGGGTACTTGCGACCCAGCGCCTCCGGTAGCACCACCCTGCCCCAGCCAGCTGCCAGATCCCGTTTGTGCACGATCTCCGCACGGCGGAGTTGGTCCTTGAGCGGGCCCTTGAGCGACTCGGGTAGCATCGTCACACGGTCCTTGCCGCCTTTGCCGTCGCGCACCACGATCTGGTTCGCCCCGAAGTCGATGTCCTGCACGCGCAGCGACAGGCACTCGGAGAGCCGCATGCCTGTGCCATACAGAAGGGCCGTGATGAGCCAGTACTCGCCCTCGAGCTCGGCCAGAACCGCCCGGACCTCGGCTCGAGTCATCACCACCGGCAGGTGTATCGGCTTGCGCGCCCGCACAAGCCCTTCGAGCTCGCCTATCTCCATGCCAAGTACATACCGATACAGGAACAGGATCGCCGAGAGCGCCTGGGTCTGCGTCGAGGCGCTCACGTGATCCCGCACCGCCAGACTCGTGACGAACGCATTGACCTCATCAGTACCCATGTCCGCAGGATGGCGCATGTGGTGGAAGCGGATGAACCGCTCGGCCCACTGTACATACGCCTTCTCGGTCCGCGCGCTGTAGTGGCGCGCTCTGATCTCCTCGGCCATGAGGTCGAGCAGCTTCGGCTGGCGTGATCGTTCCATTTCCCGCTCCCGGACGGCGACGCGGTCGCGCTATCATGCACACAACCGCATCACCGATCCGTCACCGGGAACAAACCAGAACGTAAACCAGCACGCACCCAGCGCCGGGAGGCCGCCATGAAGAGACCGGTCAACATGTCGAACGCCGACCGCGTGATTCGCTTCATCCTGGGTGGCGCCGTGCTCGGCTTCGGAATCGCCTTCGGGCCCACGGGGGCGCTGCTCGGCGCGCTGTTCGCGGCGGTGCTGTGGCTGAGCGCCTACATGGGCTACTGCCACATCTACCAGGTGCTCGGCATCAGCACCCTCAAGCGCTGACCTCGGCTGCTAAAGCGCCTTCACGGCCTCCGCGAGCTGGCTCGCCCACTCGGTCACCTCGGCGAAGTCATCCGCCTCTGGCCGGAACTTAACGAGATAGTCGTCAAGCGGCATGTCGAAGCCGATCTCCTCCAGCCGGGCGCGCATCTGCTTCTCGGCACCCTTGCTCCAGCCGTAGCTGCCGAATGTGGCAGCGATTCGGCCCGTGGGCTTGAGTCCCGCAAGGTACTGCAGGTAGCCGGCGACCCTGTACAGCATCCCGTGATGCAGCGTCGGCGAGCCGAGTACGAGCGCCTTGGCCTCGAGCAGCTCGGCGGTCACATGCGCCACCGGCGTTGCCGCAAGGTCGTACACGCCTACCTCGACACCCTCGGCCGCCATCGCGTCGGCAATGCGCGTTGCGAGTGCCGCTGTGGAACCCCACATCGTCGAGTACACCACCACAGCCTTGTCGCGCTTCTCGCCGGCGCCCCAGCGCCGGTACGCCTCGATGACCCGGCCGAACTCCTCGCCGCGCCAGATCAGACCGTGCGACGGAGCGACGACGTCGATCTCCCATCCGGTCTCGAGCACCTTGTCGATCGCCTTGCCGACGGCCGTGCCGAGCGGCAGCAGGATGTTCGCATAGTAGATGCCGAGTTCGCGCAGCGCGTCGTCCATCCCGTACTCGCCGGCGAACCGCTCATCGCTCGAGACATGCTGCCCGAAAGCATCATTGGGCATGAGCACGCGCTCTTCCGGGCAGTACGTGAACATCGAGTCGGGCCAGTGCACCATCGACATCGGCAGGAACCGCAGCGTCCGCCCGCCGAGGTCGATGACGTCGTCCGCCTTCACGGCTTCAACCACGAGTCCGTTGTGGTAGTCGGCCACGCCCTTCACGCCCGCCGGCGAGGCCACCACACGCGCCTGTGGCATCGCGGTCATGACCTCGGGCAGTCCGCCGTTGTGGTCAGGCTCCACGTGGTTCACCACGATATGCGTGATCTTATCGAGAGGCACCACCGACTCGACACGCTCAAGCAGCTCGGATACGAACGGCGCCTTCGTCGTGTCTATGAGCGCGATGCCGGTCTCGCCCATCACGAGATAGCAGTTGTACGTGCTGCCTTGCGGCGTCTCGAAACCGTGGAAGTCGCGCAGGTTCCAGTCGATCGCGCCGACCCACCAGATGTTCTCAGTGACCTTCATGGCACGCATAGGAGAGCCTCCATTCGAGGACGGGTTATCCCGTTCATCATACCCGTTAGCGAGCTCCGCACGGCCGCCGGGAGGTCCGAGGAAGCCTCCGCAGCGAGAGAGGCGCGTCGGTTGAGTCCGAGGAAGCCTCCGCAGCGCGGGTTGTGCGCGAGGACAGCGACGAGGGCTCTACCGACGCGCCTCGCGTTGTGCGCGAGGACAGCGACGAGGGCTCTACCGGAGTCTCAGCGGGGTGAGCGGTGTGGGTGGGGGTGGTGCTAGTTGTCGCGCTGCACGAAGAAGTCAGCCATCGAAAGCAGCAGGTCGCGGGCCTTGCTGGCCGGCAACGCCGCCTCGAGCTCGGTCTTCGCACCCAGCACGAGATCCCGTGCGTAGTCGCGCGCGAAGGTGATGCTGCCGCTCTCGTTCATGATGGCGACCGCCTCGTCGAGCAGCGCCGTGTCCTCGGTGCGCGCCGCGAGCAGCTCGAGCAGCCGGTCGCGCTGCGCCGAGTGCTCGAGCGCGTGCACGGCGGCAAGCGTGCGCTTGCCCTCGGTGAGGTCACTCCGGAAGTCCTTCTTCGTGGCCTCACGTGTGCCAACGAGGTTGAGCACGTCGTCCTGGATCTGGAAGGCGAGCCCGGCGGCCATGCCGAACGCCCTGAGCGCCGCGATCTGCTCCTCGGTTCCTCCACCCACGATCGCACCGATCGCAAGCGGCACCGCGCCCGAGTAGAACGCCGTCTTGTGGTTGGCCATGGTGAGGTAGTCGGCCACCGTGAGGTCGAACCGGTCGTCACGCGCCCAGCCGATATCGAGGGCCTGGCCCTCGATGGTGCGCGCCGTCATATCCACGAGCTCCTTGAGCACGCGGAGCTTACACGCGTCTTCCAGGCCCTGATCGTCCACGACCGCCCCGGTCACGAGCGACAGCGCCAGATCTCCCGAGTTGATGGCGAGAGCATCGCCCTCCACAACGTGCAGACACGGCTCGCCGCGCCTGGTGAGCGAGCTGTCCATGATGTCGTCGTGGATGAGCGCCGCGGTGTGGAAGTGCTCGATGGCGGCAGCCGACGGCCACGCGCGCTTGGGGTCGCCGCCCACGGCCTCGGCGGCAAGCAGGCAGATGAGCGGCCGATGCCGCTTACCGGCGTTGCGTGTGTACTCCTTGAGCGGGGCGTACAGGTATCGCTTCATGTCCGCGTGCGAACCGTTGCCGAAGAACTCGGCAAGATACGCGTCGAACTTCTTCGCGTTGCGCTTGAGGTAGAGCTCGAAAGCCGTCATGACCCTCCCGACAGCCGTGGCCGGTCCACGGTCCACGATAGTGTAGGGTCCCTTCCGCACCCGGGCAACCCGCACGCCCGGGTCCTAGATGCGTCCAGAGCCCTCGACGAGCACGTGCTCGTCGTCGCGGATCCCCTTCTCCAGGTATACGCCGTCTGCGCTGAATCGCCTGCGGAACGTCAGCATCACCGCCACCACCGAGCCGATCGCGGTCGCGGCGGCCACCATCAGCATCACCACGATCTGATACGCGCTGGCCGCGAGCGGGTCGGCTCCCGCCAGGATCTGGCCGGTCATCATGCCCGGGATGAACACGATGCCAGCCGCCGCCATCGAGTTGATGGTGGGGATGAGCGCCGCCGAGATCGCCGTGCGCACACTGGGCGATGCCGCCTCCCACGGGGTCGCGCCGAGGGCCACAAGCGCCACGAGCTCCTCGGCACGCGCGTCGAGGTCCGCGAACACCCGCTCGAGCGCGAGCGCGATGCCGGTCATCGAGTTGCCGAGCACCATGCCTGCGATCGGGATCACATACTGTGCCCGGTACCACGGCTCCACCTGGACGACCAACCCTGTGACCGCGAAGGTCACGATGAAGCCGGTGAGCCCCATCGCGACCACCGAACTGCCGAAGATCCCCCCGGGGGCGTCGGGAGCGCGGTTCAGGATGGTGCGAGCGGCCATCACCACCATGAGCAGCATGAGCGCGAGCACGAGCCACGGGCTGTCCACACCGAACACCCATCTGAGCGTGAGGCCAAGGACGAACAACTGCAGATAGGTGCGCACGGTCGCGATCGCCAGGTCCTTCTCGATGCCGAGCGAGAGCCGGATCGAGATGACACCGACGAGCACCATGAAGCCTGCCGACAAGACCAACTGCGGCCAGCCGATCGCCACCACGCCTGCGGTCTCAGTCACTGTCACCCACCCCGTGGAGTCTGCCGGCGCTCAGCCGCAGCCGGCGGGCGTGCACGCCGTCGGGACGCTGGTGCCGCACCCGCACCACCGCGCCGTCCTTCACGAACTGTGCGGTCATCTGCGCCACCTGCTCCGCCGACCCGGCATCGAGGGCCGCATCGGGCTCATCGAGCAACAGCACGTCAGGAGCGGTGAGCACCACGCGCACGAGGGCGACGCGCGCGGCCTGCCCTACCGACAGCCGCACCGCTTCGCGATCAAGCGCCACCTCGGCGAGCCCCACCCGGTCGAGTGCGGCGCGGAGCTCGTCATCGTCGGGGGCATGGTCGTCGGTGCGCACCTTGAGCTGCCACGGTGCGCGCAGGTTGTCACGCACGTCGCCTCTGAAGATCACGGGCTTCTGTGGCAGAAGCGCCACACGCATGCGCCACTCGCGCGGCCCGATCGTGCTCGCCGGTCGCCCATCGAGCAGCACCTCACCCGTCACGCCCGGCTGCATCAGGGCGAGCGCGCGCAGCAGCGTCGTCTTCCCGGCGCCGGAGGGGCCGGAGATGTCCACGATCTCACCCCGGGCGACCGTGAGCGCCGCCCCATCGAGGACCCTGAGCGGTCCGGCGTCGCCCCGGCGGACGAAGCGCAGGTCGCGCGCCTCGAGGAGCGGTGCGCTCACCAGCGGTCCCGGTGCACCGCTTCGGCGTTGTAGCGGTCGGCGGCCGGCTTGACTTCGGCCGGGTGTCCCACGGCGAGCACGCACAGCGGCTCAACGCCTTCGGGCAGGCCGAGGGCGGCGCGCAGCGGTCCGACGCGCTCCATCTTGGGCCAGAATCCCAGCCACACGGCGCCCAGACCAAGCGCGTGTATCGCAAGCAGCGCGTTCTGCACTGCAGCCGAGCAGTCCTGCTGCCACATGGTGGGGTGACGAAGGTCGCGGGTGTCGGCACATACGGCGATGCCGAGTGGCGCCTTGATGAGCATCGAGCCGTACGGCGTGGTCTCCGCCCACGTGTCGAGGCGCGCACGATCGGTGGTCACCACGAAGCGCCATGGCTGCTGATTGCCCGCCGAGGGTGCCGACATCGCGGCGTGGATGATCGTCTCGATGTCGGGATCGGACACGGGCTCGTCGGTGTACGAGCGGACCGACCTGCGTGTCAGGATCGCCTCGATGGCATCCATGTCATTCGCCTCCGTGTCGCCCCTGGCGCTCCAGGCCAAGCACCGTCTCGATGTCCGCCCGCTCCTTCAGGCTGAGCAGCCACTCGGCCAGCTCCTTGCCGGAATCGCCGAGAAGACCGAAGTACTCCACGGCACAGCGGGGAGCGGCATGATCGGGGCCGATGTGCTCCCAGAAGATGCAGCGGTCCTCATCGCAGTGGATACCCAGGTCCCTGACCGTCCGGCGCAGTGCGCACTCTTTCATCAGCGACTCCTACTGCTCGCGGAAAGCCCACAGGGGCCTATCGGCCCTCTGGATGATGTATGGCGGAGCCGTGTGCGAATCGAACACACCCGGGAGGCTCTTCACCCCCCACTACGGTTTTGAAGACCGCGCCCGGCACCAGCCGAGATCCGGCTCCGTGGCACAGGATAGCGGTTTATGGCCTCTCGGCCTACCCCGCTCTGCCCAGGACGCGCACGTCGCCCTCGCGCTTCGTGATGCCCTGCTGATCGAAGTACTCGAGCAACGGAAGGATGTACTTCCGGCTCGATCCCACGAGGTCGCGGGCGTCCTTGGTGAGTATCGGGCCGTGCTCCCTGATGTGGCCGACCACCTTCTCGCGGGCCTCGGCCACGGCCTGCGCGTCGAAGTGGAGGTCGGGGCCGAGCCGCAGCAACTGCCCCTCGGAGGCAAGCCTGCCGAGCACCTTGCGCGCGAGGCCGGGATCCACCCCCGCCTCCGCCGCGAGTTCCGCGGTGGCAAGCGGCGCCAGACCCTGTGAGCGGAGGAGCGCCAGCAGCTTCTCTGTGGCATCGCTCTCAGCCGCCAGCGCGGTCGAGGCCGCCCGGGGGTGCCGGGCCTCCCCGCCCGCGAGCACCACGAGTCCGCGCTCCACGGCGATCTCGAGCAGGGCGTCGAACACCTTCTGCTCGAGCCGACGGTCCACACGGTCGCGCAACGCGGCGATCGCAAGGCCGGTGGCCTGCGTGTTGGTGTCGTGGAACGAGAGGAGCGCCTCCTCTGTGCCGCCGAGGATGGACTCGAGCGCCTCGGGGGTCACGAAGTACGTGTCACCGCTCACCTTGAGACGCTCGAGCTTCGCGCGGTTGAGGTCATCGGCGACCTGAGCGCGGGGCACGCCGATCGCGGCCGCGACCTGCGCCGACGTCATCGGGATCGCGCGGCTCGCGAGCAGGCCGAGCGCGGCACCCGAGAGGTCGTGGGACACGAGCGCGTCCAGCAGTTCGCGCTCGTGGACCTTGAGCGTGGTGCGTCGTGGCGGCAACACGTCGAGCACCACGCCACCACCGATCGTCCACATGGGCGAGTACGAGCGGATGATGAACCGGTCGTCGTACCGCGGTGACAGCGGCTCCTCAAGCCGCACCTGCGCCAGGCCGCTCTGACCGGGCTGGAGCGCTTCGGCATCCATCAGCAGCACGCGGCCGAGCACCTCCCGCGTCCCGTGATGCACATGCACCCGGGTACCGCTCACGAAGGGCTTCTCCTCGGTGGCCAGGTACGTGAAGCGCGCGTCGAAGCGGTCGGTGACGGTGAGCGTGCCCGGTTCGGTCACGATGTCGCCGCGGGATATCTCATCGGTATCGAGACCGGCGATGTTGAGCGCCACACGATTGCCAGCCACCGCCTTCTCGGCCTGAGCGCCGTGCATCTGCACGGACCGGATGCGGCCCCGCTTGCCGCTCGGCATCAGCTCGACCTGATCGTCGCGCCTGGCCACGCCGCTCCAGAGGGTACCGGTGACCACGGTGCCGGCGCCCGCGATGGTGAACACCCGGTCGACCGGCAGCCGGAGCGGCAGGTTCGAGTGACGCGCCTCCGCGTCCTCGGCCACCGTGTCGATGGTCGCGAGCAGCTCGGGGATCCCGGCGCCGGAGCGTGCGCTCACGGGCACGATCGGAGCACCGTCGATGCTGGTGCCGGCAAGCAGTTCGCGCACGTCGGCGGCCCCG
>JAZIGI010000063.1:0-10733 GCA_036679125.1 Actinomycetota bacterium | reverse complement strand
GCCTCCTTCGGTCGATGCGGTGTTCGAGGGCGTCGAGCGCATCGTGCACGCTGGCGACATCGGCGCACCCTGGGTCATCGATCACCTTGAGGTGATCGCGCCGGTGGTGGCGGTGCGCGGCAACATGGACACGGGCGACCTCGGGTGGCGGCTGCAGGACCAGGTCGTGGTCCGGCTCGGCCGTCATCGCGTGCTCGTGACCCATCAGCCTTCGCACGTGGCGCGCTCAGGCCTGCCCGAGGGGGTGTCGGTCGTGATCACCGGGCATACGCACCGCGCTGCCGTTGAGCAGGTGGATGGTGTGTTGTATGTGAACCCCGGCAGCGCAGGCGGCAGGTCGCGCGACGGTCGGGGGCCGACCGTTGCCCTGCTGGACTGTGCCGTTGACCCGCCCACTGCCCGCATCGTGGAGCTGTAGCCAGCGCTCCCGACCGCGTGCGCGGCGACGAACGGTCGTCCTGCAACGGTGAGTGGTCGTTCCTGCGATACGCACGGACCCCGCCAGCCGTTGACCGGCTCTCCGCCACCTGTCGCCGACACTCTCGCGCCGCACGCGTGAGCTTCGTTCCCACCCACTTCCCATCGGCCTAGCCTGAGGATGCGGGCGCGCCCTGCGCCCGCGCTCACTGCCGGGGAGGTGGCATGTATGGACGTTTGCATCAAGGGTCCCGCAGAGGACATCAGGCTTGGCGATATCGACGAGGTCTGCCACGAGATGGGACGCATCCTGCTCGCGACGGACGGCTCCGCGCCGGCGATCACCGCGACCGAATACGCGGTCATGCTGGCCAAGACCTTTGGCGCCGAAGTGCGCGCCATCTACGTCGACACGGGACTCGATGCGATCACGTATCCCGAGGAGGCCATGACCGAGGACGTCTACGAGGGCGTGCACGCGTCGATCAAGGGACTCGCCATCGCCAAGACGATGTGTGAACGCAACGGTGTCCCGTGCGAGGCCGAGGTCGTCCAGGGCGGCGTGGCCAAGCGCATCGTGGCTGTTGCCGAGGAGTGGAAGGCCGACATGGTGGTCGTCGGCGACACCGGTCGCACAGGTCTCAAGCGGCTCGCGCTCGGCAGTGTGGCCGAGACCGTCGTCAAGGGCTCACCCGTCCCGGTCCTCGTGATCAAGACCGACTGACCATCCACCACGCAGATGAAGGAGGTGCCCCGGTGGGAGACGCACGACTGCACGTGATATCGACCGTCACTGGCGATGACACCCATGTCCGTCATGGCGATCACATGGACACGATCGAGAGCGTCGATGTCGTGTTCAAGGCCCAGCGCAAGCTCAGCTTCTCGTACGGCGCGGTGTTCTTCGCGGTGACGCTCGCCATACCGGCCGCGTCGGTGTGGTGGGAGAGCTGGTACGCGACCCCGATCTGGGGCGGCTTCACAGCCAACTACCTGTTCGTCGCCCTGGTCTACTACGTGTTCCTGTGGACCATGGCGTGGACGTATTCCAAGCAGGCCGATCGGCTTGACGAGCGCCTGATGCACATGGCGGCCGACATGGTGGCGGCCGATGCGGCGGGCGCGCACGGCCAGCAGGGGGAGGGTGAGCAGCGATGAACACTATAGCGATCATCCTCGTCATCGGACTGATCGTCTTCACGATCGCCCTGTCGATCTTCAGCAGGCGCTTCACGCGCACCACCGCCGACTTCTATCTCGCCGGCAGGAAGGTCGGCTCGTTCTCCAACGCCTCGGCCATCTCGGGCGACTACCTGTCAGCCGCGTCGTTCCTTGGCGTCGCCGGCGCGGTGTACGCGTCCGGCCTGGACGGTGTGTGGTACGCGGCCGGGTTCGCCGGCGGGTTCATGTTGGTGGTGCTGTTCATCGCCTCGCCGCTCCGGCGCTTCGGTGAGTACACGGTTGCCGACTTCGCGTTCGGACGGTTCGGCTCGAACCGCATCCGCCTCATCACGGTGATCGCCGTACTGCTGACCTCGCTCTTCTACATGGCGCCGCAGATGTTCGGCGCGGGCACCACCTGGCAGGTACTGGTGGGCAAGGGCATCCTCGGCATGGATGCCTACACGTCCGGCGTCGTCGTCGTAGCGGCGATCATCGCCTTCTACGTGGCCGTGGGCGGGATGAAGGGCACCACGCTCAACCAGATCTTCCAGTTCTGGTGGCTGATGTTCGCGATGCTGATGGTGGTGTTCTTCGCCTTCGGCAACGGCTTCGACTACCCGAACGCCCTGGCCGACGCGTCCGAGCGGCCGATCGTGAACACCAAGCAGCTCACGGCGGCAGAACTCACCACCGCGAACCCGGAGACGGGCAAGACCCTCTACGACGCAGCTGCCACGATCATGACCCCCGACGAGATGGCTGTCGTGGACGAGTTCATCGAGAGCGGTGCCGAGGGCAAGGTACCGGTGGCGTTGCCGTCGTCCAACAAGCTGCACGAACTGCGCGACATGCTCTTCACCGAGCCGGGGCATCGCTACAACGGCTTCGACCAGTTCTCCATGGTGCTTGCACTCGTGCTCGGCACCGCCGGGTTGCCGCACATCCTGAACCGCTACTACACGAATCCCTCGGGTTCAGCGGCGCGGCGCTCCACCTTCTGGGTGCTTGTGTTCATCGGCGTCTTCTACATCGCCGCTCCCATCGTGGGTGTGGCCGGCCTCGGCATCATCAGGGAGTTCTTGGCCGATGGCGGTACGCTCAACGCAGCCACCGTGCATGGCCTGCTCGTGAAGCCCGACCAGCTGATGCCCACCCTCGGCGAGATCCTTGGCGGTCAGTGGCTGATGGGAGTCGTGTCGGCAGGCGCGTTCGCGGCCATGTTCTCCACTGTCGGCGGGCTGTTGATCGCGGCGGCATCGGCGATCGGGCATGACGTGTACGAGAAGTACGTCAATCCAAACGCGTCAGAGGCGCAGCGCGTCGTGGTCGGCAAGATCTCGGTCCTGGGCTTCGCGGCCGTGGCGATGCTGATCGGGCTGGCCATCCCGTTCTTCGGTCTCGATCAGGCCTACCCGGCACTGATCGCGATGATGGTGACGTGGGCGTTCTCGGTGGGTGCGTCGGCGTTCGTGCCGATGTTGCTCACGGGCATCTGGTGGAAGGGCACCACCGAGCGTGGCGCGACCGCCGGTATGCTGGTCGGCCTCATCGGCTCCATCAGCATCATCTTCCTGAACATCCTGCAGCAACTGGGCACGCTCGGTAAGGACGGGCTCCTCGGATTCATCGGCTCGCTCACCTACCCCGTGCTGTTCACGTTCCCGCTCGGTGTGCTCACCATCATCATCGTGAGCAAGCTCGACGGGCAGCTGCCCAAGAACGTGGACCGGATCTGGATGCGGATCCACGGCACGGCGAGTGAGCGTCACGAGAAGCAGTACGGCCTGGACAAGGTGGGCTCGATGTTCGCCAAGTCCAAGTAGGGGCTCTTACGGACCGTACCCCCAGACGGTCCAGACGGGGCATGCCGGTCCCGCCGCGCGGCGGGGCCGGCATGCTCGCGTTCCGGGCACGGGGCATGCGTCTACGCGGCGGACTAGTGGTGCGCGGCGGCCACCAACTCGTCTGCGAGCGCTGCGAGTGCGGCCGGCGTGGTGGACGGAAGGTCCAACCGGAGCACGCGCCGCCCGTGCTGCGCGAGCGTGACAAGGTCGCCCTCTGCCTGTGCGCGGTGGAGCGCCGCGAGGCCGTACGGCTTGCCCGGCACCGGGACGTCATCGCGGTCACGACCGGTCACGAGGATGAAGACGCCGGTGTTCGGACCACCCTTGTGGAGCTGTCCCGTGGAGTGCAGGTAGCGCGGCCCGAGCTCCAGGCAGACCGCCGCACGGGTGGTGTGCGATACCGTGGCGGCGGCGTCGACAAGCGGGTCGAGGCGCTCGGCATCATCGGGCGCGTAGACAAGCAGCGTGAGGTAGTCACCGGGCTGCAGCGCGGCGTACGCGCCGGCGATCGCCTCGACGCGTGAGGACGGAGAGCGTGGCTCGAGCGTGCCGGCGTAGGTCACCCACGTGCCACCGATGTCGGCGGTGGCTGCGGGGACCGACGAGGCGCCTCCCTCGAGGATGGCCGAGGTGGCCCGCTTCGCCTCTGTGACGGACGGCTCATCGAACGGGTTCACGCCGAGCAGGACTCCCGCGAGCGCGATCGCGTGCTCCCAGCGGACGAACTCCGCGCCGATGTCGAACACATCGGTCACCGTGAGCTCGTACACCGGGTGGGCAGCGGCGGTGGACCGCGACCACTCGGCGAGCGGCTCGTCATCGGTGAAGCGCAGCACCACGAACGCCCGGTCGGGTCCGTACCCATCAGGACCGGCGGGCGCCGTCTCGATGACCGGCACGATGCCCATGCCGTTCTTGCCGAGGGACTCGGCCACCAGTTGCTCGGCCCACAGGCCGAACGGCGCGTAGCGCTCGGAGGTCACGAACGTGAGCTTGTCGCGGCCGGCGTCCCGGGCGTCGACCATCCATGCCGCCAGCAGGGCTGCCGGGTTGTCCTCCACGGGCGCATCGCAGGCGGCCTCCATCGCCTGCGCGCGCTGTATCAACGCCGGCAGATGGATGCCTGCGAGGGCGGCAGGGGTGAGCCCGAACACGGAGAGGGCCGAGTAGCGGCCACCCACGGTGGCGGGCGCGGTGAGCGCGATCCGCAGCATGTCCCGCTGTCGCAGCTTCTCGAGCGGCGAGCCAGGGTCGGTGATGACGATGACATGCCGCCCCGCCTCAGCGCGGTTGAGCCCCGCCTCGGCGTACCATGCGCTGACGATGGCGTAGAGCGACAGGGGCTCGATCGTCGTGCCCGACTTGCTGGCGACGATCGCGTATGTGCTTTCCGGGGACAGCTCCGAGAGAAGCCCGGCCACCTGCACGGGGGAGGTGGTGTCGAGCACATGGAGGCGCGGGTAGCCCTGTCCGCCACCGACGATGCGGTCCATCACCAGCGGTGCGAGCGAGGAACCGCCCATGCCGAGGAGCAGCAGGTCGGTGGCGCCTTCCTGCACGAGCGCGTCAGCAAGCCCGGTGAGCAGCGGAAGCCGCCCTGCCGCCTTCTCGGCGAGGTCGGTCCAGCCGAGGCGCTGCATGACGGGGATGCGGAGATCGGGATCGTCGCTGAAGAGGCTCACGTCACGTGCGCGCAGGCGCCGCACCGCGTCGAGTTCCGTCAACCGGTCACGTGCCGACATGGCCCCTCCTCAGGTCCGGTCTTCGGCGATGATGGGCTCAGGCGTCTCGAGCCCGGGCATCGGCTCCATGCGCGCCACGAGCACGCCTCCCGCCACGACCATCATACCGCCCAGGACCGTGCTTGCCGTGAGCGGTTCGTGAAGGAACATCGCGGCGAACACCACCGCGCTCACCGGTTCGGCGTACATGAGCACGCCGGCATGGTCGGCGCGTACCGACCGCAGGCCCGAGAAGAACAGGAAGCCCGCGAGCGCGGTGTGGACCACGCCGAGGGTCGCCAGCGCGCCGTATGCCGGGAGCGAACTGGGCGCCCCGCCGGTGGCGTACGAGTAGATGACCAGCGGCAGCAGCACCAGCGAGGCCACCGCGTACTGGCCGAGCATGAGCGCCGCACTCGAGATGCCGTGGAGCAGCCGTTTGGAGCGCAGCAGGAGCCCCGCGTAGGTGAGCGCCGAGCACGCGGCCAACGCGGCGCCCAGCGCCTGCCGGCCAGTGCCCAGGGTGAAGCCGTGGCGGAGCATGATGATGGCGATGCCACCGAGAGCGAGCGCGATAGGCGCCACGATGCGTCGATCGAACCGGTCGCCCGTCACGAACGGGGTGAGCGCGGCCACGAACACGGGGCCCGTGTAGCCGAGGAGCTCGACGGTGGCCACTTCGGTGAACTCGAAGGCGGAGAGGAAGAGCAGCCAGTTCGCCGTGAGCAGCAGGCCCTGGAGCGCCACCTGCCGGAGCTTCTCGCGACCAAGCGTGGTGAGCTCGCGCCATCCGCCGGAGACCAGCAGCCATCCTCCAACGACCACTGCGGCGAACAGGACGCGGTAGAAGACCTTCACGGTCGCGTCACCGTCGGCCGCGCGCAGCGCAAGCGGTATGGTGCCCCAGATGACGCCGGTGAGCGCTATGCGGATGAGTCCCGACAGGCGCCCGTCAGCCCCCACCACGGTGTCTCCGCGCATCGGCGCGTCAGCAGATCCGGGGCAGTTGCTCGCCGACGAGCATGTCCATGATGCGCGTGGCGCCGAAGGCGGTGCGCACGTAGACCTTGCCCGCAGGCGACTCGGCGACCGAGCCGATGATCGCCGCTTCGGCGCCGTAGGGTGCGCCCTTCATGGCAGCGAGCGCGGCCTCGGCTTGCTCCGGCGGCACGACGGCGACCATCTTGCCCTCGTTCGCCACCTGGAAGACGTCGTAGCCGAGCATCTCCGAGGCGCCGCGCACCTGGTCGTTCACCGGCACGTCGGTCTCGTTCACCGTGATCGATACGCCGGAGGCCCCTGCGAGCTCGTTGAGCGTGCTCGCGAGGCCGCCGCGGGTGGGGTCGCGGAAGCACCGCACATCGGGTGCCGCCTCGAGCACCGCGGAGACGAGTGCGGCGAGCGGCGCCGCGTCGGTGCGGATGTCGGTGGAGAACTCCAGCCCCTCACGGGTGGAGACGATCGCGATACCGTGGTCGCCGAGCGTGCCCGAGAGCAGGACCGCGTCGCCTGGCCTGCAGTGCGAGCCGGAAAGGTCCACGCCATCGGGCAGCACCCCTACGCCGGCGGTGTTGATGTAGCATCCGTCGCCGTGTCCGCGCTCCACCACCTTGGTGTCACCGGTCACGATGCGGACGCCCGCCTCCGCCGCCGCGTCGTGCATCGAGATGAGGATCCGCTTCAGGTCCTCAACGGGCATGCCCTCCTCGAGCACGAATCCCACGGAGAGGTAGAGCGGCCGGGCGCCGGAGGTCGCGACGTCGTTCACCGTGCCGCACACGGCCAGGCGGCCGATGTCACCACCGGGGAAGAAGAGCGGGTGCACCACGTAGGTGTCGGTCGAGAACGCCAGCCGCGAGCCGGGGAAGTCGAGTGCGGCCGCATCATCCATCCGCAGGAGCACCTCGTCGCCGAAGCCGGCCACGAAGACCTCCTCGATGAGCTCCTTCATCATGGTCCCGCCGCTGCCATGAGCGAGCAGGATGCGGTCTGAGCGCATGTGGACCTCCGTATCGCAGTGGTCGAGCAGACGTCCCGGTGTGTCCTCACCGTGGCGTGTGCGGGTGTCTCTACTCTTTGCCGTAGTCGGTGTAGCGGTAGTACGCGGCGCACGAGCCCTCGCTCGACACCATGCACGGGCCGACGGGATGCTCGGGAGTGCACGCGCGGCCGAAGAGCTTGCAGTCGAAGGGCAGCACCACGCCGCGGAGCACATCGCCGCACTGACAGCCCTTGATCTCGCGTGGCTCGGGCACCGCGACGGGCACGCGCGTGCGCGCGTCGTATTCCGCGAACTCGGGCCGGAGGGCGAGGCCCGTCCCGGGGATCACGCCGATGCCGCGCCACTCGGCGTCGCATCGCTCGAAGCTCGCGTCGATCGCGGCCACCGCCGAGGGGTTGCCCTCGGCATGCACGCCACGGCCGTACGCGATCTCGATCTCGGCGCGCCCCTCGGCGAGCTGCTTCGCGAGCATCCAGACGCCCTGGAGCACGTCGACCGGCTCGAAGCCCGTGATCACGCCGGGCACGCCGTACTCGCGCGCCAGGAACTCGTACGGACCGGTGCCGATGATCGTGGAGACGTGGCCCGGCAGGATGAAGCCGGTGACACGCACCTCGGGGTCCACCACGAGGGCTTCGAGGGCACCCGGGACCGTCTTGTGGAGCGAAAGGGCCGACCAGTTGGGGAGCTTCCGGCGCGCGGCCTCGCGGATGGTGAGCGCCACGGTGGGGGCGGTCGTCTCGAAGCCGACGCCGAGGAAGACCACGTGCTTGTCGGGCTCACGCTCGGCGATGGCGAGCGAGTCGAGCGGCGAGTACACGATCCGTATGTCGCGGCCTTCGGACTTCTCGGTGGAGAGCGAGGAGTACGAGCCGGGGACCTTCATCATGTCGCCGAAGGTGGTGAGGACCACGCCCGGCTGGCGCGCGATCTCGATGGCGAGGTCGATGTCGGGGTTCGCGGTGACGCACACCGGGCACCCGGGGCCGGAGAGGAGCTTGATGGTCTCGGGCATCACGCCGCGCAGACCGTGCTTGGCGATCGCCATGGTGTGCGTTCCGCAGACCTCCATGAGCGTGCACGGCTCCACGGCGATGCGGTGGATCTCGTCGACCAGCCGGCGCGCTACCTCCGGATCGCGGAAGCCTGCGAGGATGTCGTTCACGATGCTGGCACCCCGGCGGTCTCGTCGCTGCCGTCGAGCTCGGCCGCCAGCTCATCGGCATGCTTGATGCCCATGCTGTTCAACATCTCAAGCGACTCGGCGGCGAACTCCTCGTCGACCACCTGGATCGCGAAGCCGGCGTGCACGAGCACGTGATCGCCAAGCTTGGCGTCGGGCGTCATCATCAGGCTGACGTGACGCTTCACGCCGAGGATGTCCACCTCGGCCATCTCGATCTCATTGGGCTCGGAGACGATCCGGGCGGGTATCGCAAGGCACATAGAGGTCCTCCTGTGTCCGTTCGGCGCAGGTCCCGGGCGGGTCATTCGGCACGCCTGAGGCATCTGTCCACTATAGCCCGAGCAGCCGCGATTGCCGAGGGCAGCGCTGCCACACCGCGCCGAGTCTGTCAGGCCGGATGCTGGTAGCCGCCGCAGTCGTAGTCTCGCTACTTCTCGGCCAGCCGCGCCCGTGCGATGACCGCCTGGCCGAACGACACGCCGCCGTCGTTGGCGGGCAGGCGTACGTGCGTGAGCGGCTCCAGACCGGCCTCGCGAAGCCCGAGGACGCAGCCCCGTACCACGAGACGGTTCATGAACACGCCGCCAGCGAGCGCGACGTGGCGGACATCCAGGCGGGGGGCCAGGTGCGTGCTCACCCGCACCACCGCGTCAATGACGGCGCGATGGAATCGCGCGGAGATCGCGGGCGCCCCCGCGCCCGCCGCAACGTCACCGAGCACCGCTTCGAGCACGGGCGCCGGGTCGACCACCATCACGCCACCGTCGTCCTCCGCGACACCGAACACGTACGTCCCCGCAGCCGTTGGATCCGCAAGCGCCTCGAGCTCGATCGCGGCCTGGCCCTCGTAGAGCGCATCGACACGTACGCCCGCAAGTGCGGCCACCGCGTCGAACAGGCGTCCCATCGAGCTCGTGCGCGGGGTGTTGAGGCCGTGCGCGATCATCGCGAGCACGGTCTTCTCCTCGCCGGGAGCCAACCGCGCGCGCAGCGCGGCAGCGCCCGGGTGGTCGAGCAGCCCGCATTCGGCGAGCGCGCCGAGGGCCATGCGTGCCGGTCGCCGGATGGCGGCCGCACCACCCGGCAGTGGCAGCGTGCGCAGATGCGCCACGCGCTCGAATCCGGACCAGCCGGCCGCCAGCCACTCACCGCCCCAGATCGTGCCGTCGATGCCGTAGCCTGTGCCGTCGAGCGCCACGCCGAGCACACGCTCGCTGATGCCGTGCTCTGCAGTCACACTCGCGATGTGCGCGTGGTGGTGTTGCACGCCGATTGCGGGCAGGCCGAGCGAGAGCGCGTGCTTGGTCGACAGGTACTCGGGATGCAGGTCGTAGGCCACGGCCTCGGGCCGCACCCGGAACAGGTGCTCGTAGAGTGCGATCGTGCGTTCGTAGCTCTCCAGCGTCTCGGCGTTCTCCATGTCGCCGATGTGTTGCGAGACGAATGCGTGCTCGCCCGTGAGCAGGCAGAACGTGTTCTTCTGCTCGGGGCCCGCGGCGAAGACATCCACGCCCTCGGCCACCGGCGACACGAGCGGGAACGGAGCATACCCACGTGCCCGCCGAATGGACTCCACACCCACATCGCGCGTGTAGCGCACCACCGAGTCGTCGTAGCGGGAGTAGATGTCGCGGTCGTGCATCAGGAACGCGTCGGCGATGTCCGAGAGCCGCTCGAGCGCCTCGGCGTTGCCGGTGGCGATCGGTTCGTCGCTTCGGTTGCCCGAGGTCATCACGAGCGGCCCGCCGAACGCGTCGAGCAGTAGGTGGTGCAGCGGCGTATAGGGCAGCATCACGCCCAGCTCGCGGAGTCCCGGGGCGAGGGACGGGGCGAGCCTGCCAGACGCGTGGGTCGCGTGCTCAGACAGTCCTCGGCAGGGGCCCTCGGCATCATCAGCGCTTCGCGCCGATGATGCCTTCCCTGCCTGCGGAACTGCGCCGCTGACCCACGCGTCTGGCAGGCTCGTCACTCGTAGCCGGAGCAGCACGATCGGCGCACTCGGTGCCGTCAGCAGCGCTGCCTCATCATCGCTGATCTCACAGTATTGGCTGGCCATCTCGAGCGAGGGCGTCATCACCGCGAGCGCCTTGCCCCAGCGGTGCTTGCGCTCGCGGAGCCGCAGCACCGCGTCCTCGTTGCCCGCGTCGCACGCCAGCTGGAACCCGCCCAATCCCTTCACCGCGACGATCGCCCCGTCGCGCAGGAGCGACACCGTCTCGGCGATGATTGCCGCCGCTCGTTCTCGCTCCGCATCGACGTCCCGATGCGACCGTGGGACGGTCTCGACTGCGGGCTTCCATTCCCTGTCCTCGATGTCCCGAGTGGTGAGGTATGGGGTGGGGGTAGCCGGCGCAGTTCCGCAGGCGGGGGAGGCGTCGGGTGCGCCGGTGGCGGGCCCG
>JAZIGI010000062.1:0-10759 GCA_036679125.1 Actinomycetota bacterium | reverse complement strand
CGGCGGGGGGGGGGGGGGGGCTCAGGGGGCGGTTTGGCCTGTAACCTCGCCCCGCACGCAGCTCAACCCCCCGCTCGGCCCCGCCCCCGACGGGCCCGAGGCGCTTGCGGCGCTCGTGCGCGCCGGGCTCGATGTCGCGCGCCTCAACACCGCGCATGCCAGCCGCGAAACGCTCGAACGGCAGCTCCGGGGCGTGCGGGCGGCGGCAGAGGCCGCCGGACGGCACGTGGCGGTCATGCTGGACCTCGGCGGCGCGAAGGTGCGGCTCGGCGAGGTGGCGCCGGATACCGTGCTCGCCACCGGCGCCCGGTTCGAGCTGCGCTCCGACGGCGAGCCGGGCGATGGGCACAGCGCCTCGGTCGGACATGCCGGCCTGAGCGCTGATGTGACGCCGGGAGACCGCATCCTCATCGACGATGGTCGACTCGAACTCAGGGTGACGGCTGTCGCGCCGGGTCTCGTGCATACAGAGGTCGAGGTGGGCGGTCCGCTGTCGAGCCGCAAAGGAGTCAACGTGCCCGGCGTGCGGCTCAGCGTTGACGGCATCACCGAACGCGACCTCGATACCCTTGCCTGGGCGCTGGACGCCGGCGTGGATCTTGTCGCTCAGTCGTTCGTCCGCTCGGCCGATGACATCACGCGCCTGCGTGCCGCGATGGGGGAGCGGCGCATCCCGATCGTAGCCAAGATCGAGAAGCACGAGGCGCTGGAGCAACTTGCCGACATCGTGGCTGTGGCTGACATGGTGATGGTCGCGCGTGGCGACCTGGGTGTCGAGACCTCCCCCGAGGAGGTCCCGGTCGCACAGCGGCGTATCGTTGCCGAGTGCCGCGATGCAGGTACGCCGGTGGTGGTGGCGACACAGATGCTCGACTCGATGACCAGCGCGCCCCGACCGACGCGTGCCGAGGCGTCGGACGTGGCGAACGCCATCTTCGACGGGGTGGACGCGGTGATGCTCTCAGGCGAAACGGCCGTGGGCGCGCATCCCGTGCGCGTGCTGGAGACCATGGATCGCATCGTGCGCGCAGCGGAAGCGACTGGTATCGCCGATCTCGGCCCCTCGAGCTACCCGGTCACCGACGTGGCCGCGGCGGTGAGCCGGGCGGCTTGCGACCTTGCCGGAACGCTCGGGCTTGCCGCGATCGTCACGGTCACGCAGTCGGGAGCGACCGCCCGGAGCGTGGCGGCGCGCCGTCCGTTGACGCCGGTCCTGGCCGCGACACCCGATGCCGCGGTCGCCAGGAGCCTCGCCGGCGTGTGGGGCGTGCAGCCGATGGTGATCGATCCGTACGAGACGACAGACGAGCTTGTGTCAGCGGCCGTCCGTGCCGCGGCCGAGAGCGGACTCGCGCACCCGGGCGAGCAGGTGGCGGTGACGGGTGGAGTGGCGGTCCACGTGATCGGATCCACCGATTTCGTGCAGGTGTGCACGGTGTAGGCGTCGCCACTGGTTCAGCCTCAACTTGAGATTGATGGTTTCGCAGGTGCGTTCGACGGTGCTATGATGACCGCGAAGAGGCGTTCGCCTCCACAGGACGGTCGTCGACCTTGTCACACCACGGATCGCATGCTCATGGCTGCATCACGAACGCAGAAGCGGGTCTCGACGAGCAGGGGATCGACCTCGAAGAACACGGGGTCGAGCCGCCGCGCGTCATCCGCGCGTGCCTCAACACGGACCTCCGCGCCCAGAGCCGCGACTCCGCGCTCCCGGAGCGCCGCGTCAACCACACGTGCGACCGGAACGCGCTCGGGGAAGCAGCGCACCACGTCGCGGGGGCGGGCGCGGCTTCCTCGGTGGATCACCCCCACGCTCCTGGCGGTATCGCTCGTGCTCGCCGGATGGATGGTGTATCCCGTCCTGCGGATCCAGTACCAGCACGAGCGCGAACTGCAGACGCTGCAGAGCGAGCTCGACGGTCTCCAGTCACGCAACGAGGACCTGCGCGAGCAGGTGGACGAGCTCAAGACTCCCGAGGGCGTGGAACAGCTCGCACGCGAGAGCCTCGGCATGGTCAAGCCGGGCGAGCAGGCGTACGTGGTCACGGGTGGAGAGATGGGCGAGTCGTCAGCCACGGTCCTGGCCCAGCAGTCCGCCGAGGCGCCGTTCTGGCAGCGCGCACTCGATGTGCTCTTCGGCTTCCGATGATCCCGTCCGACGCCGGAGTCGTGGCTCTGCAGCTCGGGCGTGCCCCTCGTGGCAGTTGGCGGGTTGCCGTCCGATGCTCGTACGGTGCGCCGGTGGTGATCGCGACCGCGCCGCTGGTGGACGGTCGTCCGTTCCCAACGCTCTTCTACCTCACGTGCCCACATCTCGTCGCGGCGGTCTCGACGATCGAGTCGGGCGGAGGCTGCGAGACGTGGCGTTCACGGCTGGCCGCCGATCCAGCGCTTGCGGACAGGCTGCGGGATGCCGATGGTGAGTACAGGATCGCCCGCGCCCGCGAAGGGGGCGGGGTGGATCCGACACCGGGGAGCGGGATCGGTGGAGAGCGCGATCCGCTCGGCATGAAGTGCCTCCATGCCCATGCGGCCGCGTACCTCGCAGGTATCGCCGACCCGGTCGGCGAATCCCTGGTCATGGGGCTCGACCGTGAGTGCGGCGACGGACGGTGCGAGGAGGGCTGATGATGGACACGGAGCGACGGGCAGCGATCGATATCGGCACGGTCACCGCACGCTTGCTGGTTGCCGATGTCGGGGACGGTACCGTCCGGGAGGTCGCGCGGCGATCCACGATCACACACCTCGGCGAGGGGTGGTCGGAGACCGGAGTGCTCTCAGAGGCGGGCATGACGCGTGCGTGCGACGCGATCGCGTCGTTCGTCGTCGAAGCGCGGGAGCTCGGGGCCGTGAGGACGGTGGCCGTTGCCACCTCGGCGTCGCGCGATGCGGCGAACAGCGCAGAGTTCATGGACCGTCTTGAGCGGATCGGGGTCCGTCCCGAGGTCATCCCGGGGGATCGCGAGGGCTACCTCACGTTCCTCGGCGCGACCTATGGCTTCTGTGACGAGCGGGTCATGGTCGTCGATGTGGGCGGTGGGTCCACCGAGGTGGTGTTCGGGAGCGCGTGCGTCACCGACGGTCGACGCACGGTCGACATCGATGCGGTGCGCTCGATCGACGTCGGCTCGCGCCGTGTGACCGAGCTGTTCCTCAGGAGCGATCCTCCCGGGCACCGCGAGGTGGAGCAGGCGGCCGAGTGGGTCGCCGGTGAGCTCAGGCCGTTCTTCAGCACGTTCCGTCAGCGGCCCACCGAGATGGTGGCCGTGGCGGGGACGGCGACGAGCCTGGCCGCCATAGAGCTCGGGCTTGAGCCCTACGATCCGGAGCGCGTGCACGGCTACCGGCTCACCGGCGCCACGCTGTTGGACACGCTTGAGCGGCTGACCGAGATGACGACCGAGGAGCGCCGGCACGTGGCGGGCCTTGAGCCCGACCGGGCGGGGGTCATCGTCGGCGGAGCGCTCGTGCTCCAGGCGGTCATGGCATATGCCGGGCTTTCTTCGACGCTCGTGAGCGAACACGATATCCTCTACGGCATGATGTTGGACCCCGGGGACGGGTCGTTTCCGGGGTGATCCCGGCGGTGTATCCGAACTGGTACAGGAGGGGGCCTTAAAAGCCTCTGGCCGCAAGGCCGTGTGGGTTCGAATCCCACCACCGCTACCAGACGTGATGTCGCGAGAAGCGATTGATGTGCGGCCCCCGCGGATGACGCATCGCGGGACAGCCGCTCTGGCACACGGAGCGTGAGGGCAGGAGGGCGCGGGTGGCTGCGGAAGCAGCGGCACAGCTCTACCAGGCGTTCGTCGACCAGGACCCGGCCGAGGCCATCCAGGTCGTCGAGCGTGTCCGCGCGTCCGGTGTGGCCCAGGACGCGCTCTTCGACTCGCTGTACGCGCCCGCGATGGGGCTGCTCGGCGGCGCGTGGGCGTCGGGAGCGATCGATGAGATGGCGTTCACGCAGGCCGCCGTGGTCGCCGAGCAGGTCGGCTCGTTCGTGATGCCCTCCGCGGCCCGGCGGGACACCGGCGTGACGGTCGTGCTGGGGACGGTCCACCGCGACCATCACTCGATCGGCCGGACGATCGTCGCCGCCACGCTCAAGGAGGCCGGATACCGGGTCAACGACCTGGGAGTGGACGCTCGGCCGTCCGATTTCGTGGAGCGGGTGCAGGAGACGGGCGCGCGGATCGTGATCGCGTTCGCGGAGACCATGCGCACCGCCCGCTCCGTGTCGAGCATCCGCGACGTGCTGCGTGCCGAGGGTATCGACGACGCTGTCGTTCTCGTGAGCGGCGGGCCGTTCATCGCCGACACGGGCCTGGCGCGCGACGTGGGCGCGAACGGCGTCGTGGGTGGCGCCGAGGCCGCACTCAGGATCGTGGCGCGTGTTGCGCGAGACCGCGCCTCGGCCGGCGGTGAGGCGTGATGGCCGGCCGTTCTCCCGCTGTCGTGTCCGCCGAGGGCCTTGCTCGCAAGGGGCAGGTGGGAGCGGCGGTGCGCGCGTGCTACGACGCGCTGGCGCTCGGAGAGCGGGGTGCGCACGTGCACGCGCTGCTCGCGAACCTGATGCTCGACGGCGACTTCTACGACGAGGCCATCGCCGAGGCTACCGCCGCCATCGAGTCGGACCCCGACTGCTCGCCCGCGTATCTTGCGCTCGGTCTCGCCTACGACCGCCGCGGCGGCATGTCGGACCAGTCGGTGCTCGTGTGGCACGAGCTCGCCGAGGTCGTGCCCGATCTGGTGACCGCGCACGTCCAGCTCGGCGAGGCGTTCTCGGCCGCAGCGTTCGACGAGGAGGCCGTGGGAAGCTGGAAGCGGGCGCTCGAGCTCGATCCCCGCGAGTCACGCGCAACGTACAACCTGGCGATCGCGAGCCTGAAGCGCGAGGGCATGGCGCTCGCCCTGCCGCTCTTCCGGCAGGCGGGCGAACTCGACCCCAGCCAGGACGAGCTTTTCTTCGCGCTGCTCGGCCTGGCCGACGCGCCGGTGGTCGCGGTGGACCCTGCGCGCGTGAAGCCCACGCGGGAGGCCCGGCTCGGCGCTGCGGGACTCGCGCTCAAGGCCGACGATATCTTCACTGCGGCGGAGCTCGTCCGCTCGGCGCTCGACACCCAGCCCGACGACGCCGAGGCGCTCGCGCTCGCCGCGTACGCCTACCTCAAGCAAGAGGCGGCCAACGAGGCCCTGGCGTGTGCGCTCCGGGCCGTTTCGCTCCAGCCTGACCTTACCACCGCGCTCTACTGCCTCGGCGTGGTGTACGCACGTCGCACGGGGCTCAACCGCCACGCGGCCCGCGTGTTCATCGCGCTCGCCAAGAAGGCCCCCGCGCATGCGCTCGTGCACGTGCTGCTCGCCGAGTCGCTGCTTGCGCTCCAGCGGTACGAGCAGGCGGGCAAGGCGTACCGCACGGCGGTGCGCCTCGATCCCGCGTGCGTGCGCGCTCGCTTCGGGCTCGCCGCCACGTACCTGACCGAGGGGCGTCACGCCGAGGCCTCGTGGGAGATCCGGCGTGCCGCCTACTACGATACGAAGCGCCAGGGGCTGTTCTGGCGCCTGTACGAGGAGTACGTGGCTGCGGGAGAGGAGGCGTGATGGCGGAGTCGACCGAAGGACACAAGCAGGCCGGGCCTGTCCGCAACGCGCTCTTCCCGGTGGGCGCCGACCTCTACCCGCTCGACGACGAGCGCGCCTCCTTCAGCGACTGGTATGCGCGCGACCTGGAGCCGGACTTCGCCGCGATGGCGGCGGCGCATCTGTCGCTCGTGCGGGTGTTCGTATCGTGGAAGCTCTTCGAGCCGCAGGTGGGCCAGTACGACGATGAGGCCGAGGACCGCCTCGGCGAGCTGCTCGCGGCGGCCAGGACCCACGACCTCAAGGCGATCGTGACGTTCTTCGCCGATGACCGGCTGGCGGAGATGAACGACGTCACCTGGGCCAAGAAGCGGGATCCTCGCACCGACGACTATCTCATCCAGCGCGAGGTGTCGCTCGTGCAACGCATCGTGAACCGGTATCGCACCGACCCGGCGATCTGGGCGTGGGAACTCGGTAACGAGGCGTTCTTCACGGGGTTCACGTCTGAGGACGCGTTGCAGAAGTGGACCACCACGTTGCGGGAAGCGATCCGGGAGGTCGACACGGCACGCGCCATCATGCTGGGCGTGGATGCCGAGACCCTCGTGCGCGAGACCGGCGTGGACGCCACCGCAGCCACCGGGGTGTTCGAGTACGCGGTCTCACACGTCACCGCACCGTACCTCTCGTACATCGCGGAAGGGCCGCTCACATACGGCCCGGCCACGTACCTCGATTCGTTCCTCCTGCGCTGCAATCTCCGCTCGGCACCCGTGCTGGCCGACGGCGTGGGCGTGCATTCGCTCGACGGTTCGGTGGCCGAGGAGGCGGCGTACGTGCGCACCGCGCTGTATTCGGCGCTCATGAATCGCGGTGCGGGCGTGATGGTACGGCGGTGGCGCGACATGGACGCCGAGAAGCGCGAGCCCTACTTCCGCGACCCGTTCGAAGTGCTGGTCGGGCTTGTGGACGGCAGCGGCGACGCCAAGCCGGCGCTCGACGAGGTGAAGCGGTTCACCCGTGTCGCGGCGCGGCTCGACCTCAGGCACTACACCCCCGCCCCCGAGCGTGCGGCGGTGCTCATCCCGGCCGAGCGCCACGAGCCGCTGCCCTCGCTCGCCGGGCTGTACGACCCGCGTTCATGCCTCCAGGCGTACATGGCCGCCAAAGAGGCCCATCTGCCCGTGACGCTCACACCGGAAGGGGCCGGGTTCGAGGGTTTGATGACGCTCTTCATCCCCTCGGCCGGCAAGCTCACCCCGGTGATGTGGCAGGATCTCGCATCGTTCGTGCAGTCGGGCGGGTCGGTCGTGCTGTCGTACGGCGGCGGCGACGCGGACCCGGCGGTGCGTGAGATCTTCGGGGTGGACTTCCTCGGCGACCATGGCGTGCGCTCGATCGTGAGCTGCCGCGTGGCACAGCCGGGGCTCCTCGGCGACCTCTCGGCCTTCGATGCGCGCCTTGACCTGCCGCACTACGCGCTCGTGGGCGGTGGCAGCGCCACGGTAGTGGCCACCGACGCCACCGGTAGTCCGCTGCTCACGCTCAACCAGTACGGACAGGGCCGGGCGGTGTTCATAGCCGCACCGCTCGAGCGCGCCATCGCGCAGAGCGATCCCTGGGCGGCTCCGGAACCGATCCGGCACTTCCTGCGCACGGTGTACGGGTCGGTCGCGTGTGCGGCGGGAGCGGGCCCCGTGATCGACTGCGACGATCCCGCGGTGGAGATCGCGCATTTCCAGTCCGAGGATAGTGACGTGGTGTTGGCGCTCAGTCACGATGTGGGTTCACGAACGGCCACACTGACGGCCGAGCGTGTGGTAGCGTCCGTATCTGATGTCCGCGGCGGCAAACCGGCAGAGGTGGGTGCGAAGTCGTTCGGGGTGCCACTCGGCCCCAACGGCACCGCGGCACTCAGGCTCGACTACAAGTAAGAGGGGGCAGGGGGTACATGACGGACGTGCACAAGAGTTGCTCGTTCCTGCTCGAGCCGTGGCTCGAGTTCCACGATCTGGTTGCGAAGCATCCGCACCTCAAACGCGTGCTGTTCGATCCGGTCACGGGCTTGCCGACGGCTCCGCTGCTGTTCCCGCGGATCGAGTCGCTCCTTGAGGAACGCGGTGAGATCTCGCTGCTGTGCCTGAACGTGATGAAGTACTCGCGCATCGAGGAGATCTACGGCTGGGAGGTCTTTGACGAGGTCATGCGGGAGGTGGCCGCCTCGCTCGAGCGCATCACCGGCTTCGAGCTGCGGGACACCGACATCGTGGCCGAGCTCATGATCTCAGGGAACTCGCTCGTGGTACTGCTCTCGCCGCCGCGCACCACCGATGGCATGCAGCGGGAGGCGCTCGACGCGCTCGCCCGACGCATCGAGAGCCTCGTCCGTGAGGACCTCGCCAGCGTGCTCGACCCGTCGATCTTCCCCAAGTTCGGCTGCTACGTGGGTGCGTCCACCATGCTGCGTGACGACAATGTGCGGCTGGAGCGGTTGGTGCACATGGCGCTCGAGGCTGCGCTCACCGACTCCGATCTGCGCGAGTGCACCGACGGCGAGTGCCGGAAGCGTCGCCTCGAGCAGATCATCCAGGCTGGCGACGTGCGCACGCTCGTGCAGCCGATCTACCGTCTCAGCGACCTCGCCATCATCGGGTACGAGGCGCTGTCTCGCGGCCCCGAGGCGAGTGAGTTCGAGCGCCCCGACAAGCTCTTCAAGATCGCGTATGACAGCGATCTCGTGGTGAAGCTCGAGCGGCTCTGCCGTCATCGGGCTTTCGAGTCCGCAGCCACGCTTCCCGAGGGGCGCCTGCTGTTCGTGAACATCGAGCCCGAGGCCGTGGCCGATCCGGAGTTGCGCGACATCATGCTGAGCAGCGTGGTGGCCGAGTCGAACATGGCTCCCTCGCAGATCGTGCTCGAGATCACCGAGCGCACCGCGGTGGAGGACTTCGTCGCCTTCCGCGCCACGCTCGAGTACCTGCGCGCACTCGGATTCCGGATCGCCATCGACGACGGTGGCGCCGGCTACGGGTCGATGCAGTGCATCGCCGAAGTCCACCCCGAGTGGCTCAAGATCGACATGTCGCTGGTGCGCGATATCGACACAGACGATGTCCGGCGCGCGCTGGTCGCCACGCTCGTGACCTTCGCGGAACGTACGGGAGTGAAGCTGATCGCCGAGGGGATCGAGCGCGCCGAGCAGTTGCAGGTGCTGCGTGATGCCGGCGTCGAATACGGACAGGGCTACCTGTTCTGCGAGCCCCAGACGCCGTTCCCGGCTGACGCCGATGTGACCCCCGCGCTGTAAGGTACTGGAGGACGCACATGACCACACCCGAGACGCCGACCATCCCGACCCGCGCGTCGCATGCGTTCAAGGAGGGCAGCCACGGCTTCCAGTGGGGCCTCGCCATCGCGCTCGCACTGGTCGTGGTCGTCACGGCGGCGGTGGCCTGGTGGCTCGGCAGCAGCAATCAGCTCGGGGGCACCTCGTGGGTCCTCACCGCGATGCCGCACAGCGGTCTGGAGATCGCGGGCCATACCATCACCGCCACGTTCTCTGACGATGAGATCGGCGGACAGGCGCCCATCAACAGCTACAGCGGCGAGTTCACTGCCGGTGGCGCCGTGTTCAAGGTGGGCGAGGTAGCGCGGACGCTGATGGCGGGGTCCGACGAGGCCATGGCGGTCGAGGACGCGTACTTCGAGGCGCTCGGCACCGTGACCGCGTACGTCTACGACGGTGACACGCTCACGCTGCTCGACCCGGATGGCGCACAGGTGCTGGTGTTCCGCAGCGCCGAGTGACGATCGCCCCGGGTGCTCTCGCGGGCACCCGTGTGGTTCAGTATCACAATCGGTTATCCTGATGATGCATGTCAGCGATAGTAGGGAGCCGTCGTGGAGCAGGTCCGCCTCACTCAGATGTCGACGAAGGCCGGTTGAGCCGCGAAGTGGGGTCCGGGCGACCTCGCGGCCGTGCTCGAGAAGATGCATCCCGGCGAATCCGACGACCTGCTCGTGGGGTTCGACACCTCCGACGACGCCGCCGTGTATCGGCTTGGCGACCAGGCCGTGCTGCTCACCGTCGACTTCTTCACGCCGATGGTGGACGACCCCTACGACTTCGGCCGCATCACGGCCGCCAACTCGCGTTCCGACATCTATGCGATGGGCGGTCGTCCCCTGACCGCGATGAACCTCGTTGCGATGCCCTGCTCGTTGCCGCCGGAGATCACCGCCGAGGTCCTGCGCGGCGGGGCCGACAAGGTGCGCGAGGCCGGTGCGATCGTCGTTGGTGGGCACACCATCGACGACAAGGAGCCCAAGTACGGGCTTTCGGTGATGGGCGTGGCGCGGCCCGAGGACGTGGTCCGCAACGTGGGGGCCGTGCCGGGCGACCTGCTCGTCCTGACGAAGCGCATCGGCGTGGGCATCCTCAACACCGCCATCAAACAGGGCCTGGAGACCGAGGAGAGCCAACGCGAGGTGATCGAGAGCATGGCCCACCTCAACCGCGCGGCAGCCGAGGCGATGGTGGAGGTCGGCGTGCATGCCGGCACCGACATCACCGGCTTCGGACTCGCGGGTCACGTGCGCGAGATGGCCGAGGGCAGCGGGTGCGCGTGCGAGATCGAGCTGGCGGCCGTGCCTGTATGGCCGAAGGTCGTCGAGTACGCCGAGGCGATGGTGCGCCCGGGCAGAACGGCAGACGTGGTGGCCTATCTGGACGCGTTCACCGACTGGGGTCCGGCGGACTTCGTCTGGAAGGGCATCCTCGCAGATCCGCAGACGAGCGGCGGCCTTCTGATGGCGGTGGCTCCCGAGAGGGCCGACACGCTGCTGGCGGCGCTTGCGAAGCGCGGCGAGGAAGCCGTCATCGTGGGGCGCGCTGTGGCAGGCGAGCCGGGCACGGTGCGCATCGTCTGAGCGCGTGACGCACCGGCGGCCGCCCGGGTGCGCGTAGCCCGATCTCACTCTGGAACCTTCGGGCCACCATCCTTCACCAGATGCCCTACTACGATGCGCAGGTCCGGGCGGTGGCGCGCGTGAACCACATCCCGCTCGTGCTCTAGCTGTTCTGCCCGGATACGTTGTTGACACCGGGCACCCGTGAGATCGGTGGTAGGCCGCCGATGCCGCCGTGCGGACGTCTGTGATTGTAATTGAA
>JAZIGI010000061.1:0-11659 GCA_036679125.1 Actinomycetota bacterium | reverse complement strand
GTGAAGAACACGTCGATGCTGGCGATGGAGGCCCGACAAATGGGGATTCGAGTCATCGAGTCGCTCTAGTCGCATGGCCCAGCGGTCATCTTGGGCGGCGCCCCCTACGGCAAGCGCAAGCGTGGTTCGTCGGGCTCTACCGCAAGCTCTCGCGGGGCACTTGTGACTGCCCGTTATTGCTCACGAGGGATAGAGGACAATCTCGGGCGCAGTTCGCGCCCCACGGTCGTCCCCGTCGAGCGCTTGAGAGACGGGGACGCCCCGGGCTTCGCGGATGCGCCGAGGGTCGCGACGGTACTTCCGATGAAGACTCAGCCGTCTTGCCGAGTACGCCCATCTCCTCAGCGTGTCAGCACAGCGTGAGACACTGCATGCATGAACAGACCGCCTACAGCACCGAAGTACGAGGATCCGGATGGTCCATTCTTGCAGCGTGTTGACCTCCGCTCCTTATCCGCTGATCTCGATGGTTTCGATCCCGCCGCACTCGTACGCGAACTCGCCGCTCTGCAGCTCTGCCCGGAGAACGCGGAAAAGGCGCTCCGACTCGAGGCGGCGGTTGCGGCGAGTATTGGGGCAGCGCCTAGGCGCGCCATGCAAGATGGAGCAGGTTCCTCGAATGCGCACCACGTGTTCCTGCGTGATTCTGCGCTCAAGTACTTGGCTGCTCGTGAAGACCCTCTTCCCGGACCCGTGTGTCGGGAGATCCTGTTCGAGCAGCAGGGTCGCCTCGTGTTGCCCGGACAAGATCCCGGCGGGGTACACACGCTCGAGCTGATTGCGCGGACCCTGTTCCTGCATCCATCCGCGGGCTCACTTGCTGGAATTGACCGTGCGAAAGACGTACTTCGCGCCGGTCTCGCGTTGAGTCATCGCATGTGCGGCGATGCCGGTCTTTCGCCCAGCAGCGGATTCCTCAGTGGCGCCGGCGAGGAGCTGAGTATCCCGCCCGAGTCCGTACTGCACGAGCTGTCACAAGCAGTGGTCTTCGATGCGGCCGACCTCGGTGCCTTGATGTCGAATTGTCGCTTCTCGGAGGAAGGACTCGGCCGACTCATCTGTGACCAGGGCGCTGTCGACCTGGAATCGTTCGACCCTGATGACAACGAACTTCTTTGGCACCCTCTGCTCTCTATCAACGGCGGAGTGATCATCGCGTTGCCATATGCGCTCGTGCCTGCCATGACGCGCGCCGCCGTATCAGCTCTCGAAGCTGAGGGCAGCCTTCCAGAGTTCGCCAAGATGTTCGAGCACACGGTGGGTATGCACTTGGACCAGATGCTCGCACCGCTGGGCCTGAAGGCGGCGGCGTATCTCGGTTCTCCACCCGCTGGCGCTCACCTATTCTTGTGCGCCTCGGACACAGACAAGGCGGTGCTCATTGCCTGTCTGACCGACGCAAGCGAGAACGTGTCTGCAGTGGGCCCCTGGTCCGTCCAAGATCGAGTGGACGAGCTTCTCAAGACAGCCGAGGCGAAGGCGCGAACCCTGAAGCGCAAGCAAGGTGTCCGTGACGTCACCTTACTCGTGACCCTTCAGCGGTTGTGCCGTAACGGGGTCGCGTCGCTGGCCTGGACTCCGTCCCCAAAGGGCTTCGATCGGGTCGCGATGATGTCGCTCGAAGAACTTCGTGTCCTCGCAGACTCGATAGGTGGCCGCCCTCGTCGACTGCACTACTTCCTTCAGGATCTACAGACGCTGCGTCAAGACAACTTCGTTCGAACGTGGAGCATCCTGGATCTCTTCAAGCTCTGGGAGGACAAGGGTGATGGCTTCTACCTGGGCGACGATGTTGCTCGTTCTGGGATCGGTGTGGTTCTCGACACATCTTCTGGGGGCGACCTCAGAAGGGAGGTTGCACGCAAGGTGGGCAGACGCGTCTGCCCGGGGTACGAGTCCGGAACGCTCCTTGAAGTCGAACAGCATTTCAAGGAGCTTGCAGTACCCATCTTCCAGCCCAGCATCGCGGAGCACCCAGCGCTGTGTCTTCGCGCTGGCCCCTGCTCGGTGTGGGTCGTTGCCCCGGAGCTCGCCGAGGGCTTGCCCACCCCGATGGAGGCGCAGCTCATCGAGGTTCTCGCCTACTGGCTGTGGCGCCTCGCCGGGCCGCTCGGCCAAGCCTTTGATGATGTCGGACTTGATCTGTTCGTGATCTCGTTGGTGCTCGAATCCCCTGAGACGTGGGCTCGGGTGTGCACGGGGCAGGAGCTCGAGGCATCAGGCGACCTGGCCAAGGTGGTCCCCCAGGCACCTGATCGCTTGGAGGTGCGTCTCCTTCCTGGCTTCGCGTTGCGTTCAGTCGACTCAAGCGATGCCGAGATCGATCTCTTCGCAATGATTCTCGACGGCCTCGGCGTGATGCTCGGTGATGATGCGGCGCCGCACCTTCACGCTGCACGTGAGAGTCTCACGCGGTGGGCCAGAAGCAATGAGTGCAGGATGATGAACACTTTCCGCGGCGACCGGGAGATCGACCCTCGAGGGCTTACACAACCGCACGAAGCGCCCCGCTCCTTGCAGAACCGTGTGCTTGACGGGCTCGGTGTTGACGCGACGAAGAGGGGTTGGCTCGGAGAGCCGATTGACGGTGAGCGTCATGTCGGCGCGCTTCTTGTCCAGATGGTTCACTCGCTGTACGAACAGTTAGCCTTGGAAGTCGCCCGATACGACGAGCATCTCTTACCGATGCTGATTCACGAATGCGAGGCGCAGCTCTTCGCAACGAGAGTCGACGAGCAGACTCGTGCTCGCGCTCACTCGTGCTTCGGCGACGTCGAAGACATGCTGACGCGAGATGCTCGCAAGACCTCGGAGCGGGCGTCGGTAGCGATCGCTAGCCGCTTCTTGGTCGAATATGTGACTGCGATTCCTCCCGTCGGGGTCAGGCGCGCCTCACACGGCGACATCGACGGCTTGTTGTCACGCGCGGTTGTCTTGCTCGACTTCGCCCACGAAGCGGAGCTCAGCAAAGTCGGGATGGGGCCCACAAGCGCAGAGATGCTTGCGTCTGGCCGGGTCGGCTTGTCCAGACAGGATCACTTCTTCGACGCGCAGGCGCTGTATCTGACGGACATCCTTCGCATCCAGCTGGCGCCTGAGAACGACGAAGCGGGCGCCCCGACGGTTCCGACACCCTCCCAAATGGACGCTGCACTCAGCGCGGAGCTCGGCCTCGACATGCAGTCGCTCCTAGATGTTGTAGACGATCTTAGCGAGCTCGCATCGGCATCCCCATCCGGCCTCGGGGTCCTGCCCGAAGGGGAGTGCATCAAGCGCATCGCTTGTGCCGGGCGCATCACCATTTCTACCGCACGCCGCCTGGTCGATAGGCTCGCGCTGCGGCCACGAGACGTGTTCGAGGACCCTCCGGAAGGCCTGGACCAGCATGATGTGCTGCCCTGGAGGGTCGGCCGCAAGTACTCATACATCGCTCGCCCGCTCATCTGTGTTGAGAGTGGCGGAAGAACGATGGTGTATTGGGGTCCACGACACCTATTCAGCTCAGTGCGCCAGACCCTGCTTCAAGTGGCGCAGGGGAGGTTCCGAGGGCAATCCGAGGAGATGAAGAGCTTCCAAGGGCGACTCAGGCATCTACGAGGCGAGCAGTTCGGTGACCAGGTCGCGCGAATGCTTCAAGCGCTCCCCGATGTGGATGTGACCCCGCGTTTCAAGGGTTGGGCGAAGTACCGACTGCCGCACGAGCTCGGCGACATCGATGTCCTCGCTGCAGATCACGAGGCGGGGATCTTGTGGGCGATCGAGTGCAAGAACTTCGAGATGACAATCGTTCCGGCCGACCTTCAGAACGACATCCACGAGATCGAGAAGGCAATCGGGAAGCAGTTGAGGCGGGCTGAGTGGCTACAGGACAATCCTCACGCAACCCAGGCTTGCCTGAGGCTCCTCGACACCGAGTACGAGGTCCGACCGCTGATCGTGCTTGCGGCGCTGCAGCTCCCCGCTTACCTCTCGGAGCCCGAAGTGCCCATCGTGCACAGCGACGGTCTTCTCGACTTCATTCGCCAACGGGGCGCCTCCATACCGCCTTCGTGACAAGTACGCGCCTCTTCGCACGACTGGTATCGCAGACGGCAGCACGCGCAGTCGTCGAGACGTGAATCTAGGCCGGAGGACCGATCAGCCAACCCGCGACGGCGCCGGAGGGGGGTGCGCCGGATTTGTCGCCCGATCTGCCCCCAAATGCCTGGTGACTGTTGGTCCTCGTTGGTACCTATTGGGACTCGCCGCAGCTCCGCGATACCAACGAGTCCCAATAGCCACAAGCACATTCAGGATTCGAATGTCCTTGGGGGCACCATAAAACCGCAGGTCAGTGGTCTGAGTAGCCCGATTTCGAGTCTGAGATCGGGCTACAAATGTCTTTGGACTGAGGGCGGGTGTGAGGTAAAGGTGATGTTGGACTCGACTACACCGACGACGTCGATCTCAGGAAGAAGCTCGTCGTCTGGGAGGAGTTCTACAACGTGCACCGACCGCATGGGGGTCTCGGAGGAAAGACACCCTACGAGGTGCTTCGTGAGAAGACGGCGTCGTGACACGCGTCAACCGAGGTTGGGGCCCTCACAGCTCCACTCAACCGTCCGAAGCACACCTACCCCCCGCCAGAGAAGAGCAGGTGAAGGGCCGCCAGTGATGGCGGCCCTTCTGATCTCCACAAGCCTAGACTCGGCCTGGGGTCCCTCCGGCATCACGCTCCCGGGGGAGTCAGGATGGAATCGACAGCTTCTCTCACCTGCGTCCAGTCGTCGATCCATCCAGAGAGTGCTTCTCGTCCAGCAGATGTGATCACGTAGTACTTCCGAGGCGGACCATTGCCAGTGGGTCGCGTCTGAACCATCACCAGACCTTGCTCGAAGAACGAGCGCAGGATGTGATAGATGGTGCCTTCTTCGATAGCCCCCGCCCCATCAGCTCCTTCGACGAGTCTGACGACTTCGATGCCGTAGAGCGAGTGATCCGAACTCGCCAGGACGGCCAGCACGCGAAGCGCGTTCGCTCCGGATTGGATCTCGCGCCTGAACTTGCGGCGTGCGCCGTCCGTTGTTTCGGTCACCGCGACCCGCTAGGTTCCTCGCGCTGCGACCACACGGCATCCGCAATCGCTTTGTAGTGTGACGCGTACGCGTCCAAATCGTCGGCCATGAGCGTAAGCAAATCCTCGGCATTGCGGTGTGTGGGAGAGGCACCACAGTCTGCCACGACCTGTCGCACAACGTCCGTGTTGTCAATCAACATGCACGGCCTCAACAAGTTGTCGCTGTACGGCTGTCGATCGCGGATTCCTTTGAAGAACGGCGATGCAAGCACCTCGGCGAGCGACTTGTCCTTAATGTTGTCGGTAGCGAAGTGGGTGAAGATACACGGCTCGACGTCACCGCGCGAGTTGACGTGCAGATACTCCTTACCGGCAGCGATGCAGCCTCCCACGAAGGGCGCGTCGTTCCAGAAGTCCATCACAAACAGCGGCTTCTCTCGGCGGATTCGTGAGGCGCCGTGGGTCCGCAGGTACTCCCGCTGCTGCGGGGTAGGCATCAAATCCAGGTCGGGCTCCTCGCCGACTGGCATGTACAGGAAGTGCCACCCCCACAGGCATCCTTGATCCATCAAGTAGTCGATGTACTCGTCTTCGATGACGATCGGGCAATTCACGCGGGTGACCATGGTGGAGAAGCCGAAGGGAACGCCATGAGCCCTCAGTGATGCCATCGCGCGCTCGACGCCGGCTAGTGTTCCCGGACCGCGCCTTTCGTCATGCACCCCTCCCGGTCCGTCGATGCTCAGGGAGACGAGGACATTGCCTGCCTTCGCAAGCCTCGCGGCAAGCACATCATCGATGAGTATTCCGTTCGTGAACACCTGGAATGTCATCAGTGGGTGCCGATCGAACAGGTCAAGCAAGTCAGGTCTGATGAACGGTTTGAATCGCCCCGGGTTTCCCGGAGACTCCATCGTTTGAGAGGATGGGGTCATGGACAGACGAACGCGTTACCCAGTCGAAGTACGTGAACGTGCGGTACGGATGGTCTTCGAGCACGGACCCGAGTACGACTCGCAGTACGCCGCGATCCGCTCCATCGCGGACAAGTTCGGGATGAGTCCCGAGACGCTGCGGCTGTGGGTGCGCCGGGCGGAGACCGACGAGGGCCTGAGGCCGGGCCTGACGACCGACGAACGGACCCGCATGAAGGAGCTCGAGCGCGAGAACCGCGAACTGCGTCGCGCCAACGAGATCCTCAAGAGCGCCGCGGCTTTCTTCGGGGCGGAGCTCGACCGCCGACAGAGGAAGTAGTCGACTACATCGACGCCAACCGCGAGCGCTTCGGGGTCGAGCCGATCTGCGAGGTCCTGCCGATCGCCCCATCAACCTACTACGCCGCCAGGACGCGCCCGCCCTCGGCGCGTTCGATTCGCGACGAAGAGCTGAAACCTGAGATCGGGCGCGTGCATGCTGCGAGCTACGACGGCTGCTACGGCGCCCGCAAGGTCTGGAGACAGATGAACCGCGAGAGCATCCCTGTGGCCCGGTGCACCGTCGCCCGCCTGATGCGTGAGCTGGGGCTTTCCGGCGTGCGTCGAGGCGCGTACAGGGTCACGACGACCTCAGACGACCGTGGCGACAGGCCCGCCGACCTCGTGGAGCGCAAGTTCACAGCGACCCGCCCGAACCAGCTGTGGGTCGCCGACATCACGTATGTCGCGACCTGGAGGGGCTTCGTCTACGTCGCGTTCGTCATCGACGTGTACTCCCGGAAGATCGTGGGCTGGAGGGTCTCGAGCTCTTTGCGGAGCGATTTGGCGATCGACGCACTCGAGATGGCGGTGTGGTCACGCGGCGGCGACGCCGACGGCGTGATCCATCACTCGGATCGCGGCGTGCAGTACCTCTCGATCCGCTACACCGAAAGGCTCGCGGAAGCCGGCGCCGTGGCGTCGGTCGGCAGCAAGGGGGACTCCTACGACAACGCGATGGCCGAGACGATCAACGGCCTTTTCAAGACCGAGGTCATCCACAGGAAGGGGCCGTGGCGCAGCATCGATGACGTCGAGTTCGCCACGCTGGAGTGGGTCGACTGGTTCAACAACCGCCGGCTGCTCGAGCCGATCGGCGACATCCCGCCGTCGGAGTTCGAGGGTCTCTACTGGCTTGAGCAGGCCGCGAACGATACTGTTGAATCCAAAGAAGTGAGTCTCCACTGAACCTGGGGCGATTCAGTTCTCCGCCAAGGATCGTGATGGCGTACGTGCCGATGTCCTGCGCCTCCAGGACCACGCGGTCGATGATGTCCATGGGTAGATCGTCGGTTCTGCTGTACTCGGACGCGTAGCATCCGGTGCAACTGAGGTTGCATCGCATCGACGGGCTAATGAGCAGCACCATCGGGGAGGCGCCGATCTCCTGAAGGGACGCCTGGCGCTTTGGCACGCCCGTCCTTGTCCACTTGATGAAGTTGGTCACGAGTCGTGCGCGGCAATGGGGCGAGGTCAGCGCGGACACCCGATCGAGCATCTGTAGCGGCATCGGCTGTGGGTCGAGATCTCGCGCGTTGGTGAAGTACCTCTGCAGGTCGCGAGCCCGCTGTCTGTCCTGTTCTGTGGCGGCCAGGTGGCTGGCGATACCCGCGATTTGCACCAGGTGTCTTTTCGGATCAGCAAGCAGGAAGTCAGTAAGTTGAGATGTGAGCATGGTCGCAGTGGCATCGACAACCTGCTGCTTGATTTCGCTTGGTCCGTTCACGTGTCAATCCTCCTATTGTCAGTTCATGCGGTGGTGGCCCCAATAGGCCGCCATGATTGCGCTGGGGCCGGTATGCGCCCCGATGATGAGTCCGATTCGTGTCCGGGTTACACGACACTCGGAGACCACGTCGGCGATGAATCTCTGCAGCAAGAGCGCGTCGCCGTCGCAGCGAGCATGCCCGATGTACAGTCGTGGCTCATGCTGTCCAGCCAGCGCGTCGCCAGCCAGTTCCGTTATGGCCCGGAGCGCGCGCGTGCGACCGCGGGTCTTCCTGATGGGGATGAGTCTTCCTTCTGCGGATAGCGTGATAATCGGTTTCACATCGAGTATGGAACCTGCCACGGCGGCCGTCGGCGGGATCCTTCCTCCTCGGACAAGATGTTCGAGGGAGTCGACGGTGAGCAGATGCTGTACCCGGAGCCTGTTCTCCTCGGCCCATTCGGCCGCTTGCTGTGCTGAGCACCCATCTGTGAGGCGTCGGGCTACCTCTGAGACAAGAAGCGCTTGTCCGGTCGCGGCAGACAGCGAGTCAACGACGTAGATCTCTGCGCCTGGACGCTCCGCGAGGACGAGTTCGCGCGCGCGCAATGCGGCCTCGAATGTCCCGCTCAGCCCGGAGGAGAGTGTTATGTAGACGGCAGGGGTGTTCAGGTTGGCGCAGTTCCTGAAGACCTGAGCACAGTCGGCCACGCGGACCTGTGAGGTGGTAACTCTGGCTCCGCGCCGAATCGCCTCATAGAAGGTATCGAGTGCGGGAGTGTACTGCGGATCATCGACGCGCTCGCTCCCGTCCAGCGAATAGGGGAACGGGATAACCCTCACGTCAATGCCGCCGAAACCTCCGCCAAGCACGTCGCACCCGGAGTCAGTGATGAGTTGCACGCGTTGCACAGGGTCACCTCCGCCAATCCACTAGGCTCGGCCGTGTGCCGGGGCGTAGACGCCGTCGTATTCGAGAAGGGCTTCAATGTATGGGATTGCGGTTTCGGCGGCGGCTATCCCGGCCCGGATGATCCGGTCTGCGTCAAAGAAGCTGTAGTAGGCGGTCCCTTCAATCTGCGGGGCGATCACGATGTCCGCGACGCTGAGCTGCTGTTCGGACAGGCCGCGTTGCATGAGATCGATCGATCCGGACGCCAGTTGGTAGACAGAAGGGGAGCGCAGGCGGTCCATGACCCCCGTGAACACCCGCGAACACACTACATCGGTCAGACTCTTGTCGTTGATCCGGCCAGATTCGGCGGAGCAGTCCTGGAGGTCGTTCGAGAACGTAGGCACCCTGCTTGTGGGCAAGCCGAGGTTGGTGACGGCGACGACGGCATCGGCGCCCATGTCCCGCACGGCGTTCACGGGAATCGGGTTGAGGACCGCCCCGTCGATGAGCAGCCTGCCATCCCGCTCGACCGGTGCGAACACCACCGGAGTGGACACCGATGCCCGGATGGCACTGGTCAAGTCGCCATCGCGTAGCACCACCTCACGCTCGGCATTCACGTCTACGGCGATGCATAGGAAGGGAATGCGGACGTCGGCGAACGATTGGCTGTCCACCACGTCTCGGATGAACTCTTCGACGTGCCGCCCGTTCACGAGCGCAGTCGTCGGGCGAGCGACGTCCGCGAGGGAGACGAGGTGCCTGAAGTCGGTCGAGACTGCTATGCGCTCCATCTCGGCGGGCGTGACGCCGACCGCGTACGCTCCGCCGATGAGTGCGCCGATGCTTGTGCCCGCGATCGCACCGATCGGTATGCCCTCTCTCTCAAGGACCTTGAGGACGCCGATGTGTGCGAGTCCGCGGGCGCTGCCGCTTCCCAGCGCGAGTCCGAGACGTCTGCGCGTCATCGAGCCACTCTCCCCGGGAGATGCGAAGCCCGACTATGAGGATGCAGGATCATAGTCCAGCCCGAGTATCGTGACGATTTGCGCGGCCACCTTGGAGGGATCGAGATCGGACCCGAAGAAGGAATGCTCAAGGACTAGCCCATCCATCATCGCGGTGAGCATCGATGTCGTGAGCTTCGCATCAACACGCGAAGGACTTTGATCAGAGCCGAATACGCTTGCGACGACAGGCCGGAAGATGTCGGCGATCTGCGCGCGGAAGTCCGCAACAAAGTCGCGAAGTTCCGTATCGGCAGGTGCGAGCCTCGTTGTCAAAACATTCAGAAGGTTGTGCTCGCCTACTCCGAACTGCAGGTAGGTCGTGATCATCCGCAGCAGCTGCCTGGCGCCTGTCTCCGAGGTCTGTGCCTGCTCGAGCCGGCACAGCAGCTCTGCGAAGGTCTGACGCAGGACGTCGAGATACAACTCGCGCTTGCCCGCGAAGTGGTAGTAGAGCGCTGCTTTGGTGACTCCAAGACGCACGGAGATGTCGCTCATGGAGACACCGCGGTAGCTCAGTTCAGAGAAGAGCTGGCGTGCCACGTCGATGATCTGCTGTTTGCTGTCTGGGCCGACGTTTCGTTTCAAATCGGTCCTGGCCACTGCGCGCCTCCACGAGTACCTGCGTACTTACTTACCGGTCGGTAAGTATGCTACCCTGGGCCGCGCACTCGGTCAAGTCTTGCCCACGGACGAAAGCTGTGGGACCCATCAGGAAGGCAGGCTCATGGCACACTCGAAGGTCAGAAACGACGCGCTCTCGGTATCCGTGATCATCGCCGCATACAATGAACAGCGCTTCATCGCACAGACAGTGGAGTCGGTGCTGCGGGCCGAGGTAGCTCAGGAGGTTATCGTCGTCGATGACGGTTCCACTGACGGCACGGCCATGGTCCTCGCCGAGTACTCACGCCACATCACGGTAGTGACCCATCCGTTCAACCGGGGAAAGGGCGCGGCCCTAGTCACGGGTGTTCGGCGGGCCACAGGCGATGTTGTTGTGTTCTGCGACGCTCACCTGCTCGGGCTTGAGCGGCACCATCTTCTGACCCTGCTCGAGCCGCTCAAGACGGACCTCGCCGATGTGACTCTGGGGGTCGCTGCCCGTGCGGGGAAGCGCGAGAGGATCCTGCGGCTGACGCCTACGGCTATCCTGACGGGTCAGCGCGCCTACCACCGGAAGCACCTCATGCCGTGGCTGGCCGAGATGGAGTCCTTGGGCTACGGGGTGGAGACCTTCCTGCACACTCGCCACGTTCGGGGTAGGACCCGCGTGGTGCGAATGCCGGGGCTTGTGCATCTGACAAAGAGGCACAAGTCGCCCCCCGCCGTCGCGATTGAGTGTTATCTACGCGAGGCAAGGGAGATCGCGCGGGCGGCTTCGAAGGCGCAGCCCTTTCGGCGCGTTGCGCTCGTCCGTACGGCAAGGCGAGTCATCGTTCTCGGGAGACGACTCGGGCTGAGCGACTGAGTCCGCTCTGGCACCCTGTCTGACTTCGAGTTTGAATGCAACGCAGGTTCGAGCTGAACTGCACGGTCTAGCTCTGTTCTTCTCGTAAAACGCCACTCACACCAAGCTTGCGCCTCCGATTTGTCGCCCGATTTGTCGCCCAAATACCTGGTGACTGTTGGTACTCGTTGGTACCTATTGGGACTCACCGCAGCTCTTGAGTACCAGCGAGTCCCAAGTAGTCCCAATAGTCACAAGCACTATCGGGATTCGAATTCCCTTGGGGGCACCACAAGACCGCAGGTCAGAGGCCTGAGTAGCCCGATTTCGAGTATGAGATCGGGCTACAAATGTCTTAGCGCTGAGGGCTGGTGCGGGCTAAAGGCGCAGTTCAGAGGGGGTGGAACTGCCCTCATGCGGTCCGATGACTCCAACTCCAGACAGAAGCTCAGAGCCATAGGCCACACCGGTCATAACATGTCAAGGCTGTTCCGGGGTTCGCCACTCTGATAGACGTAAGAACAGTATCCACTCTTGGGTGAAGGGGCGCCGTGATTGGAGTACGGGGA
>JAZIGI010000060.1:0-11677 GCA_036679125.1 Actinomycetota bacterium | reverse complement strand
TGTCAGACCGGTGTGTCACTGTAGGTGCATGGACGCTCGGCAGTGCCGCTGAACACTGAGGGCGGTGACGGGGCACCCCGGAACGACCATGGAGTCAGAGCAAGAAGCGCCGATTTGAAGCTACAGCTTGCGGGCGCGGTACAAGTGCAGCTAAAGCGTGGGTCAGGTGAGCTGGCCCGGACGGATGGGTCAGCTCGCTCGCGTCTTGTGCCGCCCCGCCTGAAGGAAAGGGCGGTGCAACGATGGGTACGGAGAATCGACAGCCGGCGGCGAAGCGCGCGGGGGTCGTGCGCTTCAGCGATGTGGTGGAGCACGATGGGCACGCCTGGGTGCTCGCACGTGACGAGCACGACTGCTTCTACGAGTGCCTGCGGTGCGGCGACCGGGTCCACGTGCTGACCCGCGAGGAGATGGCCAAGGCTGAGAAGCACGGCTACGCCTACATGCCGCTCAACCACAGGGCGCCGTGGAGTCTCGGCAGGGCGACCAAGGTCTGGGACGCGGGCTCGACAGAGCCGCGGATCGTGCAGGGGGAGCCGTATCCTCCCTGTGAGCGCGCGGGCGCACAGCTTCGGAACGTTGCTGCGTTCCCTGCCGGTCCCGTGGTGGCGGTGCCGGGTGACGGCGAGCCGACCGGTCGGTAGGGGCGGCGGTCCGAGTGCTCCTTCAGGTTGTGCCGGATGTGTGCGCAGCATATACTTCGACGAAAATCGAAGTACAGAGAGTGACCCGGAGATCGTCGAATCGAAAGGACCTCGATGAGCGGTTGTTGCAGTGGGCCGACCCAGGTGCTCGTGGAGTTCGATCACCTCGTGGTGGACGGCGAGACGTGTGATCGATGTGGCGATACGCGCGAGGCGGTGCGGGTAGCCATTGCGGACGCCCGGGCGGCACTCCCCGCATCCCTCGTCGAACTCGTGTTGGTGGAGCGTGAACTTCCCGCGGGCCGTCTGGCCGAGTCGAACAGGGTGCTCGTGAACGGGCGCCTCGCCGAGGAGTGGGTCGGTGGCACGAGCGTGATGAGCGATTGTGCGTCGTGTAGCGACCTGGTGGGTGAGTCGGTCTGCTGCCGCGAGATCGAAGTCGGCGGCGTGCGCACCGAGGCGGTCGGCCGGGACGTGGTCTTCGACGCCATCATGGCTGCGGCCGGACTCGGCGGCGCGGAGCGGGTTGGCTCCGACGAAGCCTCCGCAGCGCGGTCTGTGCGCGAGGACAGCGAGGAGGGGTCTACCCGCTCCGAAGGCGCTTGCTGCGCACCGGCCGTGGCCGAGGTCACGCTCGTGACTGGTCCAGGCTGCGGTTGAGGCGGTGACCTGCTGTGCGACCCCGGTTCGGAGGTCGTGTTCGAGGGGCCGGAAGGCTCGGCTTGAGACATGCCGTCGACGTGGCGTGTCCACGTCATCGAAGCCGCGCTGGTGGCCGAGGGCTTCCGGATGCCCGTTGCAGACTGCGACGTGTATTCCCTTCCCGCCGCGGCGCGGACGGCCGTGGTCGACATCCTCATCGCCGAGCGGGCATCGTTCCCGATGGTGATGGTGTACGGGCGCGTTGTGTGCCACGGAGGCGTCGATCTGGACGCGGTGATCCGCGCTGTGAGAGAGGGAGCCAGCGATGCGTGCGGGTGTTGCTGAAGCGCTTGCCGAGGAGCAGCTCGACTCAGCGCTGAAGGCGCTAGCATCGTCACAGCGACGCGAGATCGTGCGCTTCCTCGTGGAGAACACGCCGGAGGTCGACAAGACGTGCTGTGCCGTCGATGAGGTCTGTGGGTGCAAGCTGTCCGAGCGGTTCGGCCTCGCGCCGTCCACGATCTCGCACCACATGGCCACACTCACGGGTGCGCGCATCGTGACTTCTCGGAAGGACGGCACGTGGGTGTACTACACGGTGCGGCGCGAGGTGCTGGCGGCCGTGGCCGCGGCGATCGAAGGACTCTAGCGGCCTTCAGGCCGGGAAGGCGGTACCCGTATGGAGATCAAGGTCCTCGGCACCGGGTGTGCCAAGTGCAAGCAGCTCGAGAAGACGGTCCGCGCGGCCGTTGACGAGTTGGGGCTCGACGCCACGGTGGAGAAGGTCACCGAGCTCACCGACATCATGGAGTACGGTCTGATGTCCACGCCCGGTCTCGTGGTGGACGGCGAGGTCCGGCTTGCGGGGCGCCTGCCCAAGCTCGCCGAGGTGAAGTCGATCCTGGAGCACGCCGGTGGGTGAGTATCAGCCCTGGGCCATGGCCATGCGCTTCTCAAGCACGCGGCTAAGGCGTGAGAACGCGAAGGTGAGCACGAAGTAGATGAGCGCGATCACCGCGTAGATCTCGAACGCGCGGAACGTGCGCGAGTAGATCATCTTCGCGACGTTCATGATCTCCGTGATGGCGAGCACCGACACGAGCGAGGACTCCTTGAGCAGAGACGCGAAGGAGTTCACGAGCGGTGGCGTCGCTATCCGGAGCGCCTGCGGCAACACGACCCACGCGAGCACGCTCGGCCAGCCCATTCCCAACGCATGGGCCGCATCGTACTGCCCGCGGTCGATACCGGCGAGTGCTCCCCGGACGATCTCGGCTATGTACGCTCCGCCGTTGAGGCCGAGGCCGACGACGCCAGCGGTCCAGGCGTCGAGCGTCACTCCGACCTGCGGCAGGCCGTAGTAGATGAAGAACAGTTGCACAAGGAGCGGTGTCCCGCGGAAGAACTCCACGTAGGCGCCCACCGGGTACGCGAGCCAGCTATCGCGTGACCGGATGATGCCGAGCAGCGTCCCGAGCGCCAGAGCGAGGGCGAAGCCGAGCGCCGTGATCCTCACTGTCACCAGGGCCGCCCCGGCCAGCTCCGGCAGCCAGTCGCCTATGATGCGCCACTGATCGAAGTCCATGCACGGCTCACCTCCTCCAACGGGTGCGCGGGGGGGGGGGGGGGGGGGGGGCCCCCCCCCCCCCCCCCCCCCCCCTTTCCCCCCCCCCTGCCCCCCCCCCCCCCCCCCCCCCCCCCCCCCCGGGGGGGGGGGGGGGGGGGCCCCCGCCCCCCCCCCCCCCCCGCGTCGTGGGTGTCACTCGATGGTCAGCCACTTCTTGACCAGGGCGTCATACGTTCCGTCGGCCTTGATCGCTTCAAGCTGCGCGTCGAACTCATCCACGAGCGAGCCGGAGCCGTTCTTGAACACTCCCACCAGCCCGGACGTTTCGAGCGGCTGATCGCTGACCTCGAAGCTCGGATCGACCTTGCTCTGCTCGATCGCGAACGCGTGGCCCGCGATGACGGCGTCGATGCGTCCGGCCTTGAGGTCGTTCATCGCGTCTTGCGTGAGCTCGTACTTGCGCAGCTCCGAGAAACCGACCTCGGGGTCGAGTTCCTCGGCAAGCATCTCGGCGCCGGAGCCGGTCTGCACACCGACGACCATGCCGGCGAGATCGCTCTTCGCTTCGATGCCTTTCGGGTTGCCTGAAGCCACGATGATCACGTCAGGCAGGTCGTAGTAGACCTGCGAGAACTCGACGTTGCCCTCGGCGGCTTCCTTCTCGGTCATCGCGGAGACGATGATGTCGAAGTCGCCCTTCTCAAGCCCACCCAGGAGCCCCTGCCACTCAGAGGGCACGAACTCGATCTCGACGCCCATGCGGGCGGCGATCTCGGTCATCATGTCGACGTCGAATCCCTCGATCTCCTTCGTCTGCTCGTTCGTGGACTCGAACGGCGCATAGAAGGGGGCGGTCCCCACGATCAGCGTGCCGCGGTCCTGCACCCTTGCGAGCGCATCCTCTGCGTCGACTGCTGCCGCCGGTTCATCCGCGGGTTCCGCGGCGCAGCCCGCGAGAGCTGCGGTGCCCACCACCGCGAGCAGCGTGAGCATCACTGTCGTCCACTTGATCCTGCCTGCCATGAGACCTCCTTGTCGTATCTCCACTTACATCATCGAGAGTCCGGCGGTGCCTTCGCCCGCCCGCTCGTCGAGACCGAACCAAGCCGCGTCCACCCCCGCGGCGTCGAGCAGCGCGCCGAGTTCCTCGAAGAACACGCCGCGACCGGGAGAACGCATCGCAGCCGGTTGGGTCGCAGGTGTGTGCGGACCCTCCAGCTCTCCACCCGGGTAGCCCGTACATGTCTCGGTGACCGCACACGAAGGGCTCCCATCGGCGCCCCAGATGCCGGTGAGCGTCGCTCCGTCGGCGATCAGCGCGGTGACCGTGTCGACGACAGGTACGAGCACGGAGCGGCAGTGCCGCCGGTAGGCGGGGGTGTCGTACTGCTCGTAGGTCATGCCCCACCGGCACATGCCGAGGTACGTGACCTCAGGGCAAGGGAGCTGGATGATGCCGACGTCCCGGGCCGCGAGGTCGCGCACCAGGCCGGATTGCATGGCCGGTTGACCGGCAAGGCCGTGGACCTTCGTGTTGGTGTTCAGGTGGCAGTGGGCCACAAGTGCGAAGCGGTGCGCCCGCGATGGCATCGTCGCCTCCAAACAATCAGCAAGGCTTATAAGAAGCATAAGCATACATGTTTGTTCAGTGGACGTGAACAGTGTGTGCGCCGGGCGCGTGCGGCAGTGCCGGACGGCGGCGTGGGCACCGGGCCTGCGCACCGCCGTGACGGGCGTAGACTGGTGCTTGCAGGCGGCCCGCTGAACGGTATGCTTGCATCAAGTTGAACCCGGACTGCATATACGCAGTGGGAGGAGCACGCATGGCACGCGAGGACACGTTCGCCGAGGCGCGCAAGCATCTTGAGGGCTTGAGTGACGCCGAGCTCGAGGCTCGCTTCTGGACACTCGCTCGCCAGTGCGTCGACCCGATGGTGGAACTCGCCAGAACGCACACATCTCCTTCGATCGAGAGAAGCGTTCTCATGCGGATGGGAGTAGACTCGGTCACATGCAAGGCGGTGGTGGCCGAGTGCGAGGTACGGGGGCTTCTCGGCCATGGAGCCGGACAGGTGGTCCTACTTGCGATGCGGGAGTGGGGCGTTGACGCCCTCACGGCCGCCGGCCGTCTTGCCGAAGGAGAAGGATGGGAGCTTGCCGAGGGCAAGTGGGGTGGCGTGCGATGAGCGAACACACGCACGCGCCACGGTCCGGAGCGACTCCGTCCGATAGTGCGGGACCCGGCAAGCGGACGCTCGACCCCTGCTTCAGCCGTCCGCTTGCCGACCCGCCGATCGATCCCTGCGTCAAGCTCGATGTTGAGGCGCTGCTCGACGGCCTCGAGCACTACCGGCCGCGCCGCAGCGGCTGGACGTGGCGCAAGGCTGTTCCCGGGCTCACCGCGTACGAGTTCACCTACCATGAGGCATCCGAGCCGCTCACCAACGGCATCCCGCTGCCGGCGGCGCACTACTTCGAGAACATCGACCCGCAGCCAGACTGCGTCATCACCACCGAGATCGCCTCGGGCCGCCCCGAAGACGATGTTCGGCGCATGCGAATGGCCGCATGGCACGGCGCCGATCACATCATGGTCATCCGCACTGCGGGCCAGAGCCACATGGACGGCCTCATCGAGGGCACGCCGGAAGGTGTGGGTGGTATCGCGGTCACACGCAAGCAGGTGCGTCTCTCGCGCCGTGCGCTCGACCTGATCGAGGACGAGGTGGGTCGCCCCATCAACTTCCACAGCTATGTGAGCGGCGTGGCGGGCCCCGAGATCGCGGTGATGTTCGCCGAAGAGGGCGTGAACGGGGCGCACCAGGACCCGCAGTACAACGTGCTGTATCGCAACATCAACATGTACCGGAGCTTCGTGGATGCCGCGGTGGCCAAGCATGTGATGGCGGCGGCGGGCATTCTGCAGATCGATGGCGCCCACAACGCGAACGCCACGGCTGTGAAGGCCTGGAAGGTCATGCCCGAGCTGCTCGTGCAACATGCCATCAACTGCGCGTTCTCCGAGGCGGTCGGCATGCCCGCGGACCTCATCGCTCTCTCCACGGTGCCGCCGGACGCAGCGCCGGCGCCGTGCATGCGCATGGACCTGCCCTACGCGGTCGCACTCCGCGACCTGTTCGGCCGCTACAAGATGCGCGCCCAGCAGAACACCCGGTACATGGAGTCCGACGGTCGTGACGCCACGGTGAGCCACGTGATGAACCTCGTCGTGTCGCGCCTGACCTCGGCGGATATCCAGTCCACGATAACCCCGGACGAGGGCCGGAACGTGCCGTGGCACTACAACAACATCGCGGCCGTCGACACCGCGAAACAGTCGCTTGTGGGCATGGACGGTCTGCGGGAGATGGTGAAGATCGACCGCGAGAATCCCGAGCTCAGGGACCGCGTGCGCGAGCTCAAGGAGCGCGCCGTGCTGTTCCTCGAGGCGATGCTGGAGGATGGCGGGTACTTTGCGGGCGTAGAGCAGGCCTACTTCGTCGACAGTGGTGAGTATCCGGAGACGCATGATGACGGCATCGCCCGGGATGGCGCCGGTGGCGTTGCCGCGGGTTCGATCGTGCCGCGTGCCGGGGACTACCTCGCGCCGGTGTGCCACCACTTCGGTGAGAACCACCTCGAGATCCTCGAGGAGTACGGCGCGCCGGCCGGTTCGACCGCGTGCACGCTCATAGGCGGCTGCACGTTCTGCGATGACACCAAGGTGCCGTTCACCGATGAGCTCGATCCGACCGACAACGCATCGCAACGGCTTATGCAGACTGCGGAACTCCGCGACAAGGGACTCATCAAGCCGGAGGTCGAGTGGGCTGGTGACGGCATCGTAGCGGTCACGATGTTCCTGCCCGCTGCCGAGGCCGTTGCCGAAGCGGCCGCACTCGAACTCGGCCGGGCGATGAACCTCACCGACTGCGAGGTCATCCACAAGCGCGTGATGCATCCCGCGGAAGGTACGCTCATCGAGCTCAAGGGCCGCCTGGATGTGGCGATCGACCCGTCGACGCTCGTGATCCCCGAGCCGCCCGACGTGCTCACGGACGAGGAGATCAGGGAGTTCGTGCACGAGCGCACCCTCAAGTGCGTGGCCGCCACCGTGGGTAACGACGAGCACTCGGTGGGCATGCGCGAGATCATCGATATCAAGCACGGCGGGCTCGAGAAGTGGGGCTTCGGCGTGACCTATCTCGGTACGAGCGTGCCGATCGAGAAGGTCCTTGACGCCGCGATCGAGCACGCCGCGAGCGTGGTGCTCATATCCACGATCATCACGCATGCCGACGTGCACCGCGAGATGATGCAGAAGCTCGCCGACCTTGCCGAGGAGAAGGGCGTGCGCGAGAAGCTGCTGCTCATCAGCGGTGGCACACAGGTCACCGACGAGATCGCACGCGAGAGCGGCATGGACGCCGGCTTCGGTCGCCGCACGAAGGGCATCGACGTGGCGAGCTTCGTGGTCAAGACGATGCGCGAGCGGGGGATGTAGCGGATAGGGCTACTCGCCGCGCTCGGCTTCAGCGGCATCGAACTCGGCTCGCACCGTATCGCGGATCTCAATGAGCTGGGGGAGCAGCGGCGGGAGCTGGTCGTAGATGATCTCGGCGACTACTACCCAGTCGAGGGCATCGTATCGATGCGTGATCCGATCGCGTGTCCTTGCCATGTCACTCCAGGGCATCTCATCGAAGCGCCCCCGTAGCTGTCCAGACAGGCGCTTTGCCGATTCACCCAGAACGACCAGATTCCAGAGGATCGGTTCACTGATGTCGCGGTCCAGGCCCAGGGACTCTCGGCGTGCTTGGGTGCCGATCTCGATCAGTCGCTCGATTGCGTCGAGTGCATCGTCCAGCACCAGTGACTCGTCACGCCGACCAGACATAGACAGCCTCTCTCAGGATCCGCTCGCGGAGCCGCTCCTTGAGCAGGGTAGCGTCGGCGAAGTCAACATCGCGGCCGAGGAAGTCCTCCACGTACTGTGCTGCCTGGATGTAGAGGAACCCGCCCTTCTTCGGCATCTCGACAAGCAGGTCCACGTCGCTCGCATCGGTCTGCTCACCGTGCACGAAGCTGCCGAATACACCGATGCGAACGATGCCGAAGCGCCCCTTCAGTTCGCGGCCGTGTGCGCGGATGCGCGCTGCGATCTCGCCGAGGTCGCGCACCGGTGTGACCACCGGTGCGGCAGTCCCGGCCGCGTAGGCCGCAGGAGCCTCGGCGGCAAGCGGCAGATCGGCGGCCGAATAGCCCAACACCTGGGCGACGGCATCGACCCGCTCGAGCGCTGCGTTGCGGTAACCAGAGGCCTCCCAGCGGGCGATCTGCTGTTGCGCTACTCCGACGGCATCGCCGAGTTCGCGCTGCGAGATACCCGCAGCACGGCGGGTTGCGATCAGGGCAAGGCCGATGTCCAGAGGGCGTGTCACAGAGTCATGATACAACGCAGGAGTAGTGGATACAACGTAGGCGATGTCAATCGTATCGTGCCGCTCGTCGCTGGGGCCCTGAATCCCGCACCGATCTCGGCTGAGGAGCTGTGGTTGCATGACTCGCCGCCACTTTGGCGTACCATACGCAGAGCGCCCACTGCGCGGCAGCGCGCTGTTGCGCGTGTCCACACTTGCACTCGATCTCGATCACATGGAGGCCTGCATGAGCACGACACCGGAGTACGCCGCCGGAGACACTGCCTCACACGTCCAGGAGATGCTGCAGCGCGGTATCACGCAAGTGCGTGCGGGTGAGCACGCCGTGGGCATGAGCTCGTTCGACGAGGCGGGCCGGCTGGCCACGAGCGCGGGCCTCACGGCGCTCGCCGCAGGTGCGGCCATCAACCGTGGGTGGGCGCTCGCGCTGAGCGGCGACACCGCGCAGTCGATCGACGCGTATGTCGAGGGCGCTGGACTCGCACGCGAGGCGGATGACCCGCGCAGGCTCGTGATCGCACTGGGCAACCTCGGCATAGCGTACACGGCGGAGCGGCGCTACGAGGAGGCGATCGCCGTCTATGAGGAGTACATCCCGCTTCTCGAGGACGATGCCGAAGAAGAGGTCGACTCCCGGCTCAACTGGAGCGTCGCGCTGGAGGGCCTGGACCGGACGGTCGAGGCAGCCGAGCAGCTCGATGAGGCGGAGCGGGTGGCCCTCGGCGCCGGTCTCGATCCACTGCTCGTGCGCGTGCACATCGCACAGGGCGGCATGCGCGAGCGTGGCGGCGAAAGCGAAGAGGCGCTCGAACTGTACTGGAAGGCGTTCGACGTCGCCTCAGAGGCAGAGGACGCCGACATGGTCGGCACCGTCACGATGACGCTTGGCTACGCGTACACGCGCGTCGGCGACCACGCGAAGGCCGCCGACTGCTTCGGCGAGGCTGCCCGGGCGTTCCGCTACCTCGAGGCCGACGACCGGCTCGCTGGCGCGCTGGTGCGGCAGGGGCGGGCGATGCAGACGCTCGGTCTCGTCGATCAGGCGCTCGAGGTGTGGCGTGAGGCAGAGCCGCTCCTGCGTGAGCTGGACGACCAGGCGGCGCTCGGCGAGTGTCTGCTCGAGCAGGCGCTCGCGGTGAGCGAGCAGCAGTCGAACTTCGCGCCGGATCTTCAGTTCACGGAGGCCGCGGCGGCGTTCCGCACGGCTGGCGTGCTCGATCGCCTGTCCGTCGTCTACCTCGCCCACGCCCAGTGGTGCTGGCAGCGCCATCTCGACTCCCAGGCGCGCAAGCACGTCCAGGAAGCGCTGGATGCGGTCGCGGCGACGCCGAATCCCATGATCGAGTCACGGGCGCGCGCTCTCCATGCGCAGATGCTTGCCGACACCGGTGAGATCACCGACGCGGTCACCGAGTTGACCACCGCCGAGACGCTGTCCCTTCTCGACGGCGATCAGCAGGGCGTCACCGGAGCACGGGTCCGCGCGGCCTACGTGATGGCGCGGAACGGAGCCACGGTCGAAGACGTCAGGGCCCGTTTGGCCGAGGCGATCGAGCAGGCGCGGGAGGCGGGCCACGAGGCGCAGGCGCGGCTTGCCGCGGACACGGTGGCCGCTGAGATCGAGGAACGGTGCGGCGGAGTGTACACGGATCTCATCGACGCACCGGCAGCCATCGGGTTCGAGGCGCCTGTCGATGGCGGTGCGTTCGAGGAGTAGCACCTGCCTTCCGCTCGATGGAGGCCGGCTCACGTCCTAGTGGATCCGGCCTCCATCGAGCGGTGGTGTCGTCCAGAGCCCCACATCGCCGGCAGGCAACTGTTGCAGGCCGCTCATGTCGTAGCTGCCACGATCCAGATCGTAGCGGTCGTAGAAGCCGTTCTCCACGTGATAGACCTCGCCGGTGTCAGGGTCGTAGACGCGCTCGTAGCCGAGCATCGCGTCGCTCCACTGTTGTGGCCCGATGTCGGCCGAGGCGTCGTTCGCCTGCCAGGAACGCGCGACCATCTCCGATGTCGCGCGCAACGTCTGGCCAGCCTGCATGATGCCCTTGAAGTTCTCCCGGCCCTGCTGGATGCCTTCCTGCACGTACGACTCGCTGAAGGCGAAGCTGCTTACCACGGCGGTCAGGTCGTCCTGGAGTTCCGGGTACTCGGTCACCGGCGCCATGATGCCGACCACCATCCCCGCGATGCCCGTCCCGCCGCCGGGGCCGTTCATGAACGGCATGAATTCGGCTACGGTCGCCAGGAACTGACCCTGGCACGGGGCGGCGCCGTCCATGAACGTGGCGTGGATGAGGTCGGTCTGTCCGATCGGCAGCGCTGACTCCGCCGGCGTCACGGAGACGGCCTCGAAGCCGTCCAGGGGCGGCAGCCCCGGCATGTACGCCTGCGCGCCCTGCGAAGCGACGATCCCGTTGAAGTTCCGGAAGAGCTCGAGCGGCGTAAGCGGAGACACCACGGGCATGTCATGCCACTCCACCGGGTAGCCGCTGGCGGCCATGTACTGCCGGTCGATCTCCTTCTGCTGTGCGCTTGCGTAGAACGGCACGATCTCACCGATGTAGAAGACGCGCCGCGCAGGGTTCGCGGGATCCCACATCATGTAGCCGAAGCCGCCATATGCCCCGCCGGTCACGATCTCCCAGCCAGCCGGCTTCTGCACGGTGAAGTAGCCGCCATCGTAGTGCTCAAGCGTCAGCGACAACGGTTCGCGTGGGGCGGGGGTCGGGGCAGTGACGGCGCCCTCGGTACGCGCGGGACCGGCTCCCTGCTGCGTCTGGCCGGGAAGCACACAACCCGGGAGCGCGAGCAGCAGGGTCAGCGCCAGCAGTGTGATCAGGGGACGGGTGATGCGCATCGCTCCTCCTTACGGGTCGCCTGGTATGGGTTTCGGTGGAACCGCGGCCAATCTTGAGTGGTACGACCCGTTCGTGGGGACCGACGGACTTCGGAATGCCGATACACACGGGTACGATGTCATCAGCAGACAGGAGATCCACCTGACCGTGACCGCGGAAGCGCCCCGACCCGCAGCGGCGCTCGGCCGGCTGCCAGCATGGAGGATGCCCGATGAGCACCGTACGCCCCGTAGACGCGCTGGTGGCCGAGATCGGCTCGACGACCACGGTCGTCTCGGCGTTCGATGGACTCGCCGAAGGCTCGTCGGAACGCCCGCGGCTGCTCGGCCAGGGCTTCGCCCCCACCAGTGTGGCCACCGGCGATGTGGGCATCGGCGTGGGGGCGGCGCGCGCGTCGCTCGAGGCCGCGGTGGGAGCGCTCGACCCGGCGGTCACGCTGGCGACCTCGTCGGCCGCCGGCGGTCTGCGGATGACCGTGCACGGCCTCACCCAGAAGATGACCGCCATGGCGGCGCGCGAGGC
>JAZIGI010000059.1:0-12019 GCA_036679125.1 Actinomycetota bacterium | reverse complement strand
AGGTGGTGCCCGCGCTCATGGCCGGCTGAGCAAGAAGCTCGAGGTCGGAGCAGAGGGCTTCATACACCACTTGACGGGACGTGGCCCATCCGGGCCGAGCGAGCCGCTCCCTGCAGTTCCGCACGGCCGTCCGGCGAGAGCGTGCTGCGGAGCCCCTGAGCCCTGCCATCCGCAGCGAACGCCAGAGCGTCAGACACCATCGATCGTGCCGCTTCTGTGGTGAGCCCCGTAGGCGGACCATCGAGGAGCAACAGATCGGGGTCGATGCGGTCGACGCGTATCGTCATGTCCATCCGGTCGAACAGCGGGCCGCCGATGCGCGATTGGTAGCGTGTGACGGTGCCTGTCGCGCACGTACACCGACGGTGTGGATCACCTGCGTAGCCGCAAGGACACGGGTTCATCGCCGAGACAAGGGTCACACGCCCGGGGTATCGCACCGCTCCGTTCGCGCGGACGAGCGTGACGACCCCCTCTTCGACCGGTTGACGCAGAGCCTGAAGCGCCGCCGGGGGGAACTCGGGGAGCTCGTCGAGGAACAGGACGCCGTTGTGCGCGAGGCTGATCTCACCGGGCCGGGGTGGCGTCCCCCCGCCGACGAGCCCGGCAACGGTGCACGAGTGATGCGGCGCGCGGAACGGGCGTCGTCCCTCGATGCACGGGCGTGGATCGAGGCCGGCGACCGAGTGGATCAGGGCCGATTCGAGCCGTTCCCTCTCGTCCAGCGGCGGCAGTAGGCCGGCAAGCGCTCGCGCGAGCATGGTCTTCCCGGAGCCGGGAGGTCCCGTCAGCAGCACGTGATGACCGCCGGCTGCCGCGACGATCAGACACCGCTTCGCGATCTCATGGCCCGCGATCTCCTCGAGCCTGACCTGCGCCCCGAACGCCTGAGGGCTGGAGGTCTCGGTGACGTCACGAACCGCAGGGAGCCCCTGTCTGAGAGCAGCCAGGTGCGCGAGCCCGCGGAAACTGAGCCCGGGGACCGCGGAGACCACATCATGAGCACCAGCGGGTCCCAAGAGCGCGTCGCCCCGGGTGACCGCGCCGATCGCGTGTGCGAGCATCCCGGGGACCTCTCGCACGGTGGCGTCAAGTCCGAGTTCGCCGACGGCGGCGACGCAGTCGAACGCGTGCGTGGGCAGTTGCCCGGTGGCGCAGAGCACGGCGAGGGCGATCGGAAGATCGAACCCGGTGCCATGCTTCCGAAGTGGCGCGGGCGCCAGATTCACGATCACGCGCGAACCGGGGAACTCGAATCCCGCCGTGCGGAGCGCGGCTCTGACGCGGTCGCGTGCCTCCTGCACCGCGATGTCCGGAAGCCCGACGATGCCGAAGACCGGGAGCCCGGGTGAGACGTCGGCTTGGACTTCGACGCGGACGGCGTCGACTCCATGCAGCGTGGCTGTGGTGACGGCTGCCTGCATGATGGTCAGGAGCCTATGAACGCGGCACGGTGATGCCGGAGAAGCGCCCGGTCATCGTTGAGCACCAGGATCGAGATGACATCGAACCGCAGTTGGACCTCCTGGCTGCCCGCGGCCGCCAGGTAAGCCTCGGCAAGGCGCACGAGGCGCCGCTGCTTGGCAGGTGAGACCGCCTCTTCGGGTTGTCCGGCGGAGGTCGAAGCGCGGGTCTTGACCTCGCAGATGACGAGCTCGTCGCCGTCGAGTGCGACGATGTCGATCTCGCCGCGGTCGTGCCGCCAGTTGCGATCTATGATCGTCATCCCCTGGCGTTCGAGATAGGTCGCCGCGGCTTCCTCTCCCCTGTGTCCGATGTCGGTAGCTGGCATGGGTGGCTCCTTTCGTTGGAAAGAGCCTGCCATGCGATGGATAACCCGACCCCACCGAAGTCCAACCGGGAAGTAAGCGCCCCGTGTGCTGGGAGAGGTGACTAGAACAGCGTGCCGGTCGCGCACGGGGCGAATGACAACCTGTGCACCGGAGACGGACCACGTGTACGGATGGCCTCGATGTGGTCGGCGCTGCCGTACCCCTTGTTGCCGGACAGGCCGTAGCCGGGATACTGGTCATCCAGCTCAGTCATCAACCGATCACGTGCGACCTTGGCCACGATCGACGCGGCGCTGATCGCCCGCACGGTGGCATCGCCGGACACTACGGCGGTGGTGGGGAATCCCAGGGGCACAGGGAGTCCGTCCACGAGCACATGGTCGGGCGGCGTGTGGAGACCCGCGAGCGCCTGCAGCATCGCGTGTCGGGTGGCCTCGGTGATGCCGAGCGTGTCTATGGACCGGGCGTCCACGTGGGCCACGGACACGTCGCGTGCGACGCTGCGGATCTCGATATCGAGACGCGTCCGGGCCTGCGGTGGGAGCTTCTTGGAGTCGTTGAGGCCAGGGATGCTGACGTGGCGCTCGAAGACACATGCGCACGCGGTGACCGGACCTGCCAACGCCCCCCGCCCGACTTCGTCGACCCCTGCGACGATCACGGCTCCTGCGTCGAACAACGCGCATTCGCGCTCCGCGAGCGCGTGCAGGCGCTTGCGTTCCGCAGCCTCGGCCTCGAGCCTCTTCGTGGCCCGCTGGACCGCGCGTTGCACGCCTAGCCGGGTGTCATCACGTAGTCGATCGCACAGCTGCGCGAGCCCTGATGCATCGACCGAGGCGAGCAGTGCGGTGATCTCTGTGATCGATCGTGTGTGCATGGGTGTAGTGTAGCCCGAAAAGCAAGAGGCCCCGGTGGAGTGCCGGGGCCTCTTGCGTGCGAAATCGCCAGACTAGTGGCGCAGCTCCTTGACGCGAGCGGCCTTGCCGACCTTGTCGCGCAGGTAGTACAGCTTGGACCGGCGGACCTTGCCGCGCGAGACGACCTCGAGGCCGACGATCTTGGGCGAGTGCACGGGGAACGTACGCTCGACGCCGACCGCGAAGGACAGCTTGCGAACCGTGAAGGTCTCGCGGTTGCCAGCGCCGTGGCGGCGGATGACTATGCCCTGGAAGGGCTGGACACGCTCGCGGGTGCCCTCGACGACCTTGTACATGACCTTGACGGTGTCACCGACCCCGAACTCAGGCAGGTCGTCACGCAGCTGCTGCTGCTCGATAGCGCGGATCTTGTCCATGAGACACGTTCCTGTTCAGTCTGTGGTGTGATCTATCAGGTGCCCCGAGGCACGAGTGCACAGTATAACGAAGCCGTCTGGCTCAGGCAACGATAGCCGCGAAGAACCTTTCGGGCGGGCGCATCATAGCACAGCCCCATGACCATGTGTGACGATAGGGTGCCCTACTCCATCGCGCCGATACGGTCGATCGGCCAGAATCGGAAGATGGCGCGGCCCCTGATCTCGGAGAGCGGGACCGCTCCGAACACGCGCGAATCGGCACTGTTGGTGCGGTAGTCGCCCATCAACCACACCGACCCATCGGGGATCTCGTACGGCATCTCGAGTGTCATGGGTTCGGTCGGGAGGCCGTGCGTATACGGCTCATCGAGGACCTCTCCGTCGATCAACACCTTGCCATCCAGGATGTCGACCGTCTCCCCGCCCAGACCGACGACCCGCTTGATGAGCGTGTCCACAGAGCCGGTGGGATCGTCGAGTACGACGATGTCCCCGCGCTCGGGTTCGGTGAAGCGGTAGACGAACTTGTTGGCGATGACCCGGTCCTGCAGCTCGATCGTGGGGATCATCGATCCACTCGGGATCACGTACGGCTGCACCACCCAGGTCCGGATGGCGGCGGCGAGTGCGAAGGCAAGCGCGACCATGAGCAGCAGTTCCGCGAACCAGCGCACGAACGAGATCGGACGGTCGTCGTCCCGCCCGTAGGTGGCAGGGGTGGTGACGAAGTCCGGACCGGGCGGGTGCTCGTCACCGTGCCCCACTGGCTCGATCTGCTCGATGTGTTCTGGGTCAGTCACCGTACGTCGTCTCCCCTTCGGCGATGCGTCGTGCGAACTCGCGTTCTTCGTCTGTCAGCGGTGCGTGCTCCAGCAGGTCCGGCCTGCGCTCGGCGGTGCGCCGCACCGACTGCCTGCGACGCCACGCGGCGATCTTGGCGTGGTCCCCGCTTACAAGGACCTCAGGGACCTGTTTGTCTTCGAACACCGCTGGGCGCGTGTACTGAGGATACTCCAGCAGGCCCTCGGCGAACGACTCATCCGTTGCCGAATCGGTGCAACCCAGCGCACCCTCCTGCAGCCGTGCCACCGCATCGACGAGGACGAGCGCGGGGAGTTCGCCGCCGGTGAGCACATAGTCGCCGATGGAGACCTCGAGGTCCGCGCGGTCGAGGATGCGCTCGTCGAACCCCTCGTAGCGTCCACAGAGGACCACCAGGCGGCTTCGGGCAGCCAGGTCGCGCACCAACGCCTGGTCGAGCCGACGGCCCTGCGGCGACATGACGACGACCGTGGGCGCATCCGGGTGCATATCGCTGATAGCATCGAGAGCCCGGTAGACCGGCTCGGGCTTCATGACCATGCCTGGGCCCCCGCCGAACGGATAGTCGTCGGTCGTGCGATGGCGATCGGTGGTCCAGTCGCGAAGGTCGTGCACGACCACATCGATGATACCGCGCGCCTGCGCACGCCCCAGGATCGATGCGTCGAGGGTGGCCGTGAGCATCTCGGGCAGCACCGATATGATGTCGATCCTCACAGGGCTACTCCTCGTCGAGCAGTCCGTCGAGCAGCGTGACGGAGACTGTGCGGGCATCGTGGTCGACGTCGCGGACGACGTCAGCGATCACGGGCAACAGGACCTGGCCGAAGGGCCCCTCATCGACGACGAACACGTCGTTCGCACCGGTGACGATCACATCGGTGATCACACCGAGATGGCCGCGGATAGCATCGACGACGCCATACCCGAGGATGTCCGGATCCTCCTCGGGGACCGGAGGAAGATCCTCAGCGCTCGCGAGAAGCCAGCGCCCCACGAGCCCGTGCGCCGCGGCAGCCTCGGAGACGCCCTCAAGCGTGAGCACCACGCCCTTGGGTCCTGACCGGGCGTCGGTCACGCGATACGGCGTTGCATGCAGGGGCGGCGGGACGACCCACACGAGAAGGTCACGGAACTGCACGAACGAGAGGCCGCCGTCAGGAACGACGACGACCTCCCCTTTGGTTCCATGGGGCTTCTGGATCCGGCCGACCCTGCGGTACGGGGTCGCCATGGATCAGCCGATGACTTCGACCGTCGCGTCAGCGCCGTTGATCGAGGCGGCGGCGCGGGCGAGGACCCGGAGGGCCTTGATCACCCGTCCCTGCCGGCCGATGACCTTGCCGATATCGTCGGGGTGCACCGTGACCTCGTAGATCGTGACGCCGTTGTCATCGTGGCTGTCGATCCGGACGTCGTCGGGGTTCTCCACCACGGAGGTGACGACGTATGTCACGAGAGCGCTGACGTCAGCGTTGGAGGTCATCGCTACTCTGCTGCCTCAGACGAGTCGGCTTCAGCGGCCTCGTCTGCAGGAGCGGCTTCCTCTTCAACCGGCGCAGCAGCCTCTTCGGCGGCCTTGGCGGCGGCTTCAGCGGCGGCCTTGGCCTCAGCCTCAGCCTTGGCCTGGGCCTTCTTGGAGAGCGACTCTGACTTGACCGGAGCCTGGGCCTCGGGGTTCTTCGCGATGGCGATCAGCTTGGCGACCGTCTCGCTGGGCGTGGCGCCCTTGGCGATCCACGCATCGATCTTCTCGACATCGAGCTCGATGGTCGAGGGGTCGGTGCGGGGGTTGTACCTGCCGAGGATCTCGATGAAGCGGCCATCACGCGGCGCGCGGGAGTCCGCCGCAACGACGCGGTAGAACGGGGCCTTCTTCGCGCCTGCGCGTGCAAGGCGGATCTTGACTGCCAAAACCTTCACCTCCGTGTAGGTGGCCCCAGTCGGGCCACTCGTGAGCAAAAGCAGCGACTAATGATACGAGATGTGCCTGCGCCGGTCAAAAGGACATTGCGGAGCGCCTCGCGGTCAGAAACCACCCGGCATCCCCGGAAAGAACCCGCCTCTCCGGCGCCCCTTCTTGCCCTGCCGCTCCGCCACCTGCATCTGTTTGATCATCTTCTGTGCCTGGGCGAACTGTTTGAGCATCTGGTTGACGTCGTACACGGACACCCCCGCACCAAGCGCGATGCGCTCCCTGCGGGAACCGTTGATGAGTGACGGCTTGTCGCGTTCTCGTGGGGTCATCGACCTGATGATGGCCTCCGTACGCGCGAGCGCGCCCTCGTCCACCTGTGCGTCGGCAGGCAGCTTGTTGGCGCCCGGAATCATCTTCATGAGGTCCGCGAGCGACCCCATCTTGCGGACCTGCTGCAGCTGTGCGAGGAAGTCGTCGAGGGTGAACCGCCCTTCGCGCAGGCGTGCTTCGAGTTGCTCGGCGGTGTCCGCGTCGATCGTGCTTTGCGCCTTCTCGATCAGCGACACGACGTCGCCCATGCCGAGGATACGCTTGGCCATACGCTCGGGATGGAAGGGCTCCAGGGCATCGAGCTTCTCCCCGACGCCAACGAACTTGATCGGGCGTCCGGTGACCGAGCGCACGGACAGCGCAGCACCACCGCGGGCGTCTCCATCGAGCTTGGTCACGATGACGCCATCGAAGTCGACACGCTCGGCGAACGCCTTTGCCGCGTTCACGGCGTCCTGGCCGGTCATGGCGTCGACGACCATGAGCACCTGGTCGGGACGCACGGCGTCGCGGATGGCGGCGGCCTCGGCCATCATCGCCTCATCGATGTGCAGCCGGCCGGCGGTGTCGACGATCACGAGGTCGCGCATGGTGGCGACAGCCTGTTTCACGCCTTCCCGGGCGATCTCGACCGGGTCTCCCCCGTCCTCGCGGTATACGGGCACGCCGAGTTGTGCGCCGAGCGCTTCGAGCTGGTCGGCTGCCGCGGGACGGTACACGTCACAGGCGACGAGCAACGGACTTCTCCCCTGCTGCTGGAGAAGGCGCGCAAGCTTCGCTGACGCCGTGGTCTTGCCCGATCCCTGCAGGCCGACGAGCATGACGACAGCGGGTATACGGCCCGAGAGCACGAGCCGGGACTCGGTGCCTCCCATCAGGGCCGTGAGTTCCTCGAGGACGATCTTCACCACCATCTGTCCGGGAGTAAGGCTCTTCAGGACGTCCTGTCCCACGGAGCGCTCGCGGACAGCGGCGACGAACGTCTTGACCGTCTTGAAGTCGACGTCCGCTTCAAGGAGGGCCATACGGACCTCGCGCATGGCGGCGTCGACATCGGCTTCCGAGAGGACGCCGCGTCCGGTCAGCTTGCTGAAGACCGACTGAAGCCGGTCTGTAAGGTTCTCGAACACGTGCTCTACCTCCGTGGGTCGGTGGCCCTGCGATAGCGGACGATCTCAGTCAATGATACTGAAGCGGGAGAACGGCAGGACGATAGCAGCGACGCGTCCCCGTATGGCGGTCTGCGGGACGGGGCCGAGGATGCGGCTGTCGTACGAGCGGAACCTGTTGTCACCGAGCAGGTAGACGTGACCGTCAGGTACGACCACCTGCGGGAAACGAGGGCCGTACGTCCGCGCCTCGCCCGTGGGCGGGGGCACGGGGACGCCGTTCACCGCCACGGAATCGCCGTGAACGTCGACGGTGTCACCGGGGAGCCCCACCACGCGCTTGAGAATGCCCACAGGGCGTCCATGCTCATCGGGTACGGTGGCCGAGACGATGTCACCGCGCGCGGGCCCATCGTAACCGCGTGTGATCAGCACAAGGTCCTGATCGAGCAGAGCGGGTTTCATCGACATGCCGTTGACCCTCGCCGTGCCGAAGACGATCCACAGCGCGCTCACCACAACGCCGAGCACGATGGCAAGCGCCGCCGCCACGACGAGCACCCGGCGGTCGGACTCGCGCCAGACGATGAGGCCGGATCGGCTCACCGCGACATCAAGAGATGTCGCCGACGAGCGCCCCGGCGAAGTCACGCGGATCGAACGGCTCAAGGTCATCGATGCCCTCGCCGACGCCGACGCGGATCACAGGGAGCCCGAGCTCGCGGACCACAGCGACCACGATCCCGCCCTTGGCGGTGCCGTCGAGCTTGGTGAGGATGACCGCGTCGAGATCGAGCGCACGGTGGAACTCACGTGCCTGGACGATGCCGTTCTGACCGGTGGTGGCGTCGATGACGAGCACCGAGCGCACGGGGAACGGACTCTCGCGCTCGGCGACCCGCTTGACCTTCTGGAGTTCGGCCATGAGGTCGGGCGATGTGTGCAGCCGACCCGCTGTGTCGACGATGATGAGGTCGGCGTCGCGTGCGCGCGCCTCGGCGATGGTGTCGTACACGACGGCTGCGGGATCGGCGCCGTGAGCCCGCTCGACGACCGGTACCCCGGCTCGCTCGCCCCATACCCGCAGCTGCTCGATCGCGGCTGCCCGGAAGGTGTCCGCCGATCCGATCACGACCCGGCGGCCATCGGCCGCGGCCGCGCTGGCGAGCTTGCCGACGCTGGTGGTCTTTCCGGTACCGTTGACACCGACCATGAGTATGCACGCCGGGCCAGAGGCGAAGGGGTCCTGCACATCCAGGTCGACCTCGGCGGCGATCTCGTCAACGAGGCGTGCCACGACGGCGTGCGCGTCGGGCAGTGCCTCCCGTGTGGCGGTCTTCTGCAACCGCTCGACCATCTCGGACGCGGCGAGCCCACCCATGTCCGCCAGGATCAGGGCTTCTTCGAGTCCGTCCCAGAACTCATCGTCGAGCTGCGGTCCGCGCCGGAGCAGGACGTTCAGATGCCCGCCGAGCTGCTCGCGCGTACGGGTGAGCCCGTCGCTGATGCGCTTGAACCACGGTGTCGGGCTCATGACGCGCTCTCCGTCGCGATCGCCCGATCGAGCTTCTGGCTGACGACCTTGCTCACACCGTCGGCCTGCATGGAAACGCCGTAGAGCACATCGGCCATCTCCATCGTGCGCCTCTGGTGAGTGACCACGATGAACTGCGTGAAGTGCCGCATGCTGTCCACGAACGCGATGAACCGGCGGAGGTTGGTGTCGTCGAGCGCCGCCTCCACCTCGTCGAGGATGTAGAAGGGGCACGGACGGGTGCGGTAGACAGCGAACAGGAGCGCGAGCGCGGTGAGCGACTTCTCGCCGCCCGAGAGCAGGCTCATCTTCTGGAGCCGCTTGCCCCTGGGCTGTGCGACGACCTCCACACCAGTGGTCTCCGGGTCGTCGGGATCGGTCAGCGCGAGTGAGGCGTGACCTCCCGGGAACAGCACGCTGAAGATCTCCTGGAAGTGCCCGTCCACGCGCTCGAAGGTGTCGAGGAACCGGTCACGGACCTTTCGGTCTATGGCGCCGATGACTTTCTGCAGCGCATGGCGGCTCGCGAGCAGGTCGTCGAGTTGACGCTGCATGAAGTCGCGGCGATGCTGCAGCCCCGCGAACTCCTCCACCGCGACCGGGTTGACCGGTCCGAGGTTCGCGATGCGTCTCCGGAGACGCATCGCGCGATCCCCGGCACCGTCGCGATCCTCGATCGGCGGCATCTCGAGGGCGCGCTCGATCGGCATGCCGAGTTCCTCCACGATGCGCCGGACGGCACCCGTCACCTGGACCTCCAGGGCGGCCTTCTCGACACGCACATCGGACATGACGTCGAGAGCGGCTTGCACGGCGGCCTGTGCGCCACGCACGGCGTCCTGGCCGTCGTGGATGGTCTGCCGAAGGGACTCGCTGTCGGCCTGCTCGAACCGCGCGCGGTCACGGAGCTTGTCGGCCCAGTGCTCTCCCCGCTCCAGCAGCACCTGGTAGAGCTCGTGTAGGGGCTCCACGCGGGCGCGGAGCGACTCAAGCGCCTCGGCGGTCTCTCCGGAGTGGGTCACCGTGTACTCGAGTTCACGAAGCTCCGAGTTGAGCGACGCCTGGCGCCGCTTGAGATGGACCTCACGCTCGGAGACTGCGGCGATCTCGACCTGGCATCCGCCCAGGCGGCTGGTGACCTCGGATTCCTCGCGGAAGCGGGTGTCCCGGTCCTCCCTCATGGCCACGGTGGCGTCCTCGAGCTCCTCGATAGTGCGCAGCCCGTGTTCGATCCGGTCGTTCAGGGCCCGCTGCGCCGGCTTGTCCTTGGCGGTACGCTCTTCGATCTGCCGTATGCGCAGGTCGATGGACGCGGCCTCGGTGTCGGAGTCGGTGACGCTCTGCTCGAGGCGACCGACCTCCTCACGCAGCGATGCTTCCTCGCCGGTGAGCGTTGCGAGCTCCTGTGACAGGCCGAGTGCGTCTTGCTGTGCGGCGGCGAGCGCTTCTCCGGCGGCGACAAGGGAGGCCTCGGCCTCTCCCACCTCGGAGTCGAGCGACGCGTACCTGTCGCGCAGATCCACGATCGTGCGCTTGCGGGTGAGGACGCCGGCGTCCTCCTCGAGGTTCGGGCCCACGCGCACGCGGCCGCCCGCCCACGCCATGTGACCCTCGCGGGTGACCAGGCGCCAGGGGCCACCAGCATCGGAGATGGCGTCTCTGAGCGACTCCACGACGCGCACGTCGCCGATGAGCGCTGCGAGACCCGGGCGGATGTCGGATGCACACTGGATGACGTCGAGCAGACGCACGCCGGGACCGTCGGCGGGCAGGTCATGGGTCACCACGCCGTCGACGGCCAGCAATGAGAAGTCGGCGGCACCGTCCTCCTCAAGGAGTGCGACGGTGGGAGCGAGGTCGTCCTTGCGCTTCACCAGGACACAGAAGACGTCGCCGCCGAGCACGCGTTCCACGACGCGCTCGAACTCCTTCGGGACCGTGATCTGGTCGGTGACCGGGCCGATGACCCCCGGGAGTCTCTCCTCACGGGCGAGGAGCGTGGCAAGTGCGGGCGAGGCGGCCTCGAATGCGCGGTCGACCTCCTCGAGCGCCCGGATCTCGGCGCGCACCTCGGATATCTCGTTGCGGAGTCTGTCGAGGGTGGCGCGTTTCGACTCGTTCAGGCGGACGTGCTTGTCCACCTCTCCTGAAGCGAGGTCGGCCTCTTTGCGCGTGCGCTCGATCCTGGTGGTGAGATGGTCGAGGCGGTTGCGACGCGCCGAAAGCGTCTGCATGAGCGCGGATCGGCCGTCTCGTACCGCGGTGGCGCGGTCGGCAAGGATCTCCAACTCGAGTGCGAAGCCCGAGAGCGCCTGCTGGATGTCGGCGAGTTCGAGTCGCGCGTCGTCCACGTCTTTGCGGGCACGGCGGCTCTCGGTCATCACCCGGGTGAGGCTCTCATCGGCAGCGAGACGGTCCTTGCGAGCGGTCTCGGACTCCTTGCGGAGCTCGCTCAGCTGCGTGTAGAGCGCTTGCAGCTTGGCCTCGGTGACGGCGCGCTCCTCGGCGATCTGCTCGAGTTCGCGTGTGCGCGACTCAAGGCGCGTGCCGCTCTGATGGAACTTCTGCCTGAGTTCGGACAGCCGCTCGACAAGGTTCTTGCCCTTCTCCTCGAGGAGCAGGAGACCGGAGTTGGTGCGCTCGAGCACGGACTGCAGCCTGCGACGCTGCTCGGACAGGTCGCCGACGAAGAGGCCCTTCTCTTCGAGGAGCGACTGGAAGGTCGCGAGCTCGCGCTCCTTCTCGGCGAGGCGGTACCGCGCGAGGTCGACCTCCGCGTCATGCTCGCGCTCGCGGCGCTCCAGCGCGTCCCACTGCTCCTGAAGCGTGCGCAGGTCGGCGACGGCCAGTGAGGCTTCGAGCTCGCGGAGCTCCGCCTCGATCTCCCGGTACTGCTTGGCTTTGTCGGCCTGGCGCTGCAGCGGTTTGAGCTGTCTGTCGATCTCGATCAGGACGTCACGGATGCGGTCCAGGTGGACATCCATGGCGGTGAGCTTGCGCACCGCCCGGTCCTTGCGCTTCTTGTGCTTGAGCACGCCGGCGGCGTCCTCGATCAACGCACGACGTTCTTCGGGCTTCGAGTTGAGGATCTCGTCGAGCCGTCCCTGGCTGATGATCGAGTGGGTGTCGCGGCCGAGACCGGTGTCGTGCAGCAGCTCCTGGATGTCGAGGAGGCGGGCGGGCGACTGGTTGATGAGGTACTCGCTCTCGCCGTTG
>JAZIGI010000058.1:0-12618 GCA_036679125.1 Actinomycetota bacterium | reverse complement strand
GTTCCCGGCCGTGACGCTCGACCTCGCGCTTGTCGTCGCCGAGGACGTCACCGCCGACCGCGTGACCGCGGCGATGAGGTCCGCCGGCGGGTCGCTGCTCGAGTCTGTGCGCCTGTTCGACGTGTACCGTGATCCCGTCTCCGCTGCGGAAGGGGAGCGTCGCCTTCCGGCCGGGACGAAGAGCCTCGCGTTCTCGCTCGCGTACCGTGCGGCGGATCGGACGCTCTCTGACGAGGACGTCCGCCCCGTGCACGAGAAGCTCGTTCGCAAGGTGTGCGGCGCTGTGGGTGCGGAGGTGCGCGGCTGACGCCTGACACCCAACGTATCGGTTCATAGGACGGCAATACGATACAAATATTGCATATCGGTTGCGGAATAGCATATTCAAGCGTATGCTGGCCTCTCCACATGCGACTGAGAGGACCGCGCCGTGATATCCGCAGCCATCATCGGGGGTGCCGGCTACGCCGGGGCCGAGTTGACCCGGCTGCTTCTGGGCCACCCGGAGTTCGAGCTCGTCGCGGTCACCTCGGCGCGTGACGAAGGCCGGTTCGTGCGCGATCTCTACCCGGCGTTGCAGTCGTGCGACCTCGCCTACTCGGCGCACGATGCCAACGAGGTCTCGAGCGTGGCCGAGGTCGTGTTCCTGGCCGTACCGCATACCGCTGCGATGGCCGTGGTGCCGTCGCTGCTGGCCGCGGGGCGTGTCGTGATAGACGCGTCGGCCGACTTCCGCCTCCGTGACCCCCGCGTGTTCTCGAGCTGGTACCAGGCCGAGCACAGCGCACCCTCGCTTCTCGCCGAGGCGGTCTACGGACTGCCGGAGCTCTGGCGCACCGCGCTCCCGGGTGCGAGGCTGGTGGCGTGCCCGGGCTGCTATCCCACGGCCACGCTCCTGGCGGCCGCTCCGGCGGTGCGTGCCGGGCTGGTGCACTCGGGTCGCGTGATAGTCGACGCCATATCCGGGGTGTCTGGCGCCGGTCGCGGTCTCTCCGAGACCACGCACTACGTGAGCGTGACCGAGTCCGTGGCCGCGTACAAGGTAGCCTCGCATCGGCACACGCCTGAGATCGAGCAGGGGCTTGGAGACCTTGGCCTTGCCGATGCGTGTGTGGTGTTCACGCCGCATCTGGCCCCCCTCGACCGGGGACTCCTGTCAACGGTCTACCTGCATGTCGGCCGGGACGTGTCACTGGACGACATCCACGCGGTCTACCAGGCGGCGTATGCGGGCGAGCCGTTCGTGACGGTCTGCGCATCGGGGGCCCAACCCGCCACCGGCCATGTGCGCGGGTCGAATCGGGCGCACATCGGACTCGCGTTCGACGGGCGCTCCGGCACGCTCGTCGCCACATGTGCGATCGACAACCTGGTCAAGGGCACTGCGGGTCAGGCGGTGCAGTGCGCCAACCTGGCTCTCGGCTTCGATGAGACCACGGGCCTGACCGCGCCCGTTCCCGTCGTATAAGAGGGAGATCTGTGATGCAGGAGGGTATGTTCGAGTTCGGGCACGCCGATGGCGGGGTGACCGCTCCGGGCGGCTTCTTGGCCGCCGGAGTGAGCGCCGGACTGAAGCGCTCTGGCAAGCGTGACGTCTGCGTGATCGCCGCGACGGCGCCGTGCTCAGCAGCCGGCGTCTTCACCACGAGCGCCACCGCGGCGCCACCGGTGCTCGTCTCGCGTGAGCACCTGTCGGGCGGGACCCTTCGCGCCGTCGTGGTGAACGCTGGCAACGCCAACGCGTGCACGGGTGGGCCCGGGCTGGCCGACGCGCGCACCATGGCCGATGCGGCCGCCGCCGCGCTCGATTGTGCGGCTGGAGAGATCGCGGTGTGCTCGACCGGCGTCATCGGCGTGCCGCTCCCCACCGACCGCGTGACCTCAGGCATTGTCGCCGCTGTCGAAGCGCTCGATTCGGGCAGCGATGATGATGCCGCCGAGGCCATCATGACCACCGACACCTTCCCCAAGCAGCTGGCCGTCACGGTCTCCGCCGAGGGACGGACCTTCACCATCGGCGGCATGGCCAAGGGCAGCGGCATGATCCAGCCCAACATGGCGACCATGCTCGCGTTCATCACCACCGACGCGCCGCTTTCCCCCAACGCGTGCGACGCGATCCTCCGCGCGGCGGTCGCCCGCTCGTTCAATCGCATCACCGTGGACTCCGACACATCCACGAACGACACCTGCATCCTCATGGCCAGCGGCGCCGAGGGAGGAGCGGATCTTGTGCCCGGGAGTGTGGCCTACGAGGCCGTCACCGCGGCGATAACCGAGGTCGCGACGGCGCTCGCGCAGATGGTCGTGCGCGACGGTGAGGGCGCCACGAAGTTCGTGACGATCATGGTCCGGGGCGCCGCCAGTGAGCGTGACGCCGAGCTCGCGGCCTTCGCGATCGCCAACTCGCCGCTGATGAAATGCGCACTGTTCGGCGAGGATGCCAACTGGGGTCGTGTGGCCATGGCCCTCGGCAAGTCGGGTGCGCATATCGACCCGGCTGCCTTCGAGATCGTGTTCGCGGGTATCGTCATGTGCAGGAACGGCACGGCGACCGGGTTCGACGAGGAGGAGGCCGCCAAGGCGTTGTCCGAACCCGAGGTGGAGATCCTGGTCGATCTGCACATCGGCGAAGCCGAGGCCACGGTCTGGACGTGTGACCTCAGCTACGACTACGTCCGCATCAACGGGGACTACCGGTCATGAGCGGGGGCATGGACATGGATATGCACGACAAGGCGGCGATCCTGATGGAGTCGCTTCCGTGGATCAAGCGGGCGTGGGGCCGCACGGTGGTGATCAAGTACGGCGGCGCGGCGATGACAGACGAGGCGCTCCGCCACAGCGTGGCCGCCGACATCGTGCTGATGAAGCTTGTGGGCATCAATCCCGTCATCGTGCACGGCGGCGGCCCCGAGATAACCGCGTACATGCAGCGCCTCGAGATGCCGGTGGAGTTCGTGGATGGCCTGCGTGTCACCACGCCCGAGGCGATGGAGCTCGTGCGCATGGTCCTCGTGGGCAAGGTGAACGGCGACCTCGTGTCGGCGATCAACGCGCACGGCCGGCTGGCGGTAGGGATCGCCGGCGACGACGGCAACCTCATCCGCGCCACCATGAAGGACGAGCGCCTCGGCAGGGTCGGCGAGGTGACCGCGATCGACACCACGGTGGTGAGCAACCTCATCGATGACGGGTTCATCCCGGTGGTCGCATCGGTGGCGGCCGGCGACGATGGCGGCAGCTTCAACATCAATGCCGACCTCGTGGCCGGAGAGATCGCCTCGGCCCTCGGCGCCGAGAAGGTCATCTTCCTCACAGACGTGGACGGACTGTATGCCGACTTCGCTGACAAGGGTTCGCTCATCAGCGCGCTCGACTTCTCCGAGGCCGAGTCGATGCTCGCGGGCGGTACGCTCGCCTCGGGGATGATCCCGAAGGTCGGCGCATGCGTGCACGCGCTACGCAGAGGCGTGGAGCGCGCCCACATCCTGAACGGCACGATCCCGCACGCGCTGTTGCTCGAGATCTACACGAATGAGGGCGTAGGCACGATGATCACGGGTGAGACCACGAGTCTCGGTCTGGCCGACGACGCCACGTACGCCGCGTACGAGGGCGAGGTGACGCTCTAGTGGGCGCGCACTTCGACGAGATCGCGGCGCTCGACGCCGCATATCACCTGCCCACGTACGCCCGTCAGCCGGTGCTGTTCGAGCGGGGCGAGGGGATGCGGTTGTACGACGACGAAGGCAGGGAGCACCTCGACTTCGTGTCGGGCATCGGCGTGGTCAACCTCGGCCATGCGCATCCTGCGGTCGCCGAGGCGGTGTCGCGCCAGATGGGCACGCTCGTGCACGTGTCGAACCTCTACCATGTCGAGCATCGGGCCGCGCTCGCCGAGCGCCTCTCCGGGCTCGGGGGCGGCGGCTGGAAGAGCTTCTTGTGCAATTCGGGCACGGAGGCTGTGGAAGGCGCCATCAAGCTTGCGCGCCGCTGGGGCAAGGCGCGCCGTGGCGACGACTGCTTCGGGGTGGTAAGCGCCGAGCGGAGTTTCCACGGCAGGACGATGGCGTCGCTCTCGGCCACGGGGCAGGCGTCCAAGCAAGACGCGTTCGCGCCGTTGCTGCCTGGATTCTCCCACGTCCCGCTGAACGACATCGAGGCGCTCGCCGCCGCGGTCACCGCCGGGACGTGCGCGGTCTTGCTCGAGCCCGTGCAGGGCGAGGGGGGCGTCTATCCGTGCGACCCCGCGTACCTGAAGGCGGTGCGCGCGCTCTGTGACGAGCGTGACGTGCTGCTGATCTTCGACGAAGTGCAGTGTGGCTGTTACCGGACGGGTACGCCCTTCGCCTGGCAGGGGTACGGCGTTCGGCCGGATGTGGTCACGCTCGCCAAGGCGCTCGCGAACGGGCTGCCGATCGGCGCCGTCATGGCGTCGGGAAGCGCGGCCGAGGCGTTCTCTCCGGGCGACCACGGATCCACCTTCGGCGGTGGGCCTGTCGTGTGTGCGGCGGCCCTCGCCACGCTCGGCGCGCTCGAGGGCGAGGCGCTCGGGAGCAACGCGATCTCGGCGGGAGCCACGATCGTCGGGGGGCTGCACGCGCTCGCGAATCGCACCGGAGGGCTCGCGGAGGTCCGAGGCCTGGGGCTGATGCTGGCGGTCGAGCTTGAGGAGCCGAACGCGAAAGCCGTCGCCTCGTCGTGTCTGCAGCGTGGAGTCGTCGTCAACGCCATCGGCGATCGGACCGTCCGCCTTCTGCCACCGCTCGTATGCAGCGACCGCGAAATAGCTATACTGCTCGATACATTGGAATCCGTCCTCGGAGGGATATGATGCACACGTTCAAGGGTCGCGATCTCCTCACACTGGCCGAGCTCACGCCCGAGGAGCTCACGCACGTGCTCGACGTTGCCGAACAGCCGGCCGAGGCCTGGCCGCAGTTCAGCAACACCGCGGCGGGCCTCATCTTCATGAAGCCGTCGTTGCGCACGCGGGTGAGCTTCGAGGTCGGGTGTGTACAGCTCGGCGTGCACCCTGTGGTCATGGGGCCGTACGATGCGTTCTCCCGCGAGGAGACCGTGCACGACACCATCAAAGTGCTCGAGCGGTACGTAGACATCATCGTGCTCAGGACCTTCGCGCAAAGCCACGTCGAAGAAGTCGCCCAGCACGCGTCGGTCCCGGTGGTGAATGCGCTCACAGACGACTACCACCCCTGCCAGGGCCTGGCCGACCTGTTGACTATCCGCCAGCACAAGGGGGCGCTCGCGGGTCTCAAGCTCGCGTACGTGGGTGACGGCAACAACATGGCGCACACCTACCTGCTGGCCGGCGCGATCGCGGGACTCGATGTCTCGATCGCCACACCCGTTGGCTACGAGGCTCAGGAAGACGTCATCGTGCAGGCGCGCGAGCTTGCCGCTCGCCACGGCACCGGGGTCACCATCGACATCGGCATCGACCCGCGTTCGGCGGTCGCTGGCGCCGACGTGGTCATCACCGACACCTGGGCCTCGATGGGCCAGGAGGAGGAGCACGACCGCCGGCTGCGGGACTTCGCGGGCTACACGGTCGACGACGACCTCATGGCGCTGGCCGATGGGGACGCCATCTTCATGCACTGCCTGCCCGCGCATCGCGGCGAGGAGGTCGCACCGTCGGTCATCGATTCGACCCGCTCCGTGGTGTTCGACGAGGCCGAGAACAGGCTGCACGCTCAGCGTGCCTGGATGTCGCTCGTCCTTTAGGGACGAAGGGAAGGAGTGGGCATGCGCAAACGCAGTCAGCGACAGGACGCCATCAGGGCGATCGTGCGCAGGGAGCGGATCAAGACGCAGCGCGACCTGGTGGACCACCTCAAGGCTGCAGGCTACAGCTGCACCCAGGCCACGGTGTCGCGCGACATCGCCGACATGGGGCTCCGCAAGCTCCCGGAGGGCGTCTACGTGCTCGCCGAGGACATCCACCTGCAGCGGATGGTCGCCGAGCTCGTCGAAGACGTGATCCAGTCGGAGCAGCTCGTGTTGGTGAAGACGACCGCGGGCGGTGGCCAGGGCGTCGCAGCCGCTCTCGACGCGGCGCAGATCGACTCGATCCTCGGCAGTATCGCCGGCGATGACACGATCCTCATCGTCACACCGGGGGCCGACGCGGCCGAGGTGGTCGTCACCGGGCTCGAGAAGTTCCGCGGCCGGCGCTAAGGGCACGCATATCGAAGGAAGGATGAAGCGCGTGAGCAAAGAGAAGTGCGTTCTGGCATATTCCGGCGGACTCGATACCTCGGTCGCCATCAAGTGGATCCAGGAGAACCATGACCTGGATGTCATCGCGCTGGCCATCGATGTGGGCCAGGAGCGGCAGGACCTCGAGTTCGTGCGTCAGAAGGCGCTCACGATCGGTGCTGTCGAATCGATCGTCAAGGACGTGCGCGAGGAGTATGTCGAAGAGTACCTCTCGCGTGCGCTCCAGGCCAACGCGCTGTATGAGAACAAGTATCCGCTGCTCTCCGCCATGAGCCGCCCGATCATCGTCAAGCACCTCGTCGAAGAGGCGCACCGCGTCGGCGCGAGGTACATCGGACACGGGTGCACCGGCAAGGGCAACGACCAGGTACGTTTCGAGGTCGGCATCATGGCGCTCGATCCTGACCTCGAGATCATCGCACCCGTGCGCGAATGGGACCTCAAGACGCGCGAGCAGGAGATGGACTGGGCCGCCGAGCGGGGCATCCCGGTGCCCACCACCAAGAAGAGCCCGTACTCGATCGACGATAACCTCTGGGGACGCGCCATCGAGTGCGGCGTGCTGGAGGATCCGTGGGCCGAACCTCCCGCGGACATCTATACGCTCACCGCCGATTCACGCGGCAACAGCTGCGAAGAGGCCGAGTACGCCGAGATCAGCTTCAAGAAGGGCATCCCGGTCGCGCTGAACGGGGAGCCCAAGAGCTTCCACGAGATCATCAACGCGATGAACGAACTGGCCGGCAAGCATGGGTTCGGCCGGATCGACATGATCGAGAATCGCCTGATCGGCGTGAAGAGCCGTGAGGTCTACGAGGTCCCGGGCGCGCTCACCCTCATCACGGCACACAAGGCGCTCGAAGACCTGTGCCTCGAGCGTGAGGTGCTCCATTACAAGCTCGGCGTGGAGCAGAAGTGGGCCGAGCTCGTCTACAACGGCATGTGGTTCTCGCCGCTCAAGGAAGCGCTCGATGGCTTCATCGAGACCACCCAGCAGCTCGTGACCGGTGACGTGCGGCTGCGGTTCTTCAAGGGCAGCTGCGTGACCGTCGGCCGCCGGAGCCCGTACTCGCTTTACGACTACGATCTCGCCACCTACGACGCGTCAGACAGCTTCGACCACGCGGCCGCCAAGGGCTTCATCGAGCTGCACGGACTTCCGGTCAAGGTCTGGGCCCGTCAGCGCCGCAAGATGGGCAAGGAAGGCGAGGTGTAGGTCGCTGTGTTCGGACTTCCCGGCGGGCCCGAGCTGTTGATCATAGGCGGCATCATCGTGCTGCTCTTCGTGCCGAGCGCGGCGTTCTTCGCGATCGGGTACTTCGTGGGCAGGCGGAGCGGCGCCGCTGCGCCCGATAGCGCCCGGTCGGAGCGGAGCGATGGCGATGACTGAGTCTGGCAAGACGCCCTGGAGCGGCCGGTTCGATGCCACACCCGGCGAGTTCCAGCAGGTGTTCGGGGCCTCGCTTCCCGTCGACAAGCGGCTCTATGCCGAGGACATCGCGGGTTCGATCGCGCACGCACGCATGCTCGCCCGGCAGGGCGTCATCACCGTCAGCGATGCGACCGCCATAGAATCGGGGCTGCTCGAGATCCTCAGGGACATCGAAGCCGACGCGTTCGTCTTCGACATCGCCGACGAGGACGTGCACATGGCGATCGAGGCGGAACTCACGCGGCGGATCAGTGACGCCGGGAAGCGGCTGCACACAGCCCGCTCTCGCAACGACCAGGTCGCGACCGACACCCGCTTGCACGCGAGGAGGATGGCGCTCGAACTGGCGGGTTCGGTCAACGACCTGCGGGCGACGCTGCTCACGCTCGCCGGTGCACACCCAACGGTCGTGATGCCCGGATACACGCACCTGCAGCGGGCACAGCCCGTGCTGTTCGCGCACCACATGCTCGCGTACACGTGGATGCTCGCGCGCGACTTCAAGCGCGTGAAGCACGCATACAAGGCGGCAGACGTGTTGCCGCTCGGCAGCGCCGCGTTGGCGGGTACCACGTTCCCGATCGACCGCCAGATGGTCGCCCACGAGCTGGGGTTCGCGGCTGTTTCGACAAACTCCCTCGACGCCGTGTCCGACCGCGACTTCCTTGCCGATCTCACATACGCCTGCACCCTCGGCATGGTGCATCTGTCCCGGCTGGCCGAGGAGCTCATCCTGTGGTCATCGGGCGAGTTCGGGTTCGTGACGCTCGACGATGCGTGGTCTACCGGCTCGAGCATCATGCCGCAGAAGAAGAACCCGGACTTCGCCGAGCTTGTGCGCGGCAAGACCGGCAGGGCGGTCGGCGATCTCACCGCACTCCTGGTGACGCTCAAGGGCCTTCCGCTCGCGTACAACAAGGACATGCAGGAGGACAAGGAGCCGGCGTTCGACGCCGTGGACACGTACGCGGCATCACTGAGGGCGATGGCGGGTATGCTCTCCACGATGCGGGTCAACGCCGAACGCATGCGAGAAGGCGCGCTCGGCGGCTTCATGGCGGCTACCGACCTTGCTGACCACCTGGCCACGCGCGGGGTGCCGTTCCGTGAGGCCCATGAGGTCGTGGGCAGGATCGTGCTCGCCTGCGAGCGCGAGGGCAGGACGCTCCAGGACCTCACGCTCGAGGAGCTGAGGGCCGCGTCGCCAGCGTTCGGCGATGACGCCGTCTTGGCGGTCGACATCGATGCGGTCGTCGCGCGCCGCGACACGTTCGGCGGTACCGCTCCCGGTCGCGTGGAGGAGCAGCGCGCGCTCGCCCACGAGGCGCTCGTGCGGGACAGATCCTGGCTCGAGGAGCGCCTCGGCGACTGAGGCTCGGGTATCATCGGAGGCGGCACAGTCCCCGCACCCCCGGAGCCGCACATGCCCGCGTACGACAATGCCGCCATCGCCAACGCGCTCGACGACTTCGGCGACCTGCTCGAGATCGCCGGTGAAGACCGGTATCGCTTCCTCAGCTACCACAAGGCGGCACACGCGGTCCGGGCGTGGGACGAGGACATCATGTCCACCGCGCTTGCCGGGCGGCTGACCGAGATCCCCGGCATCGGCGCCAAGCTCGCCGCTACGATCGAGTCGCTTCTCAAGAGCGGCGAGTTCCCGGGGATGGCCGAGGTCACGGCGCGTGTGCCCGCCTCGGTGGTGGAGCTCACCCGTATCCCCGGAATGGGACCCAAGAAGGCCAAGACGCTGTTCGATGATCTCGCTGTCGTCTCGATCGACGACCTTGAAGAAGCGATCGCCGAAGGACGGCTTGCGGGGCTGGCCGGATTCGGTCCTAAGACCGTGGACAACATCGTCGCCGGGATCGAGCGGTATCGTGCGTTCTCCGGACGCATCCTGCTCGCCGATGCGCTGCCGCTGGCCGAGAAGCTGGCAGGGGAGCTGCGCAAACTTCCGGGGGTGGTGGATGCCGCGTACGCCGGCAGTATCCGTCGCATGAAGGAGACCGTCGGCGACATAGACGTCCTCGTGGCGGCCGAAGACGGGGGCGCGGTGATGGCCGCGGTACGAGAGCTCCCCATCGTGACCGGCATCATCGCGAGCGGCGAGACGAAGACGAGCGTGATGACGACGTCGGGGCGTCAGGCTGACGTGCGCGTGGTTGAGCCGGCGTGCTGGGGCGCTGCGCTGCAGTACTTCACAGGCTCGGCCGAGCACAACGTCCATATGCGGGAGGTCGCGAAGTCCCGCGGCCTCAAAGTGAGCGAGTACGGGGTGTTCCGGGTGGACACGGGTGAGCGGGTGGCGTGCGCCACCGAGGCTGACGTCTACGCCGCCCTCGGCATGGCGCTCGTTCCGCCCGAGGTCCGGGAGGACACGGGTGAGATCGAGCTGGCGCTCGACGGCCGGGTCCCCGAACTCGTGACACAGTCCGATATCCTCGGCGACCTGCACTCGCACACCGTCGCGACCGACGGGCGGTCGACGCTCGAGCAGAACCGGGCGCGGGCCGCGGAGCTCGGCTACGAGTATCTCGGGTGCAGTGACCACGCGTACGAACTGCGCATGGTGGGAGGACTGAGTCCCGCCCAGATCGAGGCGCAGTGGGAGCGGATCGACGCGTTGAACGCCCTCGATGACGGCGGCCCGGTGCTGCTGAAGTCGATAGAGCTCAACATCGATGACGAGGGCGGGGTCGACTACCCCGACGAGCTCCTTGCCCGGTTCGACTACTGCATCGCGTCGCTCCATCACGGCTTCAACCAGTCTCGCGAGCAGGCGACCAATCGTGTTCTGGCGGCGATGGAGAACCCGTATGTGGACATCATCGGCCACCTGACCGGTCGGTTGCTCGGCAGGCGCGATCCCTTCGACCTCGACATCGAGGCGATCATCGCGAAGGCCGCGGAGACCGGCACGGTGCTCGAACTCAACGCACACCCGGAGAGACTCGACCTGAACGATGTGCACCTGCGCATGGCCCGAAAGGCCGGCGTGCGCGTCGCGATCGATACCGATGCCCACGAGGCGATGCAGTTCGGCCACATGCGCTGGGGCATCGCCACGGCCCGTCGCGGATGGATCGCTCCTTCCGGGGTGCTGAACGCCCAGCCGCTCGACACGCTGCTCTCATGGCTGAAGCGGAACCGATCGTGAGGCGCGGCGAGTCGTGGCCGGCATGGCGGAGTGCGCGATGAGCGGGCTCGACTTCGACTCGGCGGTGCCGCTACGGGCGTCGTTCTTCGAGCGTCCGGCAGCGACGGTCGCGCGGGAGCTGCTCGGCTGCATCCTTGTCAGCCGTATCGGCGGTGTGCTGACAGCGGGGATGATCGTGGAGACCGAGGCGTATCTCGGGGCCGACGACGCCGGCTCGCACGCGGCGACGAAGGGGATCACCCCGCGCAACCGGGTGATGTACGGACCTCCGGCCCACGCGTACGTCTACTTCACCTACGGGAATCATCACATGCTGAACCTGGTTTCCGAGCCTGAGGGCGTCGCCGGTGGGGTGCTGATACGCGCTATCGAGCCCATCACCGGTATCGCCGCCATGTCGGAGCGCCGCGCCGGTCGTTCCGGGGTGGAGCTGACGAACGGGCCCGGGAAGGTGGCTTCCGCACTCGGCGTGGACCTCACCTGCAACGGCATGCCTCTCGGTGGGCAGCTTGCCGTCTATGCGGGGCGGCCGGTTCCCGATGCCCTCGTGGCGACGAGCGGTCGGATCGGACTGAGCGTGGGACACGAGCTTCCGCTACGCTTCTATGTCAGGGACAACGCGTATGTTTCGAAAGCACGTCCGGGGCTGCGGTCGCCGAAACGCGCGACACGCACGCATGAGAGGAAGACCACATGAAGCTTGCCGACATCTACACCACGGCCATCGCTGCGGGCATCGAGGCTGATGCACGCACGCGCTCCGAGATCGATCACGTGCTTGCCGCGGCGAAGAAGGAGTATGACGCGCTTGCCGAGGATGAGAAGCCGTTCTTCGACACCGAGCGATTGACCAACCCGTACGATGACACCCGGATCTGCGAGGGCGACCCCGACCTCGAGGTGCGCGGCCTCATCACAGGCATCGACATGGAGGTAGGGGAGGTCGTGCTGGCCGACCGACTCCGCGAGCGCGGAGCCCCGATCGACCTGGTGTTCGCGCATCACCCTGAGGGCCCCGGCTACGCCAACCTCCACCGGGTGATGTACATGCAGGCCGATCTCTGGGCGGCACGTGGCGTCGGAATCGGTGTGGCCGACGCGATGATCGCGCCGCGGGCCGAGGAGGTCCGGCGCAAGATCATGCCGGTGAACCACTATCGCGCCATAGACGCCGCCCGACTGCTCGGCCTGGCATCGATGTCCTGTCATACACCGGCCGACAACAACGTCAACCGCTTTGTGCAGGATCTCATCGATTCAGAGGCGCCGCGCACGCTCGACGACCTCGTCAAGCTCCTGCACTCGGTGCCTGAGTACGGGGACGCCGCGAAGAAGGGCTACGGCCCCATCCTGGTGCAGGGGAGCGGGGCGGCGCGGTGCGGCACGTGTGTGGTGGATATGACCGGCGGCACCGAAGGGCCGACCGAGGCGCTCGACAAGCTCGTGGCGGCCGGCGTGGATACGCTCGTGGGTATGCATTACTCGGAAGAGCACCGCAAGCATGCTGAGAAGCTGCATCTCAACCTCGTCATCGCCGGGCACGTGAGCTCGGACGCCCTCGGCATGAACCTCGTGCTCGATCGCATCGAGAGCCAGGGGGTCGAGGTGTTCTGCACGTCGGGTATGGTGCGGGTCCGCCGCTCCTGACCGAGGTCGAGCCAAGAAGAGAGCCCCGACCAGATCGGTCGGGGCTCTCGTGCGTGCCACCCGCTCCACAGCCTACGGCGAGGGCGTGGATGTCGGCTCCGGCTCCGGGTCCGGCGGAGGCGGAGGCGGAGGC
>JAZIGI010000057.1:0-13033 GCA_036679125.1 Actinomycetota bacterium | reverse complement strand
ACCCCCATGACGGCCGACCTACCGTGGTAGGCATGCGGGGCTCGGAGTCATACCACCCGCGCATCGGGCGCGAGAGACTAAGCTCGAGTTTAGCGTAACGGCCGCAGCGCGCAACCTCAAGGATGAGACGACGGGTCAGACACGCAATGGGAGGACGGATTCCAGGCGCTCTGCCACTCTGGAACGCACGGCCCGCTAGAGCTCGCCGCGCAGGTGGTCCGCAAGCGCGTCTGCCGCACGGGTGAGCGTCTTGCGCGGCAGCACCAGGAACAGCGGACGCTCGATCGGGAAGCCGGCGCCGGGCACGCGGGCCACGGTGCCGAGCTCGAGGGCTTTGGCGGCCACTTGCGCGCTCACGATCCCGAGCCCCATACCGCCCTCCACGGCGCTCACGATCGCCTCGTTCGTGCCGAGCTCCATCACGATGTCGAGATCCGCGGGGTCGACGCCGCTGTGCCGCACGATCTCCTCGGCGGCGATCCTCGTGCCCGACCCGGCCTCGCGCACGATGAACGGCTCGCTCGCCACCTGCGAGAAAGTCACGCCACGGGCACCCGTCAGCGGGTGTCCGGCCGGACAGATGAGCGCAAGCTCGTCGGTGCCGAGCCGCTCGTAGTGCACGCGCGCACCGGGGACTTCCGCGCCGGTCATGCCGAGATCGGCCTCGTCGCGGGCGACCATCTCGACCACGTCGGCCGAGTCGTACACACGGAGCGTCACTCCGACCTCGGGATACGCCACGAGGAACCGGCCGAGGATACGCGGCAGCAGGTACTGGCCGGGCGTGGTCGACGCGGCGATGGTGACACGCCCACTGACCGTCCCCGACATGTTCTCGATGGCGTGATGCGCATGATCCACATCGGCGAGGATCCGCCGGGCATACGGGACCAGCACCTCGCCCGCCTCGGTCAGGTCGATCTTGCGATATCCGCGGTCGAAGAGGGTCGCGCCCATGTCCGACTCCAGCGACTGGATCTGCATCGTCGCCGCCGGCTGCGAGATGCCGAGGATGCGGGCCGCCTCTGAGAACGAGCGGTGGTCGACGACGGCGATGAAGGTCTTGAGTTGGCTGATGTTCACGCGTGGCCCCTCTCTGGCGACGCCCCAATGCTAACCCACCGGTCGTCTTGCGGGAACGGCACGATGTGGCATACTCACGAAGTGAGAACTGTTCTCACTTAGGAGCGCCAATGCCCCACCCGCATGCGACACCGGCCGACTGTGCGGGCGCGACCACGCTGTTCGGTCGCGCCCGGGTGAGCGCGCAGCGCGCCGCGATCGCGGAGGTCGTGCCGCTCATGCGGGGGGCCTTCACCGCCGAGGACCTCCACCGGTCGGTCGCCGCACGCACGCCGGGTATCTGCCTTGCCACCATCTACCGTGCTATCGCTGCCATGCAGGAAGCGGGGACCCTGGTCACCGTCGGTGAACGTGACGGGTCCGCGCTGCTCGCGGTGTGCGTCAGGCACGACCACCACCATCACCTCGTCTGCACCGCGTGTGGCCGGGTGGTGGGCATCGAGTGCCCGATCGACCACGCGACGCTGCGTGCCGCGGAACGCGAGGGCCACCTGGTCACGAGCCATCAGATCGTGCTCTACGGCCTGTGCAGCCACTGCCGCCAGCGGGAAGGCGCCTGATGTCACACATCCACATCCCTGACGGCGTGCTCCCCTGGTGGCTCTGGCTCACCGGATGGCTCGTCACGGCCGTCCTGCTCGGTCTCGCATCGCGCAGAGCCACGCGGTCGGGCTCACGACGCGCCGTGCCGATCATCGGCGCGGTCTCGGCGTTGGTGCTCGTCTCGATGTCGAGCGAGATCGTCCCCATCGCCTACCACGTGAACCTCACGGTGATCGCGGGCGTGCTGCTCGGCCCCTGGCTCGGCATGATCGCCGCGTTCATCGTGGTCCTGGTCCTGGCGCTGCTCGGCCATGGCGGTATCACCGTGGTGGGGCTGAACACACTGGTGATCGCCACAGAGATCGCGCTCGGATGGGCGCTCGTCCGCGGCGGCACGCGCCTGTTCGGCATCGCACGCGTGAGGCCGGTGGCGGCCGTGTCCACGGTGCTTACCCTCGCAATCACCACGACCATGCTCGTTGGTGTGGTGGCGCTCGCGGGCACCGGCGCTGCGACCCGGGAGACCGGAGCGCTTGATGCCGAGACGCTCGAGTTCCGCAACCCCTTCTCGGGTGGACTGTTCTCGATCGGACTGCTCGGGCACGGGCATGAGGCCGAGGAGGAACACGAGGCGGAAGCCGGACATGAAGATGAAGGCGGCGATGCCCACGCCGGCGAGGACGCGCACGCCCATGGCGCCACGCTGTCGGTGTCCCGGTTCGCCGCGGTCGTGTACACCCTCGGCCCGATCGGCTGGCTGCTTGAAGCGCTCGTGACCGCCGGTGTTCTCGGCTACGTCGGGCGAGTCCGGCCATCGCTCCTGTTCGCGGGCGCGGACGGGCTCGGGCGAACGCCACGCATCGGCGATGAACACGGAGGCCGCTGATGGATGTGACCGCCGTCGATCGCTCGGCGATATCGGGCGACACGCTGCTGCACAGGGCCGCTCCCGCGAGCAAGCTTGTCGCCGCCGGCCTGCTGCTGGGTGCCGTCGTGGCTGTGAACGACCCGCTTGTGGCGGCCGGTGTCGCACTCTCGCTCACCGGCGCGGGCGCTGCGGTACGGCTGCCGCTCCGCACGATGTTGCCTCTCGCCCTCTACCCCGCGCTGTTCGCGCTGATCTTCGCGTTCGCCGCCGCACCGGGCCCGATGACCGGTGCGCTCGTGGTGCTGAAAGCGGTCACCGCGGCGCTGGCGGTGGTGACGCTGATGTTCTCGACACCCTACCCGCAGGTGTTCGCACCCCTCCAGCGCGTCACACCCCAGGTGGTGGGCGATGCGCTTCTGATGACATACCGCTCACTGTTCATCCTCGCCGAGAAGTTCGCAGACCTCACCCGGGCCGTCAGGCTGCGTGCGGGCCTCTCGGCACGCCAGCCGATCCGTTCGGCGAAGGCGACGGTGCGGGCGCTCGGCGGGCTGCTGCTGTACTCGCTCGACCTGTCACAACGCGAGTACGACATCCTCTACTTGCGCGGGTACGAGGGAGGACTGCGCGTGAGCGGCAAGCGCGGCACGGATCGGACTGCCGACGCGGCCGCAGTGCTCTACGCCGCGCTGATCCTCGCTACGGTGCTCGCATTCCGCCTGGCAGCCGGCCTGGGCGGCTACACATGGATCGTGATGGTCGCAGGCGCCGTCGATCTGGCGACCGGACTGCTCATCGGACGGAGACGCTCATGAACACGCACACCCACGACCGTGGCCGGCTTGCCGATGCCGAGGAGATCATCCGTATCAGTTGCGTGCGCCACACGTACGAGGACGGCACCAGCGTGCATCTGTGCGGACTCGACTTCCTCGCCCACATGGGCGCCCGCGTGGCCGTGCTCGGCCCGAACGGCTCGGGCAAGACCACGATGCTGTACCACATCCTCGGCCTGATGAAGCCGCAGGAAGGCGCGGTCACCGTGTTCGGCCTCTCCCCGTCCGAGAACTGGCCCGCGATCAGGCGGCGGGTCGGGGTGGTGCTCCAGAACGTGGACGAGCAGCTGCTCGCTCCAACGGTGATCGACGACGTGGCCTTCTCGCCCCGACAGTACAGGCTGCCCGAGAGCGAGGCGCTCTCCCGGGCGCATGCGGCGCTGACGCTTCTCGGCATCAACCATCTCGCCGACCGTGTGCCGCACAACCTCTCAGGCGGCGAGAAACGCAAGGTTGCGCTCGCCGGGGCCCTCGTGATGGATCCGGAACTGCTCGTGCTCGACGAACCGTTCGAGGGGCTCGACCCGAAGTCGCGCTCCGCGTTGCTGTCGCTCATGGATCGGTTGGCCCGGGAGCGCCGGATGACGATCGTGATGTCCACGCACGACATCGACTCCGTGCCCGAGTTCGCCGACTACGCGTACGTGCTCGCTCCCGGTGGACGCATCGCTCTGGCCGGCACGCCGGAGGAGCTGTTCTCACACGCGGACATACTCGCCGAGGGCAACGTCACCCCCCCGATCCTGGCGGAGTTGTTCGCGCGGCTGCGCGAGCGGGATCCGGCGGCACCGGCACCGGCGCTCTCGGTGGCCGAGGCGGTGGAGGCGCTCACCGCGTGGAAGGGCTGCCCCGAGTCTTCGACAGCCGAAGTCACGGCCGCAACGAACGACGGGGCCTGAGCGGCCCCGTCGTGATCGTGCCGTGGCGATCGGCTACGAGCGCCGGATGATGGTCCCCACGTGCTCGCCCGCCAGCGCTCGCGTGAGGTTCCCGCGCTCCAGACCGTTCACGATCTGCACGTGGTCGATCACCTGGCTGTTCCGGAGGATGTCCAGGCACGGCCGCTCGAGGATGAGGTCGTCGAGCTTGCGCTCCTCTAGTTCGTCGATCGTGATCTCAGGTATGAACTCGGCGTCCGGGTCCTTCTTGGGGTCGTCGGTGAAGAGACCGCGCTCATCCTTCACGTAGATCATGCTTCTCGCGCCGATGAGATCAGCCATGAGCAGCGCGCCGACATCCGTTCGATGGATCGGGATACGACCCTTCTCGGGCGGGATCGCGAAGAAGTCGTACGGCGGCATCCCCTGGGTCACAGGCACGCACCCCTGCGCGAAGTAGTTGGGAAGCTTCATGATCGCGTCCTGATCGATCTCGATGCCGCCGTGATCGGCCAGCAGCGTGGCCAGCAACAGCGCGTTCTGCCTGGACACCGAGCTGCCGAAAGCGGCGATGATGCCCGTGGGCATGCCAAGCTCGAGACCGATCGCGTAGATGTGTCGGCTCCTCGTGCCGCCGCCGGTCATGAGCAGCATCTTGTGCTCGTCCTTGTTCGCCGCGATCTCCTCGGCGATGCCGGGAAGGGCGTGACGACCGCGATCGCACACCGACTGCCCGCCGATCTTGACGACGTTGACATCGGGGAAGAGCCGACGCTGAGGCGCGACCTCGAGCGAGTCGAGGAAGCTCTCGCTCACGAGGCTCTCGCCCATGAGGCGGCTCTTGATGTGCAGACGCCTGCTGTCCCGTTCGCGCTGGAGCGCCATCGGCTACCTCCTATCCGGATGCTGGCATGGATGACGCCCCGCGGGTGCGTGGGGCGCCGGTGTCACTCGGCGGGGAGCTTATGGCCCTTCTCCTCCACCGCAAGCTCCACCAGCTCGGCGCCGATGGTGTCGGCGATCTGCTTGAGCTCGCTCTTGCGCAGGTGCTTGGCGTGGATCTTGAGCTTGGTGTCGGCGACCGCGACCACGAGGAACCGGGGGGCCTGCTCGCCCTGCCCGACATTCATCCGCTCGCGGTAGAAGATGGTTCCTGCCATGTCTGCCTCCTCGGTAGTGGGTGGCGATGAGGTCTTCCTGAGAGGATACCCTAAGGCGTGCCCAATCTTGCCGCCCCGGTGATGGTGACCGCGCCGATCCGGGTCCGCACCTGCCGCCGCTGGTCCGATCGCCTCGCGTCTCAGCGCGCCAGGAGCGTAAGCCCGAGAGCCAGAGCGGCGCAGTTCAGCGCCACCGTGATCCAGAAGACCGTCCTGAAGGGCTGCTTGCGGGTCTTGTGCCTCAGCGCCCGTTGAGCCGCGAGCGCGCCCGGCCAACCGCCGAGCACGGCAAGCACGTGCAGCGTCGCCTCGGGCACCCGCCAGGCACCGCGACGGGCCGCCGCCTTGTCCCAGGCGTAGACAGCGAAGGTGATGATGCCGAGGGAGAGATACGCCGCGGCGATCGCGGCCAGGACGTATTGGGCCGAACCATCACTCACGATCGGACGCAGGGCCGATGAGCACGGGTGTGGCCGTTCGGGCCTCAAGGCGCCAGTCGAGCGCCACACCGAGGATGCCGAGCGACACTATCGCAGCGATGAGCCCCGGAAGCCCCATCCAGACCAGTGCCTGCGCCGGCACGACGATGGCGATGATGCCGAAGCCGAGGAGCCACACCCAGTAGTACCAGGTCTGCCGCAATCGGAGTCTGGCCTCGCAGTGCGGGCACGCGAACCGCGCGAACGCCACGCCCATGTACCGGGCCAGCGTGAGAGTGAACTCCTCTGCGCATCGCGGACAGATCATGTACCCTCCTCCGGGCGCTGCCACGCACCATCGGCCACCAACTGTAACCGCAGACGGCCTGGATGGTCGAGAGGTACGAGCGTTCGGAGCCCATCACTCGAAGACGAAGCCGCCCCGCTCCGCGTGTTCGAGCACCGCCGCCCGTACCTGCTCCCAGGCACAGGGCAGCATGTCGCCGATGGGCTCGTTGATGGCGAGGACCCGGTCGACGGGGACGCGGTGCTCGCGCCAGCCGGCTCCACCGCTCCCGATGTTGTGCAGCAGCGGCATCAATCGGTCCACGGCGTACGCGAACCGCGCCTCCGGCGTCTCCCTGAGCTCGTACTCCTCCCAGCGGTCGAAACACCATGCCGCCTCGCGCTCCGGCAGCATGCCGAAGAGCCGGGCGGCCGCCTCGGCCTCCGCCTCGGCCATCTCAGGCGTGCGCGCAGCGTAGATGATCGTGTCACCGATCTCGATCTCGGGGATGTCGTGCACGAGAAGGATCTCGATCGTGCGCTGCAGGTCGACCGGCTCACGCGCGTGCTCGTACAGCAATGCGGCAAGAAGCGCCACGTGCCAGCTGTGTTCCGCGGAGTTCTCGCAACGCTCCAGCGCCGACGGTCGCGTCTTGCGCAGCACCGCCTTGAGGCGGTCGACCTCGAGCGCGAACGATACGATTCGGGCGAAGTCTCCGGTCACAGCAGTCTCCATTCGAGGGGGTCGGGCGCGGAGATGAGAACACGCAGTCCATCTTAGCGGTGACCGCCGAGCCTGAGGGCGCTCACACGTCCGGACTCGAAGACCTCGGCGCCAAGCTCCCCCGCGCCCTCGTCGTACGCTTCGAGGAACGTGTCTAGGTCCACCGGGGCGCCATCCACGGTGAAGGCCGTCCCGTTGTCGGTGAGACCCACGTGCATCACCGGGACACCACCCGCCTGCCGGACAAGCGGCACCCGCACCACCAGCACGGTGTCGGGCTTGCCGACACGGAGCGAGTCGTCATCGCTCCACTCGTGATAGCCCGGGGGAAGCCTCCTGCGGAGCCGGGCGCGCAAGCGGAACAGCCCGATAGCGAGCAGGTCGTTCCTGTCGACCCAGCCGAGCAGGATCCAGCCCGCTGCCAGGAGCACGACCACCAGCACGTTCTCAAGATCCACGATGGAGCCTCCATCCGCCGCGCACACGCCGCTATCGCACCACGGCGAGTATCCCCATCTCGTGCAGGACCATGACCACCAGTCCGACGTCATGAGGTATCTCAGTCAAAGTACCTTGACAGACATAGTACCTTGTCTCATGCTGCACTCGAGAGGAGGCGACCCATGGTTGACACAGCGATCAGCAGCGATCTTATCCGGGGACATATCGACACCATCATCCTCGGCCTGTTGAGCACCCGGGACCGCTACGGTTACGAGCTCTGCAAAGAGGTCGCGATCTTGTCCGGCGGCGAGTACGAGCTCAAGGAACCCACGCTCTACTCGGCGGCTCGACGCATGGAGAACCAGGGGCTGATCCGTTCCTACTGGGGCGAGGAGTCCCAGGGCGGACGCCGCAAGTACTACGCGATCTCACCGGAAGGCACCGAAGCCTACAGGCGCAACCTGGCCGACTGGCAGCGCGCACGACGACTCATCGACCGCCTCATCGCAGGCGACACCGGAAAGGAGTGACCGATGGAGGCGATCAAGTACTACGTGAAGGGCGCCTTCTCTGGCGTGGAGCAGACCCCCGAGGTGCTCGAACAGCAGGAGGAGATCATCGCTGACCTGGTTGCCAAGGTGGCAGACCTGGTTGCCGAAGGCAGGAGCGAGGAAGAGGCGATGGGGCTGGCGATCGGGTCGATGGGCGACCTGTCCACGCTCGTGGCCGAGTTCCAGCCGCTCGAGGCGGCGGTACCGGCGATCCCCAGGACCGCGGTGTGGGCGACACGGCTCGACCTCGGTGTGGTGGCGCTGAGTGCTGGCGTGGGAGCGGCTGTGATGATCGGGAGCACGGCGCTCGGCGCACTCGTGGATCTCGTGGAGCCAGGCGCCGGGTTCACGCTGCTGGCGACTCTCGGCGTGGGTGGTTGGTGGGTGCGGAACGCGTATCTGCGCTACCAGGCCGACCCGGACGCCATCGAGGTGCGGGAGCAGGAGTACCGGACGCGCTTTCGCAAAGCGGTGCTGGTGTGGGGCGGGACCGCCCTTCTGGCCACCTTCATGAACATCACCACCTACACCGACTTCTGGTGCTGGCCGATCTGGGTAGCGGGCGGCACATGGGCGCTCACCGTGAAGATGGAGAAGTGGCTCAGCCGACGACCGGAGTTCATCGCGCCAGAGCCGCACGAGTGACGCCGACACCGCGGTCGCGGCGGCGCGTTGCCGCTGTGGGACCGGTCCCGGGTCGGCCGGACCCACCTGACGCATGCGGTCCGCGGACGCCTCTCACCGCCTCCCCCATCCGTTCGCCCCGATCAGGACGGCAAGGTGTGCGACGAGCGGCCACGGGCGCAGCACACCGATGCTGACGGCCTCACCACGTGTATCGAGCAGGCCGAAGCTGGCCGAAGCGACCAGCGCGGCATCGACCCCCACTCCGGGCACGAGTGACGCGGCAAGCACACCCAGAAGCCGCCCACCCAGCCATGCGGCCAGGATCGCCGACAGCGGGACCCCGCGACGACCGAGCGTGTACGTGATCGACCCCACGACGAGCAGGCCGGCCGCCTCGAGCGCGAGCGGGACCGCCACGTACGCCCCCTCGGGCCACCACCGGAAGCTCCAGCGGGTGATACCGAGGGCGAGCAGGGCGAACATCGCCTGAACGAGCATTGCGATAAGGACGAGGACGCTCTTCGACACCTCGCTCACACGCCCGGGCTGAAGGCAGCGTCCGCAAGCCGTCGTGCGTACCGTGCCACGTCGATCGGCCATGACTCGATGCACGCGTCGAAGGTCGCGGCATCGCCTGCGTAGAGCGCCCTCGCGGCGTCCTCGAAGCCCCGTTCGTTGCCGGCGAGCGAGGTCATGAACCGGAACGCGGCCTCCTGGGCCCGGCGCACGCGGTCGCTTTCGGCGTTCTCGCGGCGTGCGGCTTCCACCAGCTTCCGCAACGCCACGGAAGCACCGCCGGGCTGCGCGCTGAGCCACTCCCAGTGCCTCGGAAGCAGTGTGACCTCGCGGGCGACGACGCCCAGCTTGGGTCTTCCGGGGCGCGGACGCTCGGGCGCGGGCGCGGACACGGGAGCGGCGCCGCCCTCACGCAGGTCAAGATCCACCTGCTCCCCGGTAAGGTCGTCGAAGCACAGGACCGGGTCCTCGGCGTGTGCGGAAAGCTCACGCAGCCTCGGCACGAGCGCGTCGGCGGAACCGCTGGCGACGGCGGTCGATCCTACGAACATGGTGAGCGAACGATCCTCCACGGATGGCCTCCTCGGTCTGTTGACGCCGAGGATTATTACCCGGGTGGAACTATGGTGTCAATATCATCCGGATAAAAACCCGCCGCAACGCGCGCAAGCCACCGTGCCCGCACCCGCACCATCAGCTGTCGCGATCCCCTTCCTCCGGCCCTTCGGATGTCGGGACCACCGACGCGGGCAGGGCGAGCGTGAACGTCGACCCCGTCCCCGGCGTGCTCTCAACAGTGAGCGCACCGCCGAGCAGCCCGGTGAGCTGACGGGAGATCGCCAGCCCGAGCCCGGTGCCCTGCTTGCGCATGGCGGGATAGTCGGTGACCTGCCAGAACTCGTCGAAGATCCCCTCGAGATGCTCACTCGGGATCCCCGGGCCGGTATCGCGGACGACGAAGTCCACCGAGGACTCGCGTCGAACGAGCATGACCTCCACGGTCCCCGACTCGGTGAACTTGAGCGCGTTCGACAGCAGGTTGAGCAGCACCTGGACGACCATGTGCCGGTCCGAGACCATACGCACCGGCTCGTCGGGGACGTTCGCTCGCAGGGTGAGCCCGCGTTCGGTGGCAACGTGCATCGAACCTGCCACACACTCCTCGACGACGCCTACCGCGTCGAACTCCTCGGGGACCACGACGTTGGCGTGCGCCTCGAGCTTGGATAGATCGAGCAGGCTGTTGACCAGATGCAGGAGCAGTTTGCCGGACCGGTTGATGACCTCGGCCTGCCGCGTGCGCTCGGGCGAGAGCGGGTCGTCACCGGGCATGAGCAGCACCCCGCTGAAGCCGATGATGGAGTTCAGCGGCGTGCGCAGCTCATGGCTCATATGAGCGAAGAACCGGCTCTTGGCCTCGGTGGTCCGCTTGAGGTCCTCGTTCGCGCGCTGCAGTTGGCCGGTGCGCTCCTCCACCAGCTCCTCGAGATGGCGTTTGTGGTCCTGGAGCTCGTCCTCGGCGTTCTTGCGATCGGTGATGTCCGATGCCACGCCCTCGATGATGATCTCGTCACCGGACTCCAGCACGCTCACCGAGCGCGCGCGCAGCCATCGCCACGCGCCATCTGCGCGCTGGAATCGGAACTCGATGTCCACCGGCGAGCCCTGGAAGCCGTGCTCGAGCGCCACAAGGAGCCGCTTCCTGTCCTCCGGATGGACGCGCGTGACCCAGAATCGGGGATCCTCGAGGAGTTGCCCGGGTGTATAGCCGGTCAGCTTCTCGGCCCTCGGCGAGAAGTACAGGCCCCCACGGCTCTTGGATATCGAGTAGACCATGTCGGGAGAGCCTTCGACCAGCCGCCGGTACCGCTCCTCGGAGACGTGCAGACGCTTGAGATGCTGCATCAGCAGCATGTACGCGGCAGTGGCCGTTGCGAGCACGAAGAACTGCCCCTTGACGGCCGCGATCGCCCGCTCGGTCTCGAGAGGCAGGCCGAGGAGCGCCAGGGCCTGGTCGGAGAGCCCGATCCACAAGGACGCGACGACCAGGTATGCGAGCGCAAGAAAGATGGCGCGGCGGCGCGCTGCGACTATCCCACGGGCATCCGCGGGACCCGCGTCGTAGTCCATGCCGCCGAGTCCTGGCCGGGCTCGCCTATCTCGGGCGAACGGTAACCTCACGCACCCTCCCACACGTCGCGCGCGAGTGAAGCAATCCCATTCTACACAGTCATCGGACGGTTGCCCCGGCCGTATGAGTGGGAATGACTCAGAAGAGACCGGCGAGCGGAAAGGGTGGCACGATGATGGCGGATGGCACGGCAAAGACCGCACGCAAGCCTGCGAAGAAGAAGGCCGACGGCCTGACCGAGGTGCTCGAGATGATCGCGGCGATGCCCGAGCATGATCGCGAGATGGCGACGCGATTCCACTCGATCGTGGAGAGGACCGCCCCGTCCCTCACCCCGCGACTCTGGTACGGCATGCCCGCGTACGCCAGGGACGGGAAGGTGCTGTGCTTCTTCCAGGCGGCATCGAAGTTCAAGGCCCGGTATGCGACCTTTGGGTTCGAGGAGATCGCGCAGCTCGACGACGGCGCCATGTGGGCGACGTCGTATGCGCTCACCGAACTGGGTGATGCGGAGGAGGCGCGCATCGTCGAACTGCTCACAAGGGCGATGGGCTGACCTGCTCGGAGTACTCGGGACCCGGCTACCTCTCGCCCTCGACCTCACGGACGCGGAACTCCACGATGGTCCGGACAAGATCCTCCGGCAGAGGTTCGCCGAGCTTGAACTGCACCGAACCCTTCCCCGACTTGTAGCCGGCCAGTTCGGCCTGGAACGCCTCGGTACCGCTCGGCGTGGGGTAGAACCCGACGTGCCGGGCAAAGCCGCCGAAGTGCACCAGGTGTGTGCCGTTCAGGTCGAACGTGGGGATGCCGTAGCTGATGGTCTCGACCGCCTCGGGCACCACCGAGCGTACCACCGCCCTGAGGCGCTGGAGCACCTGCCGCGTCTCAGCCGGGAAGCCCGCGATGTACGCGTCGACTGCCGCTGACGTCGTGTTGTCGTCCATCGATCACATCCTCCTATCAGCGGGAACGTCGCCGCTTTCGCCTACGAGCGTGGGCAGTCGGCACTCACCGCATCGGTTGCCGGATGACCGTCTTCCACTTTGCGGGGTCGGCCCTGCGTATGTCGGTGAGATAGATCTCGTGGTGCTTGCCCGCACGGGTGTGTCCCGACTCCTCGATGAACGCGTGGACGCGCTCGATGGTCGGACCTTCCTCAGAGAAGGGGCCGACGTGCAGGATCTGCGCCGCAGCGCCCTCCTCGAACTCCTCGAACCGCATCAGCGGAAGAGCGACAAGCCCCTTCTTGGCGCGGGCGGTCTCCAGCGCATCGTCCACCATCGCGGCAGTTATGAACGCCGGCTGCATGATCATCATCGTCCACAGCCAGCGCGAACGCACGCCAATGGCGTAGTCGGTCATGTCGTCGGCCCACCACAGGCCCTCGAGCGGCATCACGCCGTAGTCGATGCCGAGCGCCCCCTTCTTGGCGGCGAACTTGAGCATGTACGACACCGAGAACAGCGCTTCCACCGCATCGGCGTAGGCCTGCGAGGTGTTCGGATCACCCTGGCCATCGATCATGAGGAAGCCCATGCGGGGCACGTCGACCACCGACACCTGTCGTGTCGAGGGTAGGTAGAGATCTTTGAGCTCTCGCTTGAGGTCACGCTTGTCCATCGGTCCTCCATCCCGGATGCGCATCGGTGGCCGGCTCGTGCCCCCGCCTTTCGCAGTGCAGGTCAAGACGCCAGTGGACGGCCCGCATCATCCGCCCCTTCGGATACTCCACCGCCACTGGGCCGAGGGAGTCGAAGCCGAGCCGCCGGCAGAGCGCGTTCGATGCGACGTTGTCCTCGGCGGGAAACGCATCGAGGAAGCGATGCCGCGCCCGTGCGCGAGCCTCTTCGATAGCGAGCGCGGCAGCGGCCGTCGCCACCCCCTGGCCCTGGAACTCGGGAAGGACGTGCCAGCCGCACTCCCACACGTGTTCGGACTCCCACTCGGACTCCCAGAACCCGACCC
>JAZIGI010000056.1:0-13436 GCA_036679125.1 Actinomycetota bacterium | reverse complement strand
GCGGAGAGGGCCAGCGGGATGAGGGCGCCGGCAAGGCACGCCACCGCGGCGGCGGACGCGACCCGCCAGATCTCGGCCTTCCGAGCCACGTGCACCTCCCGACCTCAGCGTCTTGTAGTGAGCTGGGGTGGAAGCTAGCACAGGGCGCTGGTGGTCCCGGACTTTGTGGTTGGCTGGGCGCTCTAGCTCCCAGCCGTTACGCCATCGGTCTTCTCGATCGCCGGGACCGGATCCCTCGCCGAGCCACTTCGACAGACCCAGCGCTGGCATTCGTGGCTGCGGCCGTGTCGTCGCTCCTGCGGATGCGGCGGATGCTGTCGTACGTAAGGAGTCTGGATTGCAGCATTCATGTGATATCGCATCGCGCTGGACCTGCTGATCATCGGGGTGGCTGGTCGCGATGATCGTCTGGCACCGGCCCATCTCCACAGTATCTCCGCTTGTGAGTGCCGTGGCGTCCGCTTACGCTGTCTGAGTTCAGGCAAGCGTTCGGGCCCGGCGAGCATTCCCCGCGGGTGACCACTCCAAAACCCCGCGCAGGTGGGGTTTTGGACGAAGCGAAACGGCCCGTCCGTGACGAGATGGGTCGGATTGTCATCGTCGATGCCCACGCGCCACGAAGCCGCTATCGTCCGCTGGGCGTACCAGCAGAGTGCCAGCCCCGCCACACCTAACAGACGACCGATCTCATCGACTCCTGAACCGTCGAGCAGCGGCAGGCGTTGAGGTCCCCAGGTCTTTGCCGACGCCAGAGCATGCCCGACGAGAGGCACCACCACATAGAGCTGCAGGATGCGCGACAGGCCGGGCATGTAGCTCTGAAGCCTGTCGGACGGCAGTTCCGGGCATGTCTACGCCGGGGCTCACGGCGCCTGCATAGCGAGCACGTATGACTTGATCGCCTCCAGAACGGGCCGCATCCTGTCCTCTGCCAGACGGTAGTAGATCAGCCTACCGTCGCGGCGATATTCAACAAGCCCGGTGCGGTACAGCAGACGCAGGTGGTACGAGGTGGCTGCCGTCGTAGCGCCGACAACAGCAGCGACGTCGCAGACACAGAGCTCTGACTGACTCAGGGCGTACAGCACTTTGAAGCGGGTATCGTCCGCGAGGTTTGCAACGGCCTCGCCGACGCCATTGAGCCCCCCGACGACGGGGCGTAGCTCATCGACTTTGTCGGCATGCACGCACTCGACTTCGCATACGGGCGGGTCAGTCTGTTTGCGCATCGGACCTCCAAGACCCTCAAGTGACTACTTGACCGTCGAACTATAGGGCGCATACAATCAAACATGCGCTTGACTGTTCGAGTGTATCCCGGCTGCGCCTAGGAGGCAACCGATGCCAGCATCCGTCGACACAAAGAAGCACACCCTGCTCGTCGAAGGAATCACTTGACTCGACTGTGCGGCCAAGTTCGAGAAGAACGTGGCCAATCTCCCCGGCGTGACCGGGGCAAGGCTCAATCCAACGGTAGGCAAGCTTGTGGTCGAGGGCGTCATGGACCTCGACGCCATCAGGTCCGAAGGTCGCAAGGAGAACTACCGCATCCAGACGGCCGAAGAGCGCAAGGCCGCTCCCCAGACGGAGAAGGGCATCGACTGGGAGCTTCTCCGGACGATCGCCTCGGGGGTCGGCGTGGCAGTCGGCTACGCGGCAGAGAATCTCGGTGCCCCCAGCGTCATCTTCATGCCGCTGTTCATCGTCGCGATCGTGCTTGGCGGGTGGGGCAACTTCCGCAAGGCGGCCTTCTCGCTTCCCAGGCTCGACTTCAACATGAGCGTGCTCATGTCCGTGGCAATCCTCGGTGCGGGCGCGATCGGTGCATGGGAGGAAGCTGCGGTCGTCGCGTTCCTGTTCTCCGCCTCCGAGATGCTCGAGTCGTGGACGATGGAGCGAGCCAAGCGTTCGATCGGCGACCTGATGGGTGGGGTCCCCAAAACCGCGCGTGTCGAGATGCCCGACGGCGACACCACAGAGATGGCGGTCGAGGAGATCGTCGTTGGCGCCTTGATGGTGGTCCGGCCGGGAGAGAAGCTCGCGCTCGACGGAGTCATCGAAGCCGGCGCTTCGAGCCTTGATGAGGCGACGATAACCGGTGAGTCGGTGCCCGCCGAGAAGACTGTTGGCGCCGAGGTGTTCGGCGGCACCCTGAACGGCGAGGGCCTGCTCAAAGTGCGCGTCACGCGTCTCGTGGACGACACGACCGTTGCGCGCATCGTTCACATGGTCGAGGAAGCCCAGACCAAGCGGGCGCCTTCCCAGGCGTTCGTCGACAAGTTCGCGGCGATCTACACTCCGGTGGTCCTTGTGCTCGCAGCGGGAATCGGGCTCATCCCGCCTCTGTTCTTCTCGCAGCCTTGGGAGCCGTGGATCTACCGGAGCCTCTCCCTGCTCATCGTGTCGTGCCCCTGCGCGCTGGTCGTCTCGACTCCGGTGTCCATCGTTAGTGCGATCTCCAACGCTGCACGCAAGGGCGTCCTGATCAAGGGCGGTATCCATCTCGAGCAGATGGGCGCCATACAGGCGATCGCTTTCGACAAGACCGGGACGCTGACCGAGGGCCGCCCGTCGGTCACCGACGTCGTCGTGCTCGACGGGACCGATCCGACCCGGCTGCTGCAGCTCGCGGCGTCGCTGGAGTCTGGCTCCCAACACCCACTCGCCGCTGCCATCACTCGCGAGGCGGAGGCGCGCTCCATCACGTTGGTACCGATTCACGAGATGCAGTCCTTGTCCGGGTTGGGCGTGAAAGCCACGGTCGACGGACACCAGATGGCGGTGGGCAGCCCCCGCATGCTCGGTGGCAATGCCGACTTTGAGACGGCTCGTCCGACCCTGGATGAGCTGCAAAGCGACGGCAAGACAGCCGTTCTCGTGGCGCAGGATGACATCCTCATAGGGGTGATCGGCATAGCCGATGAGGTCCGCGCAACGAGCCGCGAGGCCGTCGCCGCGCTCAAGCGCTCCGGCATCCGGCACACCATCATGCTGACCGGCGACAATGCGGCCGCGGCTGCCGCGATCTCTCGCCAGGCCGGCGTCGACGAGTTCCGCGCCGAACTACTCCCTGAGGCGAAGGTCGACGCGGTCACGAGCCTGCTCGGCGAGTACGGTCACGTGGCCATGGTCGGAGACGGCGTCAACGACGCTCCGGCGCTGGCGACTTCGACGGTCGGCATCGCGATGGGTGGAGCCGGAACGGACACGGCGCTTGAAACGGCGGACATCGCTCTTATGGCCGATGACCTCAGGCAACTCCCCTTCGCTGTCGGCCTCAGCCACGCGTCGCTCAGGATCATCAAGATCAACATCGCGTTCGCCATCGGCATCAAGATGCTCGCTCTCTTGCTCATGTTCCCGGGGTGGCTCACGCTCTGGATGGCGATCATGGCCGACATGGGAGCGTCGGTTCTGGTAACGCTGAACGGGATGCGCCTTATGCGCTGGAAGGGCCCGCAGCAGTAGGTTCCGGGGCAGACACGAGTCACCTAGCCGAAGGAGTCAGCAATGACCGAAGTAGGGGCGGCGACGTCTCGCGTCGCCGACGAGGCGCAGCGAAGGTCCCGGCTCTGGCGTGATCCGAAGATTGTCATGGCCGCAGCCTCCGGCGCGCTGTTCCTGGTCGGCTGGTTGCTGAGTGCGTCGAGCGCTCCAGACTGGATCTCGTCGGTCTTCTTTGTCTTGGCGATGATCGTCGGCGGCTACTTCTTCGGCCGTGAGGCCGTCGGGGAGCTCGTATTCGAACGCAAGGTGGGGATCGAGCTCCTCATGAGCGTCGCAGCGATCGCGGCCACGCTGGCTGGCGAGGTCCTCGAGGGCGCGATGCTCGTCTTCCTGTACTCGATCAGCGAGGCAGCGGAAGGCTACACCGAGGAGAAGACCCGGTCGTCGGTCAGGGCGCTGATGAAACTCGCGCCGAAGGTCGCTCTGGTAAAGCGAGGCGGTGAGGCAAGGGAGATCCCCGTCGAGGCCATCGAGGTCGGCGACACCTTCATCGTGCGACCCGGCGAGGCGGTCGCGACCGACGGCACGATCGCGGCAGGGTCTTCGGCCGTCAACGAGGCCCCGGTCACCGGAGAGAGCGTGCCCGTCGACAAGCTTTCCGGTGACGCCGTCTTCGCGGGAACGGTGAACGGGGACGGCGCGCTCGAGGTCGTCGCGACGAAGACCTTCGCGGACAACACGATCGCGCGGATCATCCATATGGTCGAGGAGGCGCAGGAGAACAAGGGCGCGAGCCAGCGGTTCGTCGAGCGCTTCGGCAACATCTACAGCCCTATCGTGCTCGCCCTCGCCGTTGGCGTCGCCGTGGTACCGCCACTCGTGTTCGGGGCGTCTTGGGAAACGTGGGTCATGCGCGCCACGGTGTTCGTGGTCGCTGCGGCCCCGTGCGCTCTCGTCATCTCCATCCCCATCACTCTGGTAGCGACCCTAGGGACAGCCGCTCGGAACGGAGTGCTCATCAAGGGCGGGATGCACGTAGAGGACCTGGCCAAGATACGCGTGGTCGCCTTCGACAAGACCGGCACGGTGACATATGGTGTGCCGTCCGTGACCGACGTCGTCCCGTGCGACGAGCAGAATTGGCGTGAGACAGTCGCGCTCGCTGCAGGCGTTGAGGAGCGGAGCGGACATCCGCTAGCCCGTGCCATTCTGCGTTACGCCCGTCGCGAGGGCATTTCACCGGCGGATATGCACTCGCATCGGGCGTTGCCCGGCGCGGGTGCGGTGGCGGTCGCCGACGGCATGGAGACCTACGTGGGAAGCCCGACGCTGTTCAAGCAGGAACTGAGAACCTCTGTCGACTCGGCGGCCGAAGATATCGCGCGCCTCCAATCCGAAGGGAAGACAGTAATCCTCATAGGCACTGAGAGGGGTGTGCGCGGCCTCATCGCCCTGCAGGACCAGGTGCGCTCGAATGCCGCCGCGGCCGTCGAGGCGTTGCACGACGCCGGAGTCGCGAAGGTCGTGATGCTGACCGGGGATAACGAGCCAACCGCTCGGACCATCGCGGCCCAGCTCGGAATCGACGAGGTCCACGCGAACATGAAGCCGGAGAACAAGCTCTCGATGGTGAGAGAGCTCAATTCACGCTACGGTCAGGTGGCTATGGTCGGTGACGGCGTGAACGATGCACCGGCACTTGCCGAAGCGCTCGTCGGCGTGGCGATGGGGGCGGCGGGAACGGATGTCGCCCTCGAAACCGCCGACGTGGCACTCATGGCCGACGACCTGGAGAAGCTCGCGTACGCACTCAAACTCGCCCGCCGCAATCAGACGGTGGTCGGGCAGAACCTTGCGCTGTCGGGCGTGGTCGTCGGTCTTCTCGTGATAGGTGCACTCGGCGGCCTCCTCACGCTTCCCGCCGCCGTACTTGCGCACGAGATCAGCGAGTTCGTCGTGATCGCGAGCGGCCTGAGGATGCTGAGAAGCTGATGGCCGGCCGCTCGTCACGATGCCACTGAGCACGCCGGATGCGGGGATTCCACGACTCGTCCGTCCTCGATGCGGATGGTCCGGTCTCCGTATTCCGCCGCGCTCTCGTCGTGGGTGACGAGCACGATCGTCTGACCGGCCTCCCGGTGCAGCTTGGACAGCATGTCGTACACGTTGCAGGCGTTTGCACGGTCCAGGTTGCCCGTCGGCTCGTCGGCGAGAAGGAGCTTCGGCTGATTGATGAGCGCACGCGCGATGCAGACGCGCTGCTGTTCGCCACCGGAGAGCTTGCCGGGGACGTGGTGCAGGCGATGGCCGAGCCCGACGTGCTCGAGGGCCGCTGAGGCCGCGTCCTTGTCGGCGACGCTGTGATAGTACTGCGCGAGCATGACATTCTCGAGGGCGGTCAGGTACGGAATCACATGCTGCTGCTGGAACACGAGTCCGACGTTCTCGCGTCGGAATACCGCGAGTTCACGTTGCTTCATTCCGCTTGTCTCCACGCCGCACACCTGCAAGCTGCCCGCGGTCGGCCGGTCGAGGCACCCGAGCATGTTCAGCAGGGTGCTCTTGCCCGAGCCTGACGGGCCGAGTATGGTCAGCCACTCGCCTTCGGCGATCCGCAGGTCGATGCCTCGAAGAGCATACGTACGCTCGTCGTAGCGCTTCTCCAAGCCTGCAATCTCAACTATGTTTGTCATTCTATTCACCTCTCAAGCAGATGGCGGGATCGATTCGGGCGGCCCTTCTTGCCGCTGCGAGACTGGCCGAAATCGCCAAGAGCAAGCAGGATGCGACGGCGACGGGGACGGCTCCGATCGTAAGACTCATCGACGCGCCGAACACGCTGTTTCCGATGAGGCGTACGATGCCGGCACCGGCGAGCAGCCCGAGAGCGGCTCCCGCAACGGCGAGCACGGCGGCTTCGGCCACGATTTGTCTCGAAACTGAGCCATTGCTGGCGCCGATTGCCTTCACGAGGCCAATTTCGCCGGTGCGCCCGGGGAAGCAGCGATCCCGGGACGACCGATCGTCGCCGGCCGCCTGGCAGTGGTGAATGTGGTCGCGGGCGACCACGTGGTGGCCGGGGATGTCCTCGCCGCGCTCGACTCCGCTCCGATGGAGGCGGCCCTCTCCCTCGCGCAGGCATCCGCGGCAGAGGCGTCCGCCACCGTGGCCCTCCTCGGCGAGAAGGCCGATGATGCCGCTGCGGGGCGCGACGAAGTAGACGCCAAGCGGATCGAGATCCGAACCACGCTCGTCGAGCTCAAGACCAACCGTGCCGATGTGGCGGCCAACCTCGCGCAGGCACGCGAACTGGCCAGCTCACTTCCGACAACGTCGAGTGTGCCGCCTACGGCGCCAGCCGGGAGTGCGCCAAGAGACCCCAGGGCGATCGTCGCGCAGCTCGAGCAGGCACTGGCCAAACTCGATGCCGGGATCGCTAAGGCCGAGGCAGGCCTGGTGAAGCTCGATCAGGCCCGCGCCACGATAGCCGATGCGCTCGTGGTCCTCGCAGACACTCGGAATGCGGCGGAGTTCGCCGCGACCGGCGCGCAAGCGAGCGTAGCCCTTGCCGAGGCGAGGCTCGACCTCACCGTGGTGCGGTCGCCCGTCGATGGCATCATCGCCAACGGGCCGGCGGTCGGCACGACCGTGTATGCCGGGGCTCCCCTCGTCCTCATCTATCCCGATGCGGACACGTTCGTTGAAGCGTATGTGACCGGGCCGGACGCAGCGCTGCTCACGATGGGGACCCCGGTCACCGTGGAGGCGGACTACCTACAAGACCCGCTGGACGGAACGGTCACGGAGGTCGGGACAGAGTACGTCTATCCGCCCACCGCGCAGGCCACTCGAGATATCCACATGGTCCGTGGAGTGCGTGTGCGGATACGCGTGGACGGCGACGGGCTCCCGCCCGGAGCGCCGGTAAGCATCGTCGTGAGCACTGGCCGCTAGGCCATCTGGAGACTAAGGAGCGAACATGAAGAAGCGTATCCCTGTCGTCATCGCGGTCATCGCGATGGCTGGAGTGGCCTGGTGGGGCTATTCCACGTACATCGCCGAGGGAGGCGAGGACGTCGTGGTCCTGGGCGGTAGCGGCACCATCGAGGCTGATGAGGTCTCGGTCTCACCACTGTTGGCCGGACGTATCGCCACGGCCACAGCCACCGAGGGTACGCCTATCGCCGCCGGTGATGTGCTCTTCATGCTCAGTAGCGACATCGTCGACGCGCAGGTCGCGCAAGCCGAAGCCGGTGTCCGTGCTGCCGAGGCGATGCTTGAGCAGGTGAAGAACGACGATGGGACGGCAGCCGAGATCGCACAGGCCGTAGCACGCGTGGATCAGGCCAAGGCGGGTCTTGCCATGGCCCAGGCACAGCAGTCCTACACCAGCATAACCGCGCCCGTGAGTGGCACGATCACCAGCGTCGTGGGAGCGGTCGGCGAGAACGCCGCGCCCGGGAAGACGCTCGCCACGATCGCTGACCTCGACGACCTCAAGGTCAGCGTCTACATCCCTGAGACACGTATCGGTGAGGTCCGTCTCGGCCAGAAGGCGATCGTGTACGTGGACTCATCGGACACGGCGTTCGATGCCGAGGTCACGTTCATCTCGAGCAACGCCGAGTTCACGCCCAGCAACGTGGAGACCAAAGAGCAGCGGGTGAAGCTCGTCTACGAGGTGCGCCTGCGCGTGACGAACGCAAGCGACGTGCTCAAGCCCGGCATGCCTGCAGACGTGGAACTCCAGTGACCTCCGTGCTCACGCGGCCGGGTCTCCGCAGCGAATGCGTGGCGGGTGACGGGTCTCTCGCCATCGAGACGCGTTCCCTGGTGCGCAGTTTCGGCGAGTTGAACGCGGTGGATGGCGCATCGCTCTCCATCCCGCGTGGCTCGCTCTTCGGGCTGCTCGGTCCCGACGGGGCCGGGAAATCGACCTTCATCAGGATGCTCGCCACGGTGCTGGCGCCCAGCGGTGGAGACGCGTTCGTGTTCGGGCACTCGATCGCCCTCGAGCAGAACGCCATCAAGCCACGCATCGGCTATATGTCGCAGGCGTTCAGTCTCTACCCGGATCTCACCGTACGGGAGAACCTGGACTTCTTCGCCGAGCTGCGCGGCACGCCGCGCAAGGAGATGGAGTCGCGAGCGAAGCGCCTTTTGGAGTTCAGCGGTCTCACCGAGTTCGCCTCGCGCCAGGCGCAGCACCTTTCGGGAGGCATGAAGCAGAAGCTGGCGCTTGCCGTCACGCTCATGCACGATCCCGACCTACTGCTCTTAGACGAGCCCACCACTGGCGTGGACCCGGTGGCTCGCCGCGAGTTCTGGCGGATCATCGCGGGCCTTCATTGCGAAGGCATCACCGTGCTTGTTGCCACGCCCTATATGGATGAGGCCGAGCGCTGTACGGAAGTCGCGTTCATGGATAACGGGAAGATCCTCTTGCACGAGACGCCGAGCGCGCTCAAGAAGCGGGTGTGTGAGCAGACCGGGATAGAGCGCGTGTCCATGGAGGACGCGTTCGCACACGTGATCTCCGAGGCACGATCCGGGGAGGCGAGCGCATGAGGTCTCTGCTGCGCCGTGTCATCGCCGTGACGCGCAAGGAGTTCATCCACATCCGACGCGATCCCCGTATGCTCGCGAGCATCCTGGTGCTGCCCGTCATCCAGCTGCTGCTCTTCTCGTACGCGATCTCGTTCGACGTCACCGACGTGCCCACTGTGATCCTCGACCAGGATCGTTCGACCGCATCACGTGACTACCTGGCGTCGTTCGAACACTCGGAGTTCTTCCGCGTGGTCGACCACATCGAGAGCGATGTTGAGGCCGATCGCGCTTTCGACACCGGCAGCGCCAAGGTTGCAGTCATCATCCGTCCGGGGTTCGCCGATTCGATCGCCAGGGGAAACAAGGCCGATGTGGCGGTCTTGATCGACGGGAGCGAACCTAACTCGGCACAACTCGGGCGGGCCTATGCTTCTGCGCTCTCGTCCACCGAAGACAGGCACATCATGGTCGGATGGGCCGAGTCCCAGGGGCTGGATGTGACGTCGATGGGGAGCCTGTCTCCGCAGGTCCGCACGTGGTACAACCCCGACCGACGCTCGGCGGACTTCCTCATTCCCGGGCTCATGGTCGTCATCATCATGATCGTGACCATCCAGCAGACGGCCGTCTCGCTGGTAAAGGAGCGCGACCAGGGAACGTTCGAGCAGCTCACCGTCTCTCCCATCCGGCGCGGGGAGCTCATGGTGGGCAAGGTGCTGCCCTGGCTGATGCTCGCGTTCGTCGAGACCGCGGTCATCGTCGCGGTCGGGGTGCTCCTCTTCGGGGTCCCGCTCCGCGGCAGCGTGCTTGCACTCGCGCTGGGAAGCGTCCTGTTCGTCTTCTCGTCGCTCGCGATCGGGCTGCTCATCTCGGCACGCGCGTCTTCAGTGGAGTTCGCCAACATGGCGGGGCTGCTCGTCAGCTTCCTCCCGGGCTTTATGCTCTCCGGGTTCGCGTTCTCGCTTGAAAGCATCCCGCCCGTGCTGCAGTTTATCTCGTACCTGTTCCCGGGTCGCTACATGGTGGTCATCGCGCGTTCGGTCTTCCTCAAGGGAGCCGATGTGGCAACCGTGCTCCCGCAGCTCGGCGCACTGCTGGTCTATGCGCTGGTCTCGCTGACCCTCGCATCCTTTGCGTACTCAAGGAGGCTGTAGCATGAACCTCCGTCGTATCGGACTGCTCATGTGGAAAGAGATCCTTCAGCTGTCGCGCGACAAGATGATGCTCCCGCTCATCTTCTTGATGCCGGTGATGCAGCTCATCATGTTCGGCTACGTGGTGGGCGCCGATGTCACCAACATCCGGACGGTGATCGTTGACCAGGACCATACGGTCATGTCGCGCGATATCACCGAGGCGTTCTCGTCCTCTGGCTACTTCCGGATAGTGGACAGGCTCGACTCGGAAGACGACATCCGCGCGATCATGGACGAAGGCAAGGCGATGGTGGCCGTGCTACTGCCTCCGGGGATGGAGCGCGATCTTGCCGCCGGCGAGAAAGTGCCACTGGAGGTGATCGTCGACGGCTCGGACAGCAAGACGGCATCGGTGGCCAGCGGGTATGCCGCTCAGGTCGTGGCGTCCTTCGAGCGCGAGCGACTCACTGCGCTTGGCGCGGTACCCGACGGCCCCGGCATCGATGCCCGCGTGCGGGTGTTGTTCAACCCGTCGTTGCGTAGCGTGAACGCCATGATCCCCGGCCTCGTCGCGATGATCCTCATGCTGTCTGTCTCGGCCATCATGAGTCAGGCCGTGGTGCGTGAGCGAGAGCGCGGCACCCTCGAGCAGCTCTTCGTCACACCGATAGGGCGCGCCGAGTACGTCATCGGCAAGGTGGTGCCGTATGTGGGTATCGCCATCATCCAGACCCTCTCGGTCATGATCGTGGGTGTGCTGTGGTTCAAGGTGCCGTTCTCCGGGACCGCGTGGATCATGGCGCTCGGCCTGCTGTTGTTCCTGTTCACGGGGATCGGCCAGGGACTCATCATCTCGATGATCTCCAACACCCGGCATCAGGCGCAGCAGACCACCATGTTCATCCTCATCCCCACCATGGTGCTCTCCGGCTTCATCTTCCCCATCGAATCGATGCCCGCGGCGATCCAGCCGCTCACGTACTTCATCCCGATGCGCTACATACTCGTCATCGCACGGAGCAACGCCATGAAGGGTGCCGATATGTCCGCACTCTGGCCGCAGTTCTTGGCCATGGCGACCTTCGCCATCGTCGTCTTCGGCTTCGGGATATCACGATTCCGCAAGCAGCTTGCGGACTAGAGAGGAACCACAGATGTCGTTCTTCAAACGCAGACTCGAGCTTGAGCCGCCCGCGCCGAGTGCGCCCGGCGTGGCCGTCTCGGTGCAGAACCTCAGCAAGCGCTTCGGCGACTTCGTCGCAGTCGACGGCGTCTCCTTCGAAGTGGGTGCTGGCGAGATCTTCGGGTTCCTCGGCCCCAACGGAAGCGGGAAGACCACGACCATCCGGATGCTGTGCGGCACCATCGCGCCCAGCGGCGGAGGCGCCCGTGTGCTCGGCCTCGATGTGGCAGGTGATGCCGAGGCGGTCCGCGCGCGCATCGGCTACATGTCGCAGAAGTTCTCGCTCTTCGAGGACCTCACCGTGGACGAGAACCTGCGCTTCTACGGTGGCGTCTACGGTCTCGACGGCGAGCGATTCGCCGCCAGGCGGGAGTACATCCTCAGGATGGCCGACCTGGTCGGGCGCGAAGGCGAGCTCGCCCGCAACCTCTCCGTGGGATGGAAGCAGCGTCTCGCGCTCGGCTGCGCGATCATCCACGAACCCGAGCTGGTCTTTCTCGACGAGCCCACCTCCGGCGTGGACCCGCTCGCTCGCAAGGACTTCTGGGAGCTCCTCTACGAGCTGGCTGCCAACGGCGTCACGCTCTTCGTCACCACGCACTATATGGATGAAGCGGCCAACTGCTCGAGGCTCGCCTTTATCTACCGCGGCGACATCATCGCCATCGGCACGCCCGAGGAGATCCGCGTGCGTGAGATGCGCGATGAGATCTTCGAGGTGGAATCACCCGATGCGGACGTGACGCTCGCTGCGCTTGAGGCTGACGAGGACGTCCAGGAGGTGTACCTGAGCGGCGCCCGTCTTCACGTGAACATGGGTTCCACGGGCAACGCCGCAGAGCGTCTCGATGCTGCTATCGTACGGGCTGACGTGGACGGGTCATCCGCGACGCCCATCGACCCGTCGATCGAAGACGTCTTCGTGCACCTCGTCACGCGCGAGCGAAACGAAAGGGGTGTGATCTGAAGTGGAGCGACCCGCTTCAGAACCCAGGTTCTTCCGGGATGCCACTGACGACCGCAAGGGCGAGATCCTTGATGCCGCCGTAGCGGTCTTCTCCGAGAAGGGCTACGACGCAGGAAGCATGCGTGAGATCGCCGAGCTCGTGGGCGTCAGTGAGCCCGCCTTGTATCGGCACTTCTCGAGCAAAGAAGACATCTGCCTCGCCCTGATCACGGGTGTGAGCGCGCGGATCAAGTCCGAGGTCGGGCCCTTGCTGGCCGCGGCGGAGCCTGCACACATAGCCGAGACGTTCGAGACGATCTTCGTGAACCGCACCGTGGCCGTGGGCAGCTACTTGCCCGTGGTCCGAACCGTCATGATCGCGTCCATGCATAGTCCGGTGTTCCGCACGGCGTTCCGTGAGAGCGTGGCAGACCCGATCCTCGCTCGCCTCGAGCGACTTGTTCCCGTGGTGGATGCGTACTACGGCATCGAGGCGGATGCCGAAGACGTCTCCACGCGCGTGCGGACGTTGCTCAGCATGTTCGTTGGTCAGTTCATAACAGCCTTCGTCCTCGGCGATGAGCTCACGTCGCCGACCGACACGTTCATGCGGGTCATGGGCTGGACAGAGCCTACGGCCGCCAGCGCCTGAGCAGCTGCCGAGCCATGCGCTCACTCACACGTCGGCAAGACCGCTCTCCAACTCGGCGAGTACCTGGCGCGAACCGAAACCGCGATCTCGCGCGCGGAGTTCGAGGCGAACATGGTGGGCAAGCTTGCATCTCCTGACTTCCGCGCCGACGTGATCCCGCTGCTGCGCGACCCTGCGGGATATGACGTCGACGACGCCGCGTTGCTCGTGCACGATCGTATCATCGCTCGTCTTCCCGGCGAGCCGTGGAAGGGTCTCACCTGAGCTTGAGTGGGACGGTCGGTTGATAAGCGCGGGCGCGCCGGGGATCCCCGGAGTTGTTGCCCGATTTGTTGCCCAAATACCTGGTGACTGTTGGTACTCGTTGGTACCTATTGGGACTCGCCGCAGCTCCGGTTAACGTCCCCGGTAGTGGTGTACGAAGGCCCGGCCGCCTGACATGAGGCGGCCACTGCTCCATCCTCGAGGGTGGTTGAAGCCCGAGACCGAGGAGGAGACAGTGACCAAGGACAACATGGACCG
>JAZIGI010000055.1:0-13479 GCA_036679125.1 Actinomycetota bacterium | reverse complement strand
TATGTATGGACTCCGCCGCTGCCGACGAACTCCGGCCGAATGCCGCGCGTTTCACTGCGCCCGCCGCGACCGTGGCACCTGCCCGGGTGAAGACGCGTTCCAGCGCGGCGCTGCGGATTACGCTGTCTCCGTGGCTCATGCGCTGTCAGCGTTCGATGGCGATGCCGACGCAACCCGCGAGCGGCTGCAGTCGATGCGCGATCGCCTGGCTCGCAATCAGGAGTTCGAGCAGGCAGCGTACTATCGCGACGCCCTCCGGGCGTACGACCGGACGATCGCCGGGATCCGTGTGGCGCCCGTCTCGGTCGTGGTGGAAGGGCATCCCGATGCCGCCACGCTCTCGGTGTTGATCAACGGCTGGCGGTTCTCTGCGATCCGGCTCACCCGGCAGACCGCGACCGCCGACGAACTCGAGCCGCGCATCCGTCAGACCCTCAGGCGCGCGCTCCGCAGATCCCAGGCCAACCCGCCGCTCACGCCGCGGAGGCTGGAGGAACTCGCGATCGTGGATGCGTACATCCAGCAGCACTCGCCGATGGTGGTGCCGGTGGATGGTGACCTGGAGTCGTCGACAGCGGCCGTGATGCAGGCGGTCCGGCGGCTGTTCAGGATCCCGAGGCGCCGTCACGCAGCAGCTTCAGGCGCCTGAGGTTCTCCGCGTCCTTCTCCGGGACCTCGCCGGGCATCTCGGTGACCACGGGCACGTGCCGAAGCCGCTCCTCACCCACCATCAGACCGAAGCCACCGGAACCGATGGTGCCGTCACCGATCCACGCGTGACGGTCCTTGTGCTGGCCGGGGCCATACGCGCAGTCGTTGCCGTGGATGAGTTCGATGGGCATGCCGCAGCAGGTCTCGAACCGTGTGAGGAGGTCGTCCCAATGCTCGGCGGTGGAAAGGTCCCACCCGGCCGCGTGCGCGTGGCAGGTATCCAGGCATACACCCACGTGACCGGCGGCGACATCGAGCAAGCCAAGGATAGCCCCGAGCTCATCGGGGCCGTCGCCGAACGTGGTGCCCGCCGCGGCGGTGTTCTCCAGCAGGAGCCGCGTTTCCGCCGCGCCGGAGACCGCCCACGCGAGATCCACGCCGCGGGCGATGCGCGCGGCCGTCTGCTCGGGGGCGCTCTTGTAGGTCGTGCCCACGTGCGTGACCACACCCGCGGCGCCGAGGATCTCACCCCGTGCGAGTTCGTCGCCGAGCGCCCGCCACGACTTCTCCCACAACGTGTCGTCGTCGCTTCCGAGGTTGATGAGGTAGGCGGTGTGCACGAACACGGGTCCCATGCCAACTTCGGCGCGGCGCGCCCTGAACGCCCGTGCCGCGGCTTCGTCGAGCGGCTTGGCGTTCCACTGCCGCGGGCTCTTGGCGAAGACCTGCATGCACTCGCAACCCACCGAGACGGCGTAGTCGACCGCGGCCACGTAGCCCCCTGAGACTCCCACATGCGCTCCGAAGATCATGTGATACCTCCTTGGCGCCAGTCTACCGTTTGCGCTCCGCTCGACCTACACTCGGCCTATGGACACCCGTCACCCCAGCTGGCCGGGGCGCGCTGTGTTGCACGTGGACATGGACGCCTTCTTCGCCTCCATCGAACAACTCGACCACCCGGAGTGGCGTGGACTGCCGGTGATCGTGGGCGGCTCAGCCGACAAGCGCGGCGTGGTCTCGACCGCCTCGTACGAGGCCCGGCTCTACGGCGTGCACTCGGCGATGCCTTCCGCGCAGGCGGCTCGACTGTGCCCGGACGCGATCTGGGCGCCGTCCCGGTTCGACCGGTACCACGAGGTCTCACGTGCGATCGTCGCCGTGTTCGAGCGGCTCACGCCGTTCGTGCAGCAGGTGTCCGTGGACGAAGCCTACCTGGATGTCACCCCCACCGCTCACCGGCCTACCGACCCGCTCGACGTGGCCGGTACGATCCAGGCCGAGGTCGACGCCATGGGCCTCTCGTGCTCGATCGGCGTGGCAACGTGCAAGACCGTGGCCAAGATCGCCTCGGATGCCGACAAGCCGCACGGGATCACGGTGGTCCGCCCCGGAGACGAGGCCGCGTTCCTCGCGCCTCTGTCCGTGCGGGCGCTTCCAGGAGTGGGCGCCGCGACTGCCGAGCGTCTGCGGATCGCTGGCATCCGGACCCTCGGAGAGCTTGCGGCGCTCGATGACGCCAGCGCGCATCAGCTCATCGGCTCGTCCGGACACGAGCTCGTCCGCAGAGCGCGTGGCATCGACGACCGGCCGGTGCACGACCCCGATGCGGTGAAGTCCGTGTCGAACGAGCACACTTTCAGCACGGACGTCCGCACCCGTGCGGAGATCGAGTCGGCGCTGAGGAAGCTCGTGGAGCGCGTGTCGGAACGGCTCCGCCACAAGGGTCTGCAGGGCCGCACCGCCACGGTGAAGCTCCGCTACGCCGACTTCACCACGCGCACTGTTCGGCACACGGCTGCGCTGCCGATGGATCTTGCGACCGACTTGCTGCCTGTGGCGCTCAGGCTCCTGGAGGACACATGGACGCCCGGCGCCGGGCTGCGGTTGCTCGGGTTCGGTGTATCCGGCTTCGGGGAGCGCTCCGAACAGCTAGACCTGTTCACCACTGTCGCCGAGGATGACGCCGAGCGCTCGCGGGCGCTTGTGGACAGCATCGACGCGGTCCGCGCCCGTTTTGGGTCCGGAGCCATCACGCTCGGCATGCACGATGCCGGGCCGGAACCTGAAGAGGAGTGATCGCATGACTCACGCCCGACGCTCACGGTGGCATCGCGCCCTGCTGGCGATGACGCTGGCGCTCGTTGCGCTGACCGCCCTCGGCTGCTCGGCCAACGAGGCTGCCGATACGCCCGCCGACGATGGCGTGCTCGGTGTGGAGGAGGCCGTTGTGACGCATCCTCCCCTGCCCGAGGCCGACCGGGTCATGGGCGTGCACGAGCTCGGAGACGGGCGAGTGCGAGCGGTCGGTCTCATCCAGTACCGGGCAAGCGAGGGCGCCAGCTGGTGTCTCGTGGAGGGCACGCCTGGCGAGGAGCCGCCCGCCGATGCTCCGGTGATCGTGGTGATCGCCAACATGGCCGACCTTGATGCCGCCTGCAGCACATCGGGAGCGCTCGCGTACGCCGAAGGTGAACTCATCGAAGACGACGGCTCGTACCCCGGTCAGCCGATGAACGCCGAGTTCGTGGCGCGAGCGGACTAAGCCTAAGCGCAGCACCCGGACATCACGCAGCAGGCTCCCGCTTCGTAGTCCTCGCCGGGGGCCCGCGGCGCCTGCGGGCGCTCGACAGCGCCCTCGGCGCCTACCCCGGCTGCGGAGTGACTACACGGAAACCTCCTGCGTGATGTCCTGTATCTCGTCCGGTTCTTCAGCTCCCGCCCCGCCGAGCGTTGGGCCGAGGGGTCCCGCCCCGACTCCTCGTCTGAGGCGCACCATCTGGCGCACCTCATCCCGCACCACGTAGGGCTCGATCCTCTCGGCGATGAGCGCGATGCCGCGCTCGTGGTTGTTCTGCAGCACGCCTTCCACGAGGTATGCGCGGTTCTTCACGATCACGTCGCCATAGCGGTTGAGCGCGTCTTCGAAGACGACCACGTCGATGAGGCCGGTGGGGTCCTCGAGCGTGAGGAAGCACGTGCGCTTGCCCGAGCGTGTCCGTGGAGTCTGTGCGCGTTCGCGCACGCCCGCGACGCGGATGCGCGAGCGGTCCTCGCATGCGGGCAGGTCGCGGGCCCAGGTGACGCTCCGACGCTCGAGGTCGGCGCGAGCGAGCGCGAGCGGGTGCGCGGTGATCGCAAGGCCGAGGCACTCCAGCTCGGCCGAGAGCCGCATCGCGGGCGTCCAGCCCGAGACATGGCCGGTGTCGACAGGCCCCCGCGCACGCGCAGGTGCGATCAGCAGCGTGTCGTCACCGGCCACGCCCTGCCTGGCGATGACCGCTTTCAGCTCCGGCAGCAGCGCAAGCATCTCGTCGCGCGTTGGCGGGCGTCCGGCATCGGTCACCCCCAGGCCGTCGAGAGCCCCCACGCGAATGAGGCTCCGTGCGGCCGGCTCTTCGGCGCGCGTCCGCTTGAGGAAGTCCGCGAGGTCGGCGAACGGGCGCACCGCTCGCTCGGCTTCCAGGACTTTGAGCAGGCGCGAGGTCATGGAGAGCAGGCTCCCGAGGCCGACGCGTATCGCGCCCCCGTCCTGCTCCACCGTGAACTCCGCCGAAGATGCGTTGATGTGCGGCGGCAGCACCGCGATGCCGTGGCGCCGCACGTCGTCGAGCACGACTCGCGGGCTGTAGAAGCCCATCGGCTCATTGTTGAGGATGGCGGCAGCGAACTCGGCCGGGTAGTAGACCTTCAGCCAGGCGGTGGCATACGAGACCACCGCGAAGCACGCCGCGTGCGCTTTGCAAAAGCCGTAGGCCGCAAAGCCCTCGAGCTGCCGGAAGACCTCTTCGGCCACCTCGCGCTCGGTGCCGAGCCCGCACGCGCGCTCCACGAAGTGCATGCGGATCGCCTCCATGGCCTCCCGGCTGCGGCCTTTCGTCATCGCGCGGCGCAGTGAATCGGCCTCGGCGAGGGTGAAGCCGGCCACGGCCTTGGCCACCTGGAGCACCTGCTCCTGGTAGACGATCACGCCGTAGCTCGAGCGCAGGACCTCGCCCATCGCGGGATGCGGCACGGTGACCGGCTCGATGCCGTGCCGGCGCCGGATGAAGGGCACGATCATCTCGGCTTCGAGCGGGCCGGGACGGAAGAGCGAGATTGCGGCGATGATGTCCTCGAAGTCGCGCTCCTTGAGGCGCATCGCAAGGTTGCGCTGACCGCTCGATTCGAGCTGGAACATCCCCACGGTGTCCGCTGCGGCGATCGTGGCGTACACGCGCGGGTCGTCGTGCGGCAGGTCGAACGGCTCGGGCACCGCGGCCTCGCTCACCCGCTCCCGCGCCATGCGCACGGTGTCGCTGATCGCCGAGTGAGTGCGCAGCCCCAGGATGTCCATCTTCACGAGGCCGAGCGCCTCGATATCGTCCTTGTCGTACTGCGAGACCACCACGCCTTTGGCAGCCCACTGGAGCGGCATCCACGTGTCGATGGGCTCGCGCGTGATGATGAAACCGCCGAGGTGCGTGCCGAGGTGCATAGGCGTGTGATCGAGCTCGGTCGCGATCTCCACCAGGAGCTGGTGCTTTGGCGCGAGCAGCGGATGGTCCCGACACTCGGGGTAGGTGGCGAGCACCTCGGGGAGCCGGTGCGCACTCACCCACGGCAGGTAGCGTGAGAGCGCGTTGATCTCATCGGGCGTGTGGCCCAGGGCTTTGGCTGCGGTGCGGACGGCGCTCTTGGCGGTCATCGTGTTGACCGTGGCCACCATCGCCACATGGTCGTGCCCGAACCGGTCGTAGATGTAGGCGATCACCTCGTCGCGCCGGCGCGAGTCGAAGTCCACGTCGATATCGGGCATCTGCCGGCGCTCGGGGTTCAGGAACCGCTCGAAGAGCAGCTCGTGTGCGATCGGATCTGCATCGGTGATGCCGAGCAGGTACGTGACGATCGAATCGCCCGCGCTCCCCCGCCCGCTGCAGCGGATGCCCTCGCGCTTGGCGAAGTCCACGATGTCCTTCACCGTGAGGAAGTACTCCGGGAAGCCGAGGTCCTGTATCACCGAGAGCTCGTACTGCAGCCGCCGCACCGCCTCGGGCGTGACCGGCCGGTAGCGCTGCTCCAGTCCGTGCCAGGCGGCCTTCGAGAGCACCGAATAGGCGGTCTCCCCCTTCGGCACGTCGGCCGCCGGGAAGTGGAACGAGCCGAGGCCGAGGTCGAGCGAGCAGCGCTCGGCGATCTCAAGCGTGGCGTCACACGCCTGCGGCACGTCGGCGAACAACCGTCGCATCTCGCCGGCGGACTTGAGCCAGAGTTCGGCGTTGGGACGGTCGTACGGCCCTGGAAGCATCGTGCGCGCTCCTGCCGAGGCGAGCACGTCGTGGATGCGGAAGTCGCGCCGCTTCGCATAGTGGACGTTGTTGGTGGCGACCACCGGCAGCCCGCATCGCCCGGCAAGCGCCACGAGCGAGGCGATGTAACGCGGAGAGTCGGGCGTGAGCAGGTGCATGAGCTCCACGTAGAAGCTGCCCGGGGCGAAACAGCGCGCCAGACGGCGGAGCGCCCGCTCGCCGCGCGCGCCGAGGCCGGTGAGCACCGCCGAGCCCGCCTCCCCGCACGGGCAGCCCGACAGCCCGATGAGGCCCTCGGTGCACTGCTCGAGGTCGGCGAGGGTGACCACCGACGGCTCGTCCCCCGTGCGCACGTGTGTGCGCGAGAGCAGCCGGCAGAGGTTGTGGTAGCCGGTGATGTCCTGTGCGAGCAGCGTGAGGTGGAAGCCAGCGCCCGCCGCCCGGCCGAAGCCGACCGGCGCCGAGGGTGGCAGCCGCAGACCGGGTGGCAGGTCGCCCTCGATCGCGGCGTCTCCCTCGAGCCCCGCCGTCTCGAGCACGATCTCCGCGCCGATGATCGGCTTCACACCCGCCTCAAGCGCCGCACGGTAGAAGCGGATGGCGCCGTAGAGTCCCTGGTGGTCGGTGAGCGCGAGCGCACCCATGCCGTACCCCGCCGCATGCTGGAGCAGCGCGGCAGGCGACGCAGCACCGTCCATGAAGCTGAAGTGCGAGTGCACGTGAAGGTGTACGAATCCGGACATGGCGATGCTAGTCGACGACGCCGGTGAGCAACCACCGGTCGGCGACGCGATCGTATGCGAGGTCGTAGAGACCGCCGCGCGCAAGCACGCGGTAGCAGCGGCGACTCAGGCGCTTGCGAGGGTCCCACCAGGCGCGCTCGACCGCCCACGACTGCACAACGGCATCTATGACGTACCGTCGGCCCCCGGCCATGAACGACCGGGGTGCGGCACGGCCAGCGTCCCACACGACCTCGACCGCATGCTCACGCCGCTTACCCGCACAACCGGAGACGCCTGCACCGAGCTCGGAACCGCGTACGATCCACGGGCTTCTGAGCAGCTCCATGATCACCGGTGTGCGCGTATCGCTCGCGGTGAACAGGTCGAGCGACTCTCCTGTCATACGGGGATCGTACGTTTTGATCGCGCGGTTGCGGCCCATGGGAGACGTCCTTTGAGAGGTGTGCCGGGTGTGGAAGGAGCTTCAGGGGTCCACACCCGGCATGCTCAGTATATCGAACACATGTTCGGTATACAAGACGTCTCTGACATCCTGAAACGACGGGGTGCAGCGGATCTGGGAGCACATCCCCGCATCTGCAGCCGCAGATAGCGCGCCCGACCCAGGCTCAGCTAAGACTCTTCCATCGCCTGGCCCGAGGAATCACCGATCGATCTCCACGTCCAGATTCGGGATCACGCGCCAGGGGCTGACAGCATCGGCACTGCCCCGAAGCGCATCGGCGGCGAGCGCAACGGGCCGATACCGCCTGGAGCCGAGAGCTCGGAGCAACGGATCGGCGAGCCGGGGCTGTCCTGCTTTGTCCAGCAGGTAGCCGAGGCGTTGTATCTCAGGTGTCTTGCGCAGTTGCGCAACGGCGCCGAGAGCCTCGGGTTCGAGGCGCTCAGCGAGCTCGAGAAGCACCGTAGCGGCATTGCTCCAGCCACCAGAGGCCTCCGAGTAGCGCACGAGATCGAACGCCGTCGATTCGGGCGTGGACACGAGCATGGTGCCCGTCTCGGTCTGCACTCGCGTGGCGGGAGTCTCCCCCACCTGGCGACTCATGTGGAAGGTGACGCGCGCTCGTCCGGCCACGCCCTCGCGGGCGGGACGGTCGGTGACGACCTGAAACGTCATCGGCTGCTGATGAGAAGCACCGTGGATCGCCGCTGCAGACAGCAGGCCTACGTAGTAGGGCTGGCCGAGGAATCCCATCAGGTCATCGATGAACCACGAGGGCGGAGGAGAGCCGGCCGTGCGGTACTCGGTCGGCACGATGACGTAGAACCCGCGACGCGGAGCCACGATCCGACCACGCTTCTTGAGCCGGCGCAGGGCGTTGTCGACCGCTATCTCAGACGTCGGGAGTGCGGCTTGCGCGTCCGCGTGAGAGAACGTGTAGGTCCCCGTTGCCTGAAGCTGATCGACGAACGCCGAGACCTCTTCAGGGCCTGTCACGTCTTGAATCGCCATTTCACTTTCATAAAGTAGCGCGCAACGCTGCTTTACGCAAGCAGTTTGGCGCCTTCAAGAGAGAATGAGAGCAACAGTGCCGCCCGTGCAATCCGGCGACATGCGGGTTCTGAGCAAGGGGAACTACAGCAACTGCAGGGGGCCAGTTTTGCATCGTCGGCCACAGGATCGGTCCTACTTGCCGCCTGTGCGATTAATCATATAATCACGTTAGTGTTTAATGCTTCAATCAGAAAGGCCTTCATCGTGTACCGATACGAGACCACAGAGGCAGTCGCCACAGGCGTGCGCCGGATCGAAGAACTCCGCGCCCGCCTCGATGCGCAGGGGCCGCTTCCCCGGATCTGGCTCGGCCGGACGCGGCGCGACCTTGAGGCCGAAGCCGTAGCCGCCTCCACGATCATGGAGGGTGTGGCGGTCACCGTTGACGAGGCCCGCAGGATCCTGGCCGGCGACCGGCCGACCGGCGTGTCCGCAGAAGACATCGACCTGGTCGACGGCTACCGCGATGCGATGCGCTTCGTACTCGCACGCGCCGATGCCGACGCGTTCCAGTGGCAAAGCGAGCTTCTGCTTTCGCTGCACCACCTCGTGCTCGGTGGCTCATATGCCAAAGGCGCAGGCCGGTTCAGGGAGACCCAGAACTGGCTCGCGAACAGGGCCAGTGGCGCTCCGGTCTACCTGCCCCCTCCCGCCGAGAAGGTGCCATCGCTGGTCAACGACTTGACGGCGTGGCTTCAGGCCACGGATGAGCCGGGGCCGGTAGCATCGGCTCTCGCGCACGTGACGGTGGCGGGCATCCACCCCTTCTCCGATGGAAACGGCCGCACCGCGCGTATCGTCGCGTCGCTTGCCATGTATCGGGCTGGATACCGGCTTCCGCAATTCACCAGCCTTGAGGAGTGGTGGGGCCGTCACCTCGAGGACTACTATTCGGCGTTCGACTGTCTCGGAACTGAGTGGGCACCTGACACCGACGTCACCCCGTTCGTCGAGGCCCACGTGCATGCGCAGGTCGCCCAGGTCGAGGCGCTCTCACTGCGAAACACAACCGAGCGCGCCCTGTGGACGGTGCTGCAAGATGCGGCTGTGGTCGACATGGGGCTGAACGAACGCGCCACGCATGCGCTCTACGACGCCTTCTTCGCGCGCGATGTCACCAACCGCTACTACCGAGGGATGGCCGACGTCTCTGAGGTGACCGCCTCGCACGACCTGAGCAAGCTCGTCGCAGCCGGCGTCCTCGAAGCCAGAGGGGCCGGGCGCAGCGCGCACTACGTCGCGGCACCGGCGCTCTACGAACTCGTGGTGCAGCATGCCGAGCTCGATCCGCGATGGCTCGGGACACCGGGGGACAATGTCGCCCAGAGGGAGGCCGTTCTCACGGGACTTGCGAATCGCCTGCATGCTACCAGCGGCGCACGACCGTAGACCGAACGGTCATGCCCAGCACCGCATCACCCACTCAACACACTCACTCAGGCGCCTGCTGCTTATCAGAACCTCCGGGAAAGCGGGTGCCTAGAACAGCGGCGAGAAGACACGCTGCCCATGCCATCTGTCGGCCGCATTCCTCAAAGATCCAGAGGCTACCCGCAGACGTCGAGGCTAAGTGGGCTCGTGCTCACAGCACGGGTGGGCGTGCAGGGGCCGTGATCGTGGTGGGAGGAAGCCCGACCCTCTCAACTCGAAGTACGGTGCCTACTCACCGCTCTCCACCGAACTAGCGTAACCACGGCAACACCTGTCGCACCCCCGAGAAGTACAGCAGCTGTCCCCGGGCTATGTCCGCCACCCCACAGGAACCAGACTGCCCCGCCAACCAGAAGGATGACGTCGAAACCGGCATCCCTCAACGGATCGCGCGGTTTACCAATGCGTCGGGCGACTAGGTCCATGGCTTCGCTGAGCAGCACGAAGAACAGGGCGCCACCGGCGCTCCACGCCCGGTACTCCCACGTCGCGAGATTCACAGACCCTCCCTACCACGTCCTGGGGATGAACAGGCTCCTTCCTGTGCAGCGGAAGGTCGTGGCCACCCAGAGGCGTGCGCGCCAAGGAGCCATCCAAGCATGAGGCAGAGCCATGCGTTATCGAGAACGCGCAAGCTGATCATGGCGGCGCCAAAGACCGCTGCCGCAAGGAGACCGTCGACCAACGGACCGATCGCCCGAGTCTGCCGTGCGCGCACCAGCGCCCGATCCAATCGCTCCGGCGAACTCAGCAACAACCCGAGCACCGCACCTGACAATCCACCGATCAGTTCCTGGGCCGGGGTATAAGGACCCGAGCTGCTGAGCAAGGCCCCGCCAACAACCCACAACACGATCTTGAGTGTTTGTCCGATCATGGCAGTGTTCCTTCCATCAGGCCGGTCGGTGCTTCTTGAAGTACGACCTCTTGAACTCAAAGTACAGCCAGTCTCCTTGCTTTGATCGGCTGCCCAATCCGTAGCGCTCGGCCCTTCCGTGGCTGACCCGGACAACCCATGGGAGCGGTCGACGTCGTTATCCCGATGATGCTCTGTTCGGCTGCCATACCCGAGCGAGAAGTCCGAAGCCGACGGCAAGACCTCCCCCGAATGCACCAACCAGGATCAGACCGTTCGCCACCTCCGCCACAGTGGGACTGCGCCACAGGACCAGGACGGCTGCTGCCAGGGAATCATGCCAATCCGCACGACCGACCCTAGGTCGGCGGTGCGCCCGCTGGACTCCCTGTGCCAGCGCCAGGCCATGGCCGCACCGACTACAACACCCGCAGCCAACATCAGCACGATTTGAATAAGCAGGTCGGGCTCCATCCTGTGCGAGTCACTCAGAAGCATCAGCCCACCCGCGCCCGCCGCGAGCACGGCTTCAATAGCGGCAGCCATCACTGCTGGTAATGGGTTCTGCGCATCTGCAAGCCTCATCTGAAGATCACCATCACCATGTTCGTACGTGCTACCCCCATGAATCGTCATGCCAGATCTTGCTTGCCTTTGCGTGCAGCCCGTGCAACTTCAACCCCAGGCGGGCGATGCGGGCTCTGGAACGAGAGTCCGAGTCGCCTGGATCAAGTCCTTCCTGGAGGACTGTGATAACGCGATCGCTGGTACACGCTTCCATGATCGGGCACAGTCGGACCAGTTCGTCCGCGGCCGCGTGATACGCATCCTCCGGCTCGCCGCAGCGCAGCAACTCCAGGGGATCCGCAGCGACAATCAGACCGCGCACCACTTCAGTACTCCAGCCTCGGGCGGTGCGAAATGCACGAGCCAGCTCAAAACGCCACAGAGCCCACCCCGCCAGGGCCTCGAGTCTGTCGTGGGCCCGAAAGAAGAGCAGGTCCTTGAGGAAGTCTAAGATCATTCGGATCCCTCACACTCTAAGCCAGCAACAAGCATGTAAGTAGAGGAGACCGCGCACTTCCGAACCTGCGGTGCCCCCTTCTATTCCCTAGTCAATCGGGTCCAGTAGATCAGCCGTCACGACCTTCCACCCCGCGATCTTCAACGACCAGGATAACGACCTCATTGAGAGTGCTGCCATCCACACTGAACCGCTGGTCACTAGAGTCGATAGCGACAAGAAAGGATCACATCGCTACTCGACAATCCAAACGCGATATACGCACCCAGTCTCATCGTAGGTCACCACCAACTCGGGAGGCATCAACGACAGTATGTCGCGAGGTCGATACAGTGCCCACGTATCCATCGTGCTGACTTCGCCAACCTCATCCACTAAACGATTCTCACTGGATTGCTGCGGCAATCTATCGTATGAGCCATCTCCGTCACCCAGCAGCTGCCTAACCTCGCCGGCACTCATCCCAGCAAGCCTTCCCGATTCAATCAGGTGCTGAGACATCGACCACCGCACCCAGGGCCTTGACCTCCAGGCGTGACTGCTGAACGGCACCGGCGTCGGATCGGCAATGACGGGGAGTGAGCCCCATCCGAATATCAAGCCGAAGAACACGATTGCGCCGACGACGTACGCGAGGAGCCGTGTGCGGCCGCGTTGAGGGTGCCCTGAACGCGCATGAACCACGAACACAAGCCTCGCGGATACGAAGCTCACCGCAATAACCGCGGCGAACAGGACGAACGGCGCGCACTCCCACAGCACCATCTCAAGCGACAAAGGCAGCGTAGGCTGCATGGCAAATCCCTTTCATCGAGCAGTCCGCAGTATAGAGCCCGCCGTTCTGCGCCGCGGTCGTGGCAGAGCGCGTCCATCGTGCATGCAGCGCCATCTTGATTAGATGTTTGGTCCAACGGCCCACGCAGCATAGAACACCGCAACTCGCCACGCCTTCTCATCGTTGTTGACGTCAGCCACGGACCCGCGATCCACTAGCTTCTGCCCCACCTTCCTCATGACGCCTGTGGCAACGAGGCTCCGCCCTGCGTAGTACCCGATGGCATGTGCGTACAGCTCCACAGCGATTCGGAACACGCCCATCTGCTTGTATCGTCCGCGAGCTCCCAGCGTCCGGACAACATCAGCGGAAAACGCCATGCAATACGTCTTGAATAGAAACGCCCAGCGCATCGCCACCTTGAAACTCCGGGTCTTACGACCATAGACATACCTCTCGGCCCACTCCCCGCTCGGGTCCACCTTGCCCACCGGGTCCCCGCCGCAGTACTGGTAGGCGCTCTCCTCGCCGTCGGCCTTGGCGGGGTCCTTGGTGATGAACTGGCAGGCGGCAGGATCATAGTAGCGCTGTGAGAGGTAGTAGAGGCCGGAGTGCTGGTCGAAAGCGTAGCCGGCGTAGCGCAAGATGTTGCGTTCGGCGATGGCTGCTGCCGTGGCCGCATCGAGCCCGGGGGTGGCCGCCGTGAGCGTGCGCGTGGGGTTGCCGTAGGCGTCGTGGTCGTAGCGGGCGAACGGCAGCGCGATCGCCCCGACTTGCTTCCCCCGGTAGGTGAGCTCGCGCACGTCGCCGCGGTCGGTGGTCACGATCCCGAAGGCGACCGCCGAGGACTCGCTCGACGTGTAGATGCCGCCGTAGGGGCGGCCGGTGGCGTCGGTGAGGTAGTCGATCCGCCAGGAGGCCGCGGCGGTGCCCTCTTCGCTTGTCCCATCGAGTGAGAGCAGCGTGAGGCCCTCATAGGTGTAGGTGGACGTGGTGGTGACAGAGCCCTGCCGCACGACCGAGGAGGTGCGCTGGCCTGCGGCGTCGTAGGTGTAGGTGGCCTCTGTCTGCGTGGAGGCATCGGTGTAGCGCGCAAGGCGACCGGCCGCATCGTAGGCGTAGGTGATCTGGCCTGCGTCGGCGAGCGGGCCTTCTGCGATGCGGCGCCCGGTTGTGGCATCCCAGGTGAAGGTCGTGACGACCGAGCCTGATG
>JAZIGI010000054.1:0-13772 GCA_036679125.1 Actinomycetota bacterium | reverse complement strand
CTGGTCCATCGAGGGGCTCCTCTCGGCAGCCTGGGTGTGGTGCTCCTGGACAGAGGATACCCGTATTCGCCGCGTCATGGTGGCCCCTCACGACCACACGTTCTGCACTGGCATGCTCTGTGCTCGGAGTCTATACTGCAAGACCCGCCAGGCGTTGAGGTGCCCGGCGGAGCGCACCTTCACATACCTCACCTTCCGGGGGCGACTGGTTTCGACACGGGAGTTCTGAGGGGAGAAGCAGGCCGAGGTCGCCTTACCTCGCTAAACAGGGGCACACGACGCTCAAACGTCGACAATGACTTTGCTCTCGCTGCCTAAATAGTGCAGCGACGTCTCCCGGTGCGAGTCCCCGTCACCGGATCTGACGTCACTTAAGGGGACTGCCGCATAAGACGTAGCCGGTATGCTTGTGCGAAAGACCGAACCAGCTAGGAGAGGGCACGCTCGTCACACCGTGTCGCCCCGACCGAATGCCAAGATGTGACTGAGCCTGGAGATGCTCCCCAGGGGGCTGTCGTGGACCGGAGTTCGATTCTCCGCGCCTCCACCACACGCAACCACGCGCTCGTCCGCACACGCGGGCGGGCGCGTTGCTGTGTTCGACGCTGGAACGTTGTGACGTCAAAGCGTTATGATGCTGCCGAGGTGATGAGAATGACTGCACCACGACGTTCCACGATCTACCTCGAGCCCGAGCTGCATCAGGCGCTCAGGCTCAAGGCCGCAGTCTCAGATCGCTCGGTATCCGAACTCGTGAACGAGGCTGTGCGTGCCGCTCTCATGGAGGATGAACAGGACCTACGGGCGTTCTCCGAGCGTGCGGATGAACCGCTGATCGCGTATGAGGATGCCCTCGAGTACCTGAAGCGCGATGGCAAGCTATAGGGTCTCGCTGAAGCAGTCTGTGCTCAAGGACCTGCGGCCACTTCCGGCCGACGACCGTGCGCGCATCATGGAGCGCATCGGCGCGTTGGCACAGGACCCGCGTCCGCAAGGCTGTGAGAAGCTCTCAGCACTCGAGCGCTATCGGTTTCGAGTCGGCGATTACCGGATTGTGTATGCCCTCGAGGACGCCGAGCTTGTGGTGTGGGTCGTGCGCGTGGGACACCGGCGCGACGTCTACCGCAGGTAGCGCGGCGCTACTCCTCGCGGCGATCCACCCGGCCTCGAGTCCGCTTCACCCGTGCCCGTTGACGCTTTGCCTCCACCTGACGCGCTTTCGCGGCCCGACTCTTGCGGGTTGCTATGCGTTTGGGCGCGTCGAGCGCGGCGTTTTGGTCTTCCAGCTTGCCGCGCCACCGCTCAAGGCAGGCGCGCTTGTTCTGGAGTTGGCTGCGCTCGCGGCGGCACACGACGGTGATGCCGCTCGGCCGGTGGCGCAGACGCACGGCGCTGTCGCTGGTGTTCACGCTCTGGCCGCCCGGGCCAGTGGCGCGAAAGACCCAGACATCGCACTCGGCAAGGAGCGCGTCGTCATCGGCGGGGATGTCATAGCGGGTGTCCATACGCTCATGATACGCGCAGCGCGCACGGCGCGGCGTCGTGGCAACGGGCGCGTGACAGCGAGGCGCTCCCGGGGTCGTGCTGTGGCATACTCCGTCCATGCCCGAGAACACACGATACGGCTTCCCGCTCGAGGCGTGGGAGATGGCAAAGGCCGAGGCGAACGCGCTCCTGCAGGAACGCGCGAGCGAACGCGGCACCATCACCTATGGCGAGATCTGCCGGGCGGTGAACGCCATCGAGCTCAAGCCGCGTTCGTGGGCGATCATGGGCTTCCTGAACGAGATCTGCACCGAGGCCGACGCGGAGCACGGCATCATGCTTGCCTCGCTCGTAGTGCGCGCCGACTCCGGGATGCCCGGCGACGGCTACTTCCGCAACGCCGCGCGCCTCGGCCGTGACGTGTCCGACCCCGAGGCGTACTGGCGTTCCGAGGTGGAGCGCATCTACGACGTCTTCTCACCTGAAAGGTAAGTCCATGTCCTTTGAGATGCCCTCCTATGTCATCGACCTCATTTCCTTCTTCGACGGTCTGCCGGGGTGGCTGGAGTACGTAGTAATTACGTGGATTCCGGTAATCGAGCTGCGCTGGGCGATCCCGTGGGCCGTGCTCAATGCTGAGCAAGTCTATCTGCCGCTCATCCTGGTCGCTAACCTGCTGATCTTCTGGCCGGGCTACTACTTCCTCGAGTTCGCCTACGAGCGCTTTCCGGAGGGCGGCTGGCTCCACCGCAAGTTCGAGAAGATCCGCGCCAAGGTGCATCCGCTCGTTGAGAAGTACGGCTTCTGGGGCCTCGCCGTCTTCGTGGCGATCCCGCTGCCGGGGTCCGGTGCGTACGCGGGTACGGCCGCCGCGTGGCTGCTCGACATGGAGCCGAAGCGCGCGTTCGTGTCCGTCTCATTGGGCGTGACCGGTGCGTTCCTCCTCGTCTGGGCGCTGTCCGAGGTCGTAGGCTTCGGCATCCGCAGCATGTAGTGATGGACTGTCTGCGGTTCAGCGGGTCCCCGTTCGCCTTCGGTCTCACGTTCGTGCCGCCTGACGTTCTCGGTGTCGTAGGTGGGGCGGCCGCCGCAACCGATGAACCCGCGGTACGTCTTGCGGGCGCCTGTACGACTCTCGGCGCCTCCTTTGCGTTCGTGTCCGCGGCCGAGGAGTGGGCGACCGACGCCGCACGCCTGCTTACCGAGCAGGGAACGGCCGTGCTGTGGGCGATCGACGGGCCGCTGTGGCCGGTCATCCGGGAGCACGGTGAGCTCGCGGGCTTGCGCTCCACGCTCACGGAGCCAGAGCGTATCGGCCGTGCGATAGACGAGCGGCTCGATGGAGTGCTCGCGGGAATCGCGACCGGTGCGCGTCTCGGGGCGCGCGCGATCGTGCTTGCCGAGGATCTGGCAGGAAGCAGCGGCCCGCTGATCGCCCCCGACTTCGCGATCGCCGAGCTGCTCCCGCGGTACGCGCGTATCGTCCAGGCTGCCGGAGCCCTCGACCTGTGCTGCGTCCTGCACTCGGACGGAGACGTGCGCCCGCTGCTCCCGGCGATCGCACGGGCCGGCTTTGTGGCGATACATGCCGGCGGCGGACTGGATTTCCAGCGGTTCGACAAGCTCTTCTGGGCGGCGCGAGACACCGGGCTCGCGGTGATCGGCGGACTGATGACCGGCGATCTGGGCAATGGGATCCGGGCCGAGGCGATAGGCAGCACGGTCGGTGTGGTCGCCGAGGCCGGCGGTCTGCTGGTGGCCGATGACGGCGGGATCACCACACACGACCAGATGCGCGGGCTGATCACTGCGCTCGAGGTCGCCCGAGGCCTCTGAGAGCGCGACAGGGGCGCCGGTCGCCCGACGCCCCTGCGTGCCTCCGCGTATCCGCGAGCCGGTTACGCTTCGGCGTCCTCCCCACCGGGGGTGGCTGACTCCTGGTTGCCCGGGAGCGGCATGGCTGCCACGACCAGGTCGATGACCTGCCAGATCTCCAGGCCCAGACCGTGCACGTCGTTGAGCTCCTCGATCTGCAGGCGGCAGTTCTCACAGGGGCACGCCAGCACGCTGGCGCCGCTCGCCTTGAGCTGCTCGACCTTCTTGGCGCCGGACTTCAGGCGCACGTCTTTGAACTCCTCCATCGCCACGATGCCACCGCCACCGCCGCAGCACCACTGCTCGGCGCGGTTGGGCGTGAGGTCCACGAAGTTGCTGGTGACGGCCTTCACGATGTCGCGCGGCTGCTCGAACTTGCCGCCATTGCGACCGAGCTGACAGGGATCGTGGTAGGTGACCGTGCCGTCGATCTTGTCACGGTCGACCGTGATGCGGCCGCTCTTGATGTAGTCGTCCACCTTCTCGAGGATGTGGCTGACCTTGAACGGCATCGGCTCCTTGCTCCACGCCTCGTAGAAGAACTCGGCGACGCGGTAGGCGTGCCCGCACTCGGGCACCACGATCTCCTTCACGCCGAGGCGCTTGGCCTCGTCGATGTAGCGCTTCGTGATCAGCCGGGCCTTCTCGGTGTCGCCGTAGAAGAAGCCGTAATTGGCGGCCTCGAACATCGAGATGGTCCAGCTCTCACCGGCCTCCTCGAAGATCACAGCGGCCGGACGGATCGAGTGCGCACCGGCAAGCGCCACATACAGGATGTCCGCGCCCTCCTTGTTCACGTGCACCTTGTGCTCGGGGTTGCCCGTGATCGCACGGACCTCCTCGGAGATGTCGTCGAAGCCGGAGAGCATGACCCCCTCGAACATCGCCGCGTTGTCGCCCTTGAAGATGGCGGCGTCGGCGAGCTGGCCGAGCATTTCGTTCCCGCGGCCTGCGGCGATGAGGATCGCCTTGGCCACCGAGAGGATCCACGCCGTGTCGATCGAGAACGGGCAGTAGAACATGCAGCGACGGCACCCCGTGCAGGCGTACGTGGAGTCATAGAGCTCATCGAGCAGGTTGTCGTCGGGCTCGCGCGCCTCGTAGAGCGCAGGCACGAACCGGCCCGCCTTGTCGAAGTACTTCTTGTAGATCTGACGGATCAGTTCCGCCCGACGGGCGGGGAGGTACTTGAAGTCCCCGGTGCCCACGTACTGGTGGCACGCGTCCTTGCAGATCGCGCAGCGCGCGCAGATGTCGATGTACTGCTTGAGCTGGCGGTTCATCTTCTTGTCGATGACGCCGGTGAGCGTCTCGATCTGCACCTTCTCCATCGTCACTCACTCCTCACGTAGTTCGCGGCGAATGAACCGATGGTGTGCACGAGCTTGCTGAACGGGAAGTACATCAGCAGCAGGTCGGTGAACAGCATGTGGGTGCCGAGCGACCAGCCCACATTGCCCGAGAGCAGCTTCTCCGGGAACATCGGCTTGAAGGCCAGCAGACTCTTGAACCATTCCTGGTACGTGTCGGCGTGGATGAAACCGCCGTACACGAAGCGCAGGTGGTCGCCCATGATGATCACACCGAAGAGCAGCGCGAGCAGCAGGTAGTCTTCGGGCACTGAGAGGTTCTTGTACGGGCCGAAGGTGCGACGCGCGATCCAGAACACCACGCCGATGAGCATGAGCGTGCCCGCGATGGAGCCGGCGTAGGCGGCGAAGTTGTTCATCGCGTGCTCACCGCCCAGCAGCTCCGGCAGGATCGGGTACTCGCCGAGGATACGCAGATGCCCCACGAACGCCGCGAGCGCCGCAACGTGGAAGATCATCGAGAAGACCCACATCGTGGGCTCGATCTTGGCGGAGTGGGGGGCGATGAGCGTGTCCTTCAGCATCTTGAAGAAGCGACCCGACTTCGTGGCCGGCTTCGGGAACATGCCCAGGCGCACCGGTGACTTCGGGGTGGTCGCCCACTGGTAGATCCGCAGGCCGATCCCCACGACGAACACCACAAGGGCCAGGTACACCCCCCACACCGAGGTTATCCAGAGATAGGTTTCCATGGTCGGTGAGCGCCCCTCGCTACTTGACGCGCTTGACCAGGAAGACGAACTCGGAGCCTTCCTTGTCGGCGGACAGGACTTCGTTGCCGGTCGACTGCGCCCATGCGGGGATGTCGGCCATGGCGCCCGGGTCGGTCGCCACGGCGCGGATCACGCCGCCCACCGGCACGTTGTTGATGTTCTGGCTGACCTTCACCATGGGGAGCGGGCAGAGGAGGCCCTTGAGGTCGAGTTCCAGGTCGATCTTGGTCTCGTCAGACATGGTGGTTCCTTTCCGTCAGTCACGCACCCGGCGGGTGCATGAACCATTCCTACCGCGCGCGTTGGCGAGCGGATGCTTCCGGGAGCGACGTGCTAGATGAAGAGCTGGATGTCGGCGTTCTGCGCCTTGAGGAGGAAGAAGCCGACACCCACGGGCTCCTGCACGCCGTCGATGAACGACTCCTGCGGGATCTCCATCACGTCCATGGACATCTGGCACCCGTACATGTTGACACCGAGCTGCACCGCCAGGTCGCGCATCTCGTTCAGCTTCTGGACGTTGTGCTTGCCCATCATCTTGCCGAACATCCACCGGCCCATGCCCCCGAAGCTGAACTTGCTCGGGTTGGCTTTCATGATGTCGCCGCCGTACATCATGCCGAGCATCTTGCCGAAGAACGTCGTGCCGGTCTTCACGTTCTTCTTGAGCGCCCGCAGGCCCCAGAACGTGAAGAACATGGTGACGTCCATGCCCATCGCGGCGGCGCCATTGGCGATGATGAACGCGCCGAACAGCTTGTCCATGTCGCCGCTCATCACCACCATCGCAAGACTTTTCTTGCCGTTCTCGTCCACTGTTGCCTCCCTCTTGTCGGTAGTCCGTGCTATCCCCGGCGGTCGCGACGCGACCGCTTTCAGCCCTCGGTGCCACTCGCAACGTCTTTGCGTCCGTCGATGATCTCCTGCATCACCTCGGTGATCAGGTCGAACGCCTGGATGATCTTGGGGTTGGTGATCGCGTAGAAGATGCGGTTGCCTTCGCGTCTGGTGCGGACGACGCCGGCCGAACGAAGGATCGCAAGATGCTGGGAGAGGGTGGCCTGCGGAATGCCCGTGTGTTCCTGGATCTCAGTGACGGTGGATTCTCCGTCCCTGAGCGCGCTCAGGATCATCTGACGCTTGGCGTTCGCGAGGGTCTTGCAGAGGTCCGAGTGCAGGCAGAAGAACTCGCTCTGGTCCACAATTCCTCCCGGTACATTCGAATATGCGCATGTACTATAGGACAGAGCCTAAGGCAGTTTAATGATTCGCGCAAGACTGTTTCAGCAGAAATCCGCAAACGTTTGAGCGACCTGTCTGACGTGCTACGATTGTGCGGCAGCCGCCCGAGGGGCCGGCTGGACCCATTCTCCCGCTGGCACTGACGCGACAAGAGGGGTGCGACCTGTGGCGCTCGAGGGCAACCTCAGAGACTTCTCCATTGCGGACATGTTCCGCCTGCTCGCCACCGGTCGGAAGACCGGCACCCTGTACCTGGAGCGGCCCGACGCGCAGGGCAAGGTCTGTTTCAAGAAGGGCCGTGTCTTCTTCGCGAGCAGCAACTGGCACCGGGAGTCGCTCGGCAGACGTCTGGTGAAGGCCGGCGTCATCTCCGAGAAGCAGCTCCGACAGGCGCTTGGTCTTCAGAAGATCCAGAAGAAGGAGAAGGCCGGTCGCAGGCTCGGTCAGATCCTCGTGGACGAGGGCTACCTCGACGGCCGGGTGCTGGAGTCATTCATCCAGGAGCAGATCAACGACACGCTGTTCGACCTGTTCCGCTGGGAAGACGGCGAACTGCGCTTCGAGCCCGACGAGACCTGCGATGACGAGGACATCGGCATCTCCGTGTCGGTCGAGAACATCATCATGGAGGCGTCGCGCAGGCTCGAGCTGTGGAGCAGGATCAAGCAGAAGATCCCGAACATGGAGACCGAGTTCATCATGGCGTCCGCTCCGGGCGACAAGTCCATGGAGATACACCTGAAGCCGAGGGAGTGGATGCTGCTGTGCTATCTGCACGGTGGCCGCTCGGTCAAAGACCTCGTCGATCTCACCGGATACAACGACTTCGAGACCGCGAAGATCCTGTACGGCATGCATGCCGCTGGCCTGATCGAACGCATCGAGACCCGTGCGTGATGGATGCTGATGTGGTGACGGGATGCTGAACGAGGGGCTTGCCAAGGATCTCGATCTCGAGGAGTTCCGCCGGTTCCGGGACCTCATCCACCGACACTCGGGCATCTACCTCGAGGAGTCCAAGCTCGATTCTCTGCGGATCTCGCTTGTGACGCGCGCCACGCGGCTCGGCTACATCACGTTCGGCGAGTACTACACCGCTCTCGAACACGACGACCGCGAGTTCAACGAGCTGTTGAACCTCGTCACCATCAACGAGACCAGCTTCTTCCGCTTCCCGGCGCAGTTCGATGCGCTTCGCGATCGGGTGCTGCCGGAGATCATGGCATCGAAGCCTGTGGGCAACCGGGACCTGCGCGTGTGGTCCGCTGGGTGCTCCACGGGAGAGGAGCCGTACTCGCTCTCGATGCTGCTCAACGACATGGCGCTCGCACCGAGCGGGTGGAACCCCCAGGTGCTCGGCACCGACGTGTCCACCAAGGCGCTGGGGCGGGCGCGTGCGGGCGTGTACGGCAGGCGCGCGATGACCAACGTCGCGCCCGACGTGATCGAGCGCCACTTCGATACGACCCCAACCGGCGACTACCGCGTGAACGACCGGGTGCGTGCGCTCGTGGACTTCGGCTATCAGAACCTCATCAAGGAGCCGTACCCGCTGTCGGTGATGGGCAACTGGGACATCATCTTCTGCCGCAATGTGACCATCTACTTCAGGATCGAGTCCACGCGCCGCGTCGTGCGCAACTTCTACGACAGCCTGAACGACGGCGGCTACCTGTTCATCGGCCACTCGGAGACGCTCACCTCGATCAGCGATGACTTCGAGGCCGTCGAGGTCGGCGGGGTGTTCCTGTACCGGAAGCCGGCAGCCAAGGCGCTGTTCGCGCCGGGTCGCCCGCAGGCTCCCCATGGCGCACGAGCCGGCGACAGCCGACGAGAGCGCGCGCGTGCGGCAGCGGCCGCGCAACAGCCGACGTCCGCGGTCCGGCCCACACAGACCCGGAACAGGCCCCGCCCCGCGACCACTCCGTCCGAGCAGGCAGGCGGGACTTCCGGGGCGTCCCGGCCGCCCGCCGCATCGGACGACGCAGCCGCCATCCTCGATCGTGCGCGGACCGACCTGCGCGAGGGCCGTCCAGACCAGGTGGCGGGCGAGGCGCAGCGCGTACTCGCACTCGATCCGAACAACGCCGACGCACACTTGCTGCTCGCCTATGTGCATGCGGACACCGGCGACTACGACGCGGCCCTTGCGGCATGCAACCGCGCACTCGCGATCAACCCTCTGCTGCCTGTGGCACGCTACATCCTCGGCATCATCCACCAGCGGCAGGGCGATGCGGTGCGCGCCATCAGTGAACTGAAGAAGACGGTGTATATCGACGCCGACTTCGCGCTTGCGCACCTGAACCTCGCGAACATCTACAAGGCGCAACGCCAGTTCGACGCGGCCGCCAAGGAGTATGAGAACGCCCTGCGCGCGCTCAGGAAGAGCCCCGGGGGTGACTGGACCGAGTTCTCCGGCGGATTCCAGGCGGATCTGCTGATCAGGACGTGCGAACGTAGTCTGATAGAGTGTCGGAAAGCGGCCGGCAAGGGATAGTGAGACCGGATGCGGCGATGCGCCGGGAGGTCCGGCGCGCTCCGCAGGCAATCGGGAGGGAGACTCGTATGGCAGGCGCGCGGATCCTCGCGGTCGATGACAGCCCTACCATCCTCGAGATGATCAAGGCGATCCTTCTTGCGGGTGGCTACGACGTGATCACCGCATCTGATGGTGCCGAGGCGCTCGAGACCGCCCGGGCCGAGAAGCCCGATCTCATCCTGCTTGACGTGATGCTGCCCAAGCTTGACGGCTATCGCGTCTGTCGGCTCCTGAAGTTCGATCAGAACTACAAGCAGATCCCGATCATCATGCTCACGGCCAAGACCGAGGAGCAGGCGATGGCCACCGGTATCCGCACTGGCGCCAACCAGTACCTGACGAAGCCTGTCGAGCCGGACACGTTGCTGGCGGCGGTCGCTGAAGAGCTGTCCAAGGTCCAGGGTTAGGGGCGGGCGGATGTCGCCGGCAACCGGGATCTCACGCCGGGTCCTCGACGGTCTGGTCGAGGCCGGGCTGATGACAGCGGAGCAGGCGGGCAGCGTGGTGGACGCCGCGCGGTCCGCGGGCACCCATGAGGGCGCGATCCTGATGGAACGCGCCTACGTGAGTCCGTTCGACGTGATGTCGGTGCTCGAGCATGAGATGGGCGTCCCGCAAGTCGACCTGGCGAGCTATGCTCCCGAGGACGACGCTATCGCGCTCGTGCCCGCACCGGTCGCGCGCGAGTTCCGCGTGCTGCCGCTCTTCGAGATCGAGGGCATGCTGACGGTCGCCGTCGGTGATCCGATGGACGTCTTCGCGCTCGACACCGTGGCCGGGCGGATCGGTCTGGAGGTCGAGGCCGTCCTTGCCGACCCGGTGTCGGTGGACAACGCCCTCGGTCATTACTACACCGATGTCGCTGTGGCACAGCACGCCGACTCCGCGGCCGCGCAGGTCGCGAGTGGTCCTGCTGAGGTCGACACCGAGGTCGTCGAGGCTTCGGACTTCTTCGAAGAGCCCCTCGACCAGACGCCGGCGGTGCCGGTCGTCCCGGTGGAGGAGGCCGCGCCTGCCCAGGCGGTAGTGGCCATCAGTGAGACGATGGAGCAGATGGCCGCCGAGCCCACCGTGCAGGCCGGTCCGGCGGCGATCGACCTCGACGTGCTCGCCGTGGCCGACACCCGCAAGGTCGCGGTGCTCGTGGCCGACATCCTGGACCATGCGGTCGCCAGGGGCGCGAGCCGCATACATCTGCTTCCGTATAAGGACGACTTCTTCCTGGTCTACAGGGTCAAGGGGAGCCTCGAGAAGATAGCCTCGGCGCCGCTGTCCTTGCAGAGCGGACTCGTGGATGGCTTCAAGCAGTACGCTCACCTCGGCGGAGTCCCGGCCACGCGGCCGGCGCTCGGCCGGGTCCGCACGCACATCGCCGACAAGGACCTCGTGCTCACGGTCTCGGTGGTGCCCACGATCGCGGGGCAGCGTCTCGTGGTCTCCCTTGCCGCCTTCAAGCCGCAGCCGCGCGGGCTTGAGGAGCTTGGTGTCTCAGAAGCCGAGGCGCGCGCGTTGCGCGCGATGGTCGAACGCGGGCGGGGGATCCTGCTCGTATGCGCGCCCGTGGCGGGGGGTGCGAGCGCCACGTACTATGCGTTGCTCGCTCACGCGGCGGGGGCCGGCAAGACCGTGTACTCCGTCGAGCAGTCGATCGAGCACGAGATCCCGGCGGTCGCTCAGGTCATGATCGAGCCGGGCGGGCTGTCCTCGGCGGCGTACATCGCCGCGGGCATGCGCCAGGACACGGACGTGATAGCCGTGGACGGACTGCGGAGCGTCGAGGACGTGCATCTCGCCGTCGAGGCGGCGGGGATGGGCAAGCTCGTGGTCGCTACCTTCGCCGCCGCTGACATCGCCTCAGGCATCTGGCGCATGCTCGATCTAGGCGCCGAACCACACAGCCTGGCCGCGGCCCTCACGCTTGCTGTGGGCCAGCGGCTCGTGCGCCTCAACTGCCCGAACTGCTCGGTCGAGACCGATGGCGCGCTCGCCGCTCGAATCCCGGGTGCCCCTGCGGGCCTCCGCGACAAGGCCGGGTCCGGGTGTCCCAACTGCGGAAAGTCGGGCTTCCGCGGCGCCACCGCGATCCATGAGGTGCTGCCGTTCACGGAACCTGTCCGCGCCGCTGTGGGTCGCGCCACCGGTGTCGCCGATATCTCAGCCGCGGCCACCGCCGCCGGCATGCGTCCGTTGGCGGCCGCGGGACTGTTGAGGGTCAAGAATGGCGAGGTCAGTGCCGAGGAACTGAACAGGGTCCTACGCTTCACCGGGTGAAGGAGTACGCGTGTCGGGCAATGAGCACACAGGGGAAGACGTGATCGATGTGACCGGGCCGGACGCCGGGTCCGTTGCCGACGCGATCGCTGCGGATACGGTATCGGCGCCGTCACTGGACGACATCGAGCGCGCTGTGGCGTTCCGGCTCGCCGGACAGCTCTACGGTCTGCCGATCGATCGGGTCGACGAGATCCAGCAGTTGGCCGAGCTCCTGCCGCTCCCGGACGACGACCCGGCGCTCGTGGGGTTGATCGAGTTGCGCGGCGCGGTGATCCCGGTACTCGACCTGCGCGCCCTCGTCGGCCTCGACGAGGCGCCGTATACGCTTGAGACGCCGATGGTCTTCTGTACTGCGGCGTCGCACCGGGTCTGTCTGATCGTGGACAGCGTCGAGGACGTCGTCGATCTTCCCCCGCAGAGCATCCAGCCGCCATCGGGTATGTACGCGCTCGCGGACAAGATGCTCGGGACGGTCAGACTTCCGCAGGGCGTGCTGATGCTCCTCGATGTCGACCGGCTGGTGCCGGCGGCGGCGCTGGTGCTGGCCGATGCGCAGGAGGTGGACGCGGAATGACCATGCATGAGCTCACCGCCACGAACGCACTGATGTCCGCACGCGCGAACGAGATCCTCCGGCAGCGCGCGGCGTCCCTCGCCCAGGCACCGGTCGACGAGGCAACCGGCGAGTCGACAGGCCTGCTCAAGTTCAGACTCGGTCTCGAGTGGTATGCGGTCCCGATCTCGGGAGTGCGCGAGATCCACAATGAGTACGCGGTCACCCGCATCCCACGGGTGCCCGATTCCGTGCTGGGTGTGATCAACGTCCGTGGCGAGATAGTGTCGGTAACCGATCTGGCCACGCTCATCAGGGTGCCGAGCCGTTCGGAGCTCGACATCGACGGTCAGCTGCCCTCGGCCATCATCGTGGCCAACGACGAGTGCGTCTCGGCGCTCGTGGTCGATGAGATCGGCGACATCATCGACGTCGCCCACGGGGCGATCGAGCCCCCGCTTTCTACGCTGGACAAGGCGCAGGCCGAGTACATGGCGGGATCCGTGTACATCGAGGGCCTGCTCATCGGTGTCGTGAACATCGACAAGATACTGGAACCCATCGGTGAGTCGCGTGACGGGAGAGCATCATGATCAAGGGCTGGATCCGCAAGATTCGAGGCAACTTCCTGCTCGAGTACACGTTCATCATGCTCACCATGGTGGCGATCGCCAACGCCGTGCAGCTGCTGGCGGCCTGGTTCATCCTCGGCGACAGTCTCGCGCACTCGGAGGGGTTGCTCCTCAAAGTCGTGTCGATCGTGGCGGTCTTCATCACGGTGCTCGTGCTCCTCGCTATCGTCCAGTCGGCGGTCGGCCGCCGGATGATGGCGCCGCTGTACGCGGTGGTGGACAGCATCAAGCGCGCATGCCAGAGCGAGATCGGGATCAAGGTCACCGCGGACTCCCACAACGAGTTCGGCACGCTCTCCCGTTCGTACAACCAGCTGCTCGACCTCATCATCTATCTGCTGAGCCAGATGCAGGACTCATCCTCGCGTCTGGCCGGCACATCCAACGAGATCCTCTCGGCCACCGAGCAGCAAGCCTCAGGCGCTGCGGAGCAGGCCGCGTCGATCAGCGAGACCACAGCGACGATGGAGGAGCTCGCCGCCACCTACCGCCAGATCGCCGAGAACGCCAATCAGGTCGTGAAGATGGCCGAGGCGTCGCTCGGGAGCGCCGAGAACGGCCAGCAGTCGGTGATGAGCACGCTCGGTTCGATGGAGCAGATCAAGGCGCGGGCGCAGGCCTCGGCGGGCAAGATCCTGCAGCTTGGTGAGCGCAGCCAGCAGATCGGCCAGGTGCTCGTGATGATCAACAGCATCGCCGACCAGACCAAGATCCTTGCGCTCAACGCCGCCATCGAGGCCGCCCGCGCGGGCGAGGCGGGCAAGGGCTTCAGCGTCGTCGCCGTCGAGATCCGCAAGCTCGCCGAATCTGTGGTCCAGTCGACCGGCGAGATCGAGACGATCATGACCGAGATCCAGAGTGCGGCGAACGAGCTCGTCATCTCCACCGAGCAGGAGCTCAAGCAGGTCGAGAGCGGCGTCGATCTCGCGCAGTCGACCGGTGACAGCTTCGAGTCGATTCTCGACACGATCGAGCAGACGACATCTGCGGCCAAGGAGATCTCCGCCGCCACGCAGCAGCAGCGCAGCGCGACCGAACAGGTGGTCAAGGCGATGCGCGAGGTGGCCTCCGTCGCACAGCAGACGG